>CAZSLS010000016.1:0-56363 GCA_964607575.1 uncultured Planctomycetaceae bacterium | reverse complement strand
ATCGCCTGGTGTTCTCGGTCGAGGACAACACGAATACGGACCTGGTCACCGCGAGCATACTCGGTTCGCGGTTGACGCTTGCCTACGCGCCCGGGGCGGCGGGCCAGGCCGACATAACCGTCCGCGCAACGGACCCCGAGGGCGCCTGGATCGAAGAGACGTTTACCGTGACGGTCGAGCCGTCCGCCGCAGAAGTCGTCGACCGCCACATCTTCTACAACAACTCGGCTCTGGACGCCGGCGGCGACGACGATGCCGCCATCGATCCAGCCAAGACCCCGCTGCTGCAAGGCACGGCAACGTCTGCCAACCAAACCAGCTACTTGCGCGGGATCAACGGGCTCATGATCGACATCAGCGGTCTGACCGGGACGCCGACGGCCGGTGATATCGGCGTACGGGTCAACCAGGCCGCCAATCCCGACACGTGGTCCTCCGGCCCGGCACCAGAAAACGTAACCGTGCGTCCGGGCGAGGGCTCCGGCGGATCGGACCGCGTGACACTCACCTGGGCCGACGGCGCGATAACGAATCAGTGGGTCGAGGTTACGGTGCTCGCCGGCGCCAATACGGGCCTCGGAACCGATGACGTATTCTACGTGGGCAATACCGTCGGCGATACCAACGATGACGGGGCGGTTGATGCCGATGACCTGGCCACGCTGTTTGGCGAATTTGGCTTGCGAGGCGGTACCGAGTTGGTTAGCGACGTGAACATTGACGGCCGCGTAAACCTGACGGACTTCGCGACCCTGCGGAGCAACTTCGGCACGTCCGTGGGCATGCCCACCCTGCCCGCAACCGCACCGCCCGCCGCCGCACCCGAACCGAACGTGGACATTCTAGCCGAGTCAGTGACGTCTGGCGGGGAAGCGGCGATTATCGCCGGCGACACTCCGCTCGGTCTGCCGCCATCGTTCGAGATCGCCCCGATCGACCTGCCGGCCCCATCGCCCACCCCCGCGCCCGCAGCCGCTGATGATGATTTGCTGCTAAGCGAACGAGGTTTGACACCGGGCGACAACCTTGATACCGCGCTGGACACCGACGAATTACTGGCGGACATCCTGGCGGAAGCACCTCTGGGGGTTCCTTTGTAAGCTGTCAACCTTCGGACGTTATAACGTTGAATATTTCTCTGGCAGAATCGAGAATCTTTGGTATAATTGTTTCATATTCGGATGCTTGGGCGGCAAGGAGTTCCCATATTGAGGGAGGAATTGTTGCCTTTGGCGGGAGGGTGTATGTGTGCCATTGGGCAATGAATACACTTCTCGCGGGCATATCTAAGAACATGGCCATGGTGTTCCACACTCGTGCCTGGAGCATGGTTGTACTCGGGAATGGGACACAAGTACAGGGAGTTATGCAATGGCCCCACGTGGCCTGTCTTTCGACTCCGACAAGTCCTCATCGAAAGTTCCTCCATCATCAATCAGGCCAATACTGGAGATTCTGGAGCCTCGTCTGCTGCTGGATGGCGTGGATTTCGGCGACGCCCCGGCTCCCTATCCCACTACTCTCGCATCCGACGGTGCCCGCCACGCGGATACGGGACCTACGCTGGCGGTCAATCGAGATACTGAATCTGACGGCAAGCCGACGGCGGCGGCCGACGGTGACGATAATACCGGCGTGCCCGACGATGAGGACGGCGTGACGTTCGGCTCGACGATCAGGGCGGGCCAACTCGGCGCCGAGGTGACGGTCAATGTTTTGAACGCCCCGTCCGGAGCGAAGCTGGACGCCTGGATCGACTTCAACTCCGACGGCACGTGGGGCGGACCCTACGAGCAAATCGCCGACAGCGTGGCTGTCGTAAACGGCGACAATACGATAACCTTCGACGTGCCGAGCTGGGCCGTCGACGGCCAGACCTACGCTCGCTTTCGGCTCAGTACGGCCGGCGGTTTAGGGCCCGCCGGCCTCGCGGTTGACGGGGAAGTCGAAGACTACCAGGTCATGATCGCAAGTCCCTCGCTGGCCAGTGGCGCCTTCGAGGGGCAGAGCGTGATCTCCAGCGCCGCCATTGGGGCCCGGTCGGTATTTGCGGCGGACGTGGACGGCGACGGCGATCTGGACGTGCTTTCGGTGTCGCAGAACGACAGCAAGATCGCCTGGCATGAGAACGACGGTAGCGGGAATTGGACCCTGCGTACGATCTCCACGGCCCCCGATACGCCGAACTCGGTATCTGCGGCGGACCTCGACGGCGACGGTGACTTGGACGTGCTCTCGGCGTCGCACGCTGACGACAAGATCGCTTGGTATGAGAACAACGGCAACCAGAGTTTCACCGAGAACACTATCTCCACCGACGCTGATCTTGCCTGGTCGATATTCGCAGCGGACGTCGACGGCGACGGCGACCTGGACGTGCTCTCCACATCGGTGGGCATCAACAAGATCGTCTGGTACGAGAACGACGGCAGCGAGAATTTCACCGAGAACGTTATCTCCACCGCCGGTGCTTTTGCCCGGTCGCTATTTGCGGCCGACGTCGACGGCGACGGCGACCTGGACGTACTTTCGGCGTCGCCTAACGACGACAGGATCGCCTGGTACGAGAACAACGGCATTCAGGATTTTGCCCCGCACACCATATCGACTGCCGCTGACGGAGCTCGGTCGGTATTCGCGGCCGACGTGGATGGCGACGGCGACGTGGACGTGCTCTCCGCGTCGAGCAATGACAACAAGATCGCCTGGTACGAAAACGACGGCAGCGGAAATTTCACTCCTTACACTATCTCGACCGCTGCCGGTTCGGCGAGTTCGGTATTTGCGGCGGACGTTGACGGCGACGGCGACACCGACGTACTCTCGGCGTCGCCTAGCGACGACAAGATCGCATGGTACGAGAACGACGGCAGCGAGAATTTCACTGAGAACATCATCTCCACCGATGCTGATTACGCCTTGTCGGTATTCGCAGCGGACGTCGACGGCGACGGCGATCTGGACGTACTCTCGGCGTCTTACAGTGACCACAAGATCGCTTGGTACGAGCACGTGGACCCATTCGATTATGGCGATACGCCTTTGCCGTATCCTACGACGCTGGCTGAGAATGGTGCTCGGCACACCGCCACGGGTCCGACTTTGGGCTCCTACCGCGATGAGGAAGTGGACGGGACCCACTCGCCGGGCGCCGACGCCGACGATACTACCGGCACGCCCGACGACGAAGACGGGGTGACCTTCGGCTCGACGATCATGGTGGGCCAGCTCGCTGCCGGCCTGACGGTCAATGCCTCCGCCGCCGGGTGCAGACTGGACGCCTGGATCGACTTCAACGCCGACGGCACATGGGGCGGACCTTACGAGCAAATCGCCAACAGCGTGGCCCTTGCTGCCGGCGACAATACGATCACCTTCGACGTGCCGAGCTGGGCCGTCGACGGGCAGACCTACGCTCGCTTTCGGCTTAGTACGACCGGCGGTTTAGGGCCCGCCGGGCTCGCGGTTGACGGAGAAGTCGAAGACTACCAGGTGGCGATCGCAAGTCCCTCACCGGGAGGTGTCTTTGTGGGGCAAAACGTGATCTCCATCTCGGATGAGTGGCCCATGTCGATATTCGCGGCCGACATCGATGGAGACGGCGACATGGACATGCTCTCCTCGGCGGGGTATTACAGCAAGATCGCCTGGTACGAAAACGATAGCAGCGGGAATTTCACCCGGCACACAATCCCCACGGACGCTAACGCGGCCGTGTCGATATTTGCGGCTGACGTGGACGGCGACGGCGACACTGACGTGCTCTCGGCGTCGATTCACGACAACACGGTCGCATGGTACGAGAACGACGGCAGGGGAAACTTCACTCAGTACAAAATCTCCAACACCGCCTATTACGCCAGGTCGGTATTCACCGCGGACGTCGACGGCGACGGCGACATGGACGTGCTCGCCGCCTTGG
Organism: uncultured Planctomycetaceae bacterium; assembly: GCA_964607575.1. Taxonomy (GTDB): domain Bacteria; phylum Planctomycetota; class Phycisphaerae; order SM23-33; family SM23-33; genus BS750m-G57. The sequence continues at coordinate 52,441 of CAZSLS010000016.1, read as the reverse complement.
GGACCATCGACACGATCGTTTGGTACGAGAACGACGGCAGCGAGAATTTCACCGAGCGGACTGTCACGACTGACGCCGATAACCCCATCTCGGTATTCGCCGCGGACGTCGACGGCGACGGCGACATGGACGTGCTCTCCGCGATACAGGGCGACCACGAGATCGCCTGGTACGAGAACGACGGCAGCGAGAATTTCACCCCGTACACAATCTCCAGCACCGCCTATTATGGCCGTTCGGTATTCGCGGCGGACGTCGACGGCGACGGCGACATGGACGTGCTCTCCGCGTTGGACACTTCCAACAAGATCGCCTGGTACGAAAACGACGGCAGCCAGAATTTCACCGAGCGGATTATTACGACTGCCGCCGATTATGCCTATTCGGTATTCGCCGCAGACATCGATGGCGACGGCGATATGGACGTGCTCTCGGCGTCGCGGGACGACAGCAAGATCGCCTGGTACGAGAACGACGGCAGCGGGAATTTCACCCCGTACACTATCTCCATCGCCGCCAATTACGCCTATTCGGTATTCGCCGCCGACATCGACGGCGACGGCGACCTGGATGTGCTCTCGGCGTCGGCTCGCGACAACAAGATCGCCTGGTACGAGAACGTGGGCCTCGATTTCGGCGACGCGCCTTCGCCGTATCCTACGACGCTGGCGGATAATGGTGCTCGGCACACGCATGCAGCGGGGGCGATTCTGGGCGCCGGCAGCGACACCGAACTGGACGGGGCGCCAAGTGCCGGCGCCGATGGCGACGATCTCGACGGCGTCGACGACGACGGTGTGACCTTCGGGATGATTCACGTGGGCCAGCTCGATGCCGGCGTGACGGTCAATGCCTCCGCAGCGGGGTCTAAGCTGGACGCCTGGATCGACTTCAACGCCGACGGCACGTGGGGCGGGCCGCTGGAGCAGATCGCCGACAGCGTGGCCCTCAGCGCCGGCGACAATGCGATAGCCTTCGACGTGCCGAGTTGGGCCGTCGATGGCCCGACCTACGCCCGCTTTCGGCTCAGTACGTCCGGCGGTTTGGGGCCCTCCGGCCCGGCGACCGACGGGGAAGTCGAAGACTATCAGGTCACGATCGCAAGTCCCTCACTGGCCGATGGTGTCTTCGGCGAACAGAACGTGATCTCCACCGCGGCTGACAGGCCCACTTCGGTATTCGCGGCGGACATCGACGGCGACGGCGACATGGACGCCCTCTCCGCCTCGGGCAATGACAATAAGATCGCCTGGTACGAGAACGACGGCAGCGGAGATTTCACCCCTTACACTATCTCGACCGCCGCCGATTCGGCGGGGTCGGTATTCGCGGCGGACGTCGACGGCGACGGCGACACCGACGTGCTCTCTGCGTCGCGCAATGACGACAAGATCGCCTGGTACGAGAACGACGGCAGCGGGAATTTCACCGCCTACACCGTCTCCAACGCCGCCGATTGGCCCACTTCGGTATTCGCGGCGGACGTCGACGGCGATGGCGACCTCGACGTGCTCTCCGCATCGTGGAACGACAACAAGATCGCCTGGTACGAGAACGACGGTAGCGGAACTTTCACCCCTTACACCATCTCCACTGACGCCGATGGGGCTCAGTCGGTATTCGCGGCGGACGTCGACGGCGACGGCGACATGGATGTGCTGTCCGCATCCAGTTTCGACGACAAGATCGCCTGGTACGAGAACGACGGCAGCCAGAATTTCACCCCTTACACCATCTCCACCGCCGCTATCGCGGCTGAGTCGGTATTCGCGGCGGACGTCGACGGCGACGGCGACATGGACGTACTCTCCGCGTCGTGGTGGGACCACAAGATCGCCTGGTACAAGAACGACGGCAGCGAGAATTTCACCGCTTACACCATCTCCACCGATGCTTCGCTGGCCACTTCGGTATTCGCGGCTGACATGGACGGCGACGGCGACATCGACGTGCTCTCGGCGTCGGAGATGTACGATAAGATCGCCTGGTACGAGAACGACGGGAGCGGGAATTTCACCACGTACACCATCTCGACCGTAGCTGACGGGGCCCGGTCGGTATTCGCGGCGGACGTTGACGGCGACGGCGACCTGGACGTGCTCTCCGCGTCGCCTAACGACGCCAAGATCGCCTGGTACGAGAACATCTCAGCAACTACGGACATTCTGCTGTCGAACCCGATGGTGGCCGAAAACGAGCCGGTTGGGACGCCCGTCGGTACGTTCAGCACGACACCTGACGCCGGTGATACGCACACCTACATGCTCGTGACCGGTAAGGGCGACGATGACAACGCCTCATTCAGCATCGACGTCGACACGCTCAAGACGGGCGAGTCGTTCAATTTCGAAGCCGAGAGCAACTACACTATCCGCATTCGGTCTACCGATCAGGGCGGCCTCTGGTACGAGGAGCCTTTCACGATCAACGTTACCAACATCAACGAGCAGCCGATTGATATTGCCCTGTCGAATAACACGATACCTGAGAACGAACCTGTTGGCACTGTCATCGGGGCATTAAGCACGGCGGATGCGGATGCCGGGAATACTTTCACCTACAGTTTGGCGACCGGTGCCGGTAGTACAGACAACAGTTCATTCATGATTGCCGGCAGTATACTAAAGACCGCCGCAGTCTTTGACTATGAAACCCGCGACAGCTACAGCATCCGCGTTCGTTCGGCTGACCAAGGAGGGTTGTATAGAGAAAAGGTATTGGTGATTCATGTGGACGATGTTGGCGAGCCGATGGCCTTCGTTGCGGCAAGGCACGTCTTCTACAACAACTCGGTATGGGACGGGGACGACGCGGCTGCGAATGCGGCCGACGATGCGGCCATTGATCCTAGCAAGGTGGCATTACTGCCCGGGCAGACGGAGTCGCCGGATAACTACACCAGCTATAGTCGTGGTATAAACGGAATCATGGTGGACATCGACGCTCCGCTTGCTGCGCCCGTGTTGGCAGATTTCCAGTTCAGGATAGGAACTTACCCGGACCCGACCTTGACAGTCCGTCCGGGCGAAGGTGTCGGCGGATCCGATCGCGTGACGTTGATCTGGCCGGACGGCGCCATCGTCGATCAGTGGATCGAGGTGACGGTTCTCGCTACCGCGAACACCGACCTTTCCGCGGACGACGTATTTTCCTTCGGTAATTGCGTTGGTGACAGCGATGGTGATGGGGAAGTTGGGGCCAGTGACTACGGGGTACTCGTCGGCGAGTTTGGCTTGCGCGGCGAGGCCGGTGCGATGGCGGCTGATCTGAATGGCGATGGTCGAGTCGGTCTGGGCGATTTTGCGATCATGCGAGGCATCTTCGGCGGTGCGGAGCCGGTCCCCCCCACCACAGGCGACATTGCAGTGAACGGCAGTTTTGAGCTTCCGGATATTCCCGCCAACACCCTCGACTCCCCCACAGTCCCGGGATGGTCCAGCATCGCTTTTGTTTTCGACGGTAACGGCGGATATCCGGGCTCGTATCCGGACGCGGGTTCGGACGGCCCGCAGTATGCGGATTTCGCCAACAAGAGGACGCGGATCGCCAGCCAGGAGTTTTCCGTTCCGGCAGGTTCATCGATCGGGGCGATTACCTGGGATGCGACGACCTCGAGAGGAGCATCTCAGATTCCGTATGTCGCGAGGCTCAAAGACGGATCGGGCGCCATACGCGAGACAGGCAACTTTATGGTCTTCGGCGGGGCTTCGGAATACAATAACTGGGACTCCGAGACTCTGCCGTTGACGCTTCAGGCGTACAGCGCCGGTGACTACAGCCTCGAGTTCTTCGCGGACCAGGACTCTGGTTCGGATCTGCTGGCGGACAACGTGGTGATAGAACTCGTCGCCGAAACACATTCGGCGCCGATTCCACTGACTGTGCTGCAGACATCCGCGGGACCGGTTGTCGAGTCGGGGTTGGGTGTTGTCGCCGTTCCCGGCCGGGTCACTTCAGTGAACCCGGGTGCGGCCAGTGACCCCGCCGGAGGCGGGCCTTCGGCAGTGATCCCTTCGACTGCGCTCAGGACAAGCAGTGATCAGTCAACGGAAAACGACAACGGCGACCGCGTCGCTCCGCGACATGTCAAAGCGGTGCCGGGTCACCGCACTCCAAATAACGACCCGGCGGCGATTGATCTGCTTGGCGGATTGCTGTCTGTGGACGGTTACATCTCCGAACCTCAGGCGATATCGGGCGGTTCGTCGGCAACGCGGCTGCAGCGTGCGGCGACGTCCGCGTATGACCTCCGTCCGCTGAGTGACGCCCCGGCGAGCGATGCCCCTGGCGATGATCTGTTGGCGGATATCCTGGCGGAATCAACGTTGGCGGTTCGCCTGTAGGCTCGACGGTGCGGTTTGCGTCTTCGCCTGTCTCAGGCGGACACAAAGCCGGCCGCATTCTGCGGCCGGACCGCCGTTAAACCAGTCGCCAGTGATCAGTAACGACTAACGGCCTCTCGCCGTTGTCCAGCCAACAGCCAACAAGAAACGCCCAAATTCCAAGTAACGACCAACTGCTAACGGCTGACGGCGAAAAGCAGAGGAACTTCATTTAGTCGTTCTCTGTTTCTCTCGCCGTTTCAGGCCGTTGTCGTTAGCAAAGCCTTTGTCGTTGCCACTCTCTGAACCTCTGAATCTCCCTTCGACTTCGCTCAGGGCAAGCTGTGTCGAAATCCGTGCCGACAAAATCCCTCGGGCACAGTAGTTTAGATGCGATTGACCTGGCTCAATATCAGTCAACCGTGATTCAGGCGCCGAAATATACTATGATACCCACTATGGAAAGGAACCATCGTCGGTGAATACGGGCTGACTCCCTGAGACATGTTCACGCCGAAAGGCGACGGAAAGAAAGCCATTCAACTCAAGAAGCTGCCTAAACTGAAGTACTGATACACATGGGAGACACGAAAATGGAACGACGAGATATCCTGAGAGGTTCGCTCGCCGCGGCGGGCATCGCTGCTCTGGGCGCCGCGCCGGCGATGGCTGAAAAGATCGTTAAGATACCGAAGGCAAAGCTGCGAATCTGCAGCCGGGAGGGATGCATACCGGGCAAAACGCTCAAGGAGAAAGTCCGCAAGCTGCAGAACTGGGGAGCGTCCGCCGTGGAGTTGAATGGAGGGAACCTGGCCAAACGAAAGAAGGAGATCACCGACGCCCTGAAAGGCACGACGATCAAGGTCGGAGCCATCTGCGGCGGATACTCCGGACTGCTGATCTCGCCCGACAAATCCCAGCGCGATGAGGCGATCTCAACGCTGAAAGAAACCCTTACCGCCGCGGCTGAGTGGGGGGCGGCGGGCGTAATCGCAGTCCCCGCCTTCAATCGTCACACGCAACTCGTCGGAAAGGAAGCTCGCGACGCGCTGATCGAAACGCTGAAACTGATCGGCGAGCACGGAGCCAAAGTCGGCGTACCTGCGATGCTCGAGCCGCTGAACCGCAAGGAGGCGTATTTCCTGCGTCAACTGGCCGACGCGGCGTCGATCTGCCGCGACGTCAACAGCCCCGGCGTGGCGATGATGGGCGACTTCTACCACATGTACTTCGAGGAGACTTCCGACCAGGGAGCTTTCATGTCAGCCGGTAAGTATCTCCGCCACGTGCATCTCGGGAGCATCAAACGCAAACTGCCCGGACAGGACGCCCGCAGCTTCGTCGACGGATTCCGGGGACTCAAGCGAATCGGATACCAGGGATGCGTCAGCCTCGAGTGCGGATGCATCGGTAAGAAAGAGGTCGAGATTCCAAAATCATTCCGCTTCCTCGAGAAGCAGTGGGCGGAGGCGACAATATGACCGCGACAACCACCCGGCGCACCGCAATGATCCTGGCCGCGATGACGATCTGCCTGACCGTCTGCCCGCTCGCCCAGTGCGTCGAAAAGACGATTAGAGTCTACCTCGGAACCTACACGCGAAAAGGGAGCAAAGGCGTATACCTCAGCAAACTCAACCTGAAATTCGGCACGTTGAGCAAACCGATCCTCGCCGCGGCCACCGACAATCCGACGTTCCTGGCGATACACCCAACGGGTAAGTTCCTCTATGCGGCCGGTGGAGCAACGCGAATCGATGGCAAGTCAACCGGCCTGGTGACCGCGTTTGCGATGGACAAGACCACCGGCAAGCTCACGCAGCTCAACCGTCAACCGTCGGGCGGTAGAGGGCCCTGCCACGTTGTCCTCGACGCCACGGGGCGATATGCGCTGGCTGCGAATTATTCCAGCGGTTCGGTCGCGTCCCTGCCGATAGGCGCCGACGGGAAACTCCGCCCGTCGGCGAGCGTCGTCCAGCATACCGGCTCGAGCGTTAACAAACGCCGCCAGAACGGTCCGCACGCGCATTCGATCAACCTCGACCCCGCCAACCGATTCGCAGTCGCCGCCGATCTGGGCGCCGACAAGGTGTTCGTCTACCAGTTCGATTCGAAAAACGGAACGCTTAAACCGCACGCCCCGCCGGCGGTAAAACTCGCCCCGGGCGCCGGACCGCGACACTTCGCGTTCCATCCCAACGGTCAATTCGCCTACGTGATCAACGAACTCGACTCGACGGTTACCGCGTTTGCCTTCGATGCGAAAAAAGGAACGCTGGCGAAACTCTCTACCGTCTCGACCCTTCCGTCCGACTTCAAAGGCTCCAACACTACCGCCGAGGTCCAGGTCCATCCGTCGGGGAAATTCCTCTACGGGTCAAACCGCGGGCACGACAGCATCGCGATCTTCACCATCGACGCCAAATCCGGCAAGCTCACCGGCGCAGGCCACCAGCCCACAGGAGGCAAGACGCCGAGAAACTTCGGAATCGATCCGACGGGCAGATTCATCCTCGCCGCCAATCAGAACTCGAACAATGTCGTGGTCTTCCGAGTCGACCAGAGCGGCGGAAAACTCAAACCAACCGGCAGCAGCATTACCGTATCGTCGCCGGTATGCGTGAAATTCTACTCCCCGTAACCCTGCGCCACGATGGCCCTTTTATGGAGAAACCAAATGAATGTACGGCAGACAAGTACAACGGAAGTTCGTGCGAGATTGAGGCGGTTTGGCGGTGTGGCGATAGCGGTCTGTCTGGGCCTGCTGGCCTGTGGTTGTACGGACGCCCCGGCCGTGAAGCCGACCAACCAACCAAAAGACATCATGGGCGTAATGCGCTCGCTTAAAGCTGAACTGGGCATGCTGAGTTCGGCGTATCGGGAGCTTTCAGACGCCGGGAATATCAAGATCATCAGCGCACCCGACGGGTCGACACATACGGTGGCATACACAAACAACTGCACCTTCACGGGCAAACGCGGATACAAGGACACCGGCGACAACGCATGCGCCGTCGCCCTCCGCGTAATGACGGGCAAGCGATACCAGAAGGACGTCCGCGAAGTGGCCATGCAGATGCCCGGATTCAATTGGGCGAACCTGCAACTCGTCGGGTGGACAACCGTCCACGTCGGCAAGCAGCCCTCAGCCGGATTCGAAGCCCGAATGCGCAAGCTGATCAGCGACCACGTATCGATGATCAACGCGCTCGATACTCGCGCCGCACCAAAATAGCGGGCAAATGGCAGTGTCACATATGGTTCACAGATGGGCACATGGTCCCACGCTATGAATGCCCTATGTATTCCTGCTCCCCAATTCACCCATAGACCTCCGCACAGCGTATCACCTGCTGCCGTCGGCCGTTACATCTCCATCCAGCCACCGTGAGCTCTCATGGGCACCCGTATCCCAGGTTCACGCGAGGCGGGTTTTCGTGTGACATGTGAACCTCCAATCCAGGCGGGCCGAAACGTCCAGGCAATTCCGGCGGATAGTACGGACGCCCATGTCGACTGGATTATGCATATGGTTCGCCTTCCGTATGTACTCTAACCGCTATTTGCCCTTCAGCTATTTCGTGTCCATCCTTCCGGAAACGTCTTCGGGTATTTCCTTTTGATTTCCCTCACAGTGATTTCGGTATTCCCATAGCCAAGATCGTACAACAGGTCTTCTCGCACTTTGTTCTGCACAGTTGGTTCTTCTATGGCGAGACATCCACCAAAGAACGCATCGCCGAGTTCACGAAGCAGGTCTCCGCTGACGCCTGCATGGCCCTGTGATGCAGCAGCGTCAAATCCGGCATGCTCGCTGAGCCGGAAAAACGTGTGCATCGACTTGGCACGCCTGGCCAGACATCCCTGAACCACGTTGCGGTAATCATGCCCCGCCTGCCTTGCGACGGTAATCGTCTCATGATACCCGTCAATATCGGCTGCCAGCGGTGTCGATGGCTTCAGAGCGAGGTCGATCCATTCCTCGATATCAGTCCAAACCGATCCGCTCAACGACTCGTTGTGCCCGGCGTCTTCGACGAGAATCAATCGCTTGGGGCCCTGTAGCGCGTCGAACACTCTTTGTGAATGCTCGGGCGGCGTCTCCCGATCGAGTGCGCCATGAATCAAAAGAACCGCGGCGGTGATGTCAGCCGCCGCGATCATCGGACTCACGGCGTCAACCTGGAACTTACCGCGCTGCTCGGCCAGGGAAAAGGCCCGCTGAATGGCGTTTTCAGTGAAGAAAAAGGGAGCCCGATCGCGGACTGTGCTGCGCAAATCGGAAAAGGTCTCAGCGGCCACTATCGCCCGAATCCGGCTGTCCACGGCGGCGGTTTGCAACGCGACTGCCGCGCCCAGCGAACCGCCCACCAGTACGACAGGACCGGTCTCAATCGTGTCCAGCACTCGACGGAGGTCCTCCTTTTCGTAGTAGCCGTAGGTGCAATTCTCGCCTCCGGAGGATCCGTGGGCACGGCTGTCATAGGTGATGACATCAAACCCGCGGGGCGTAAAACGGGAGGCAATTCCGATGACTCCGGCCCTGTTGTCGGCAACACCGTGCAGATAGACGATAGTTCCGCGTTTTTCACCCGAGGCACTAAAGCGCCAACCCTTCAAGGATACACCCGCACCGGCGAATGTCACTTCCTCGGCTTCCGGCGGTAGTTGGAGATCGACGGGGCGCCGGGTTGGATGCAGGAGGGCATCGGCAGCCCAGGAGGATATCTGACTGGCAATGAAACCGACAACGACCAGAACCAGCACTACCGCGCCGGTAATCAGCTTCGTTCGCAGCCTCATAGTTGCCATTTTGCTCCCGTAGTCGAACTCCAGCTATCGTCGCGGTTCGGCGGCCCTGATCGGCTTGAAGCCTTTTGGAATCTTACTTGCTCGGAGGATTTGCATCAATTCTTTACGAAGCTGTTTCTTTGTTTCCGCATGTTTCGCATCGCCCGCGAGGTTGGTCCACTCGTGCGGGTCTTTGTCATGATCGTAGAATTCCTCCTCGCCATTACCGCAGAGCGTATACCGGTACCGCCGGGAACGGACCGAGAAGTGCGGGCTGACCCTTCCATCCCGGATACCCATAAAGGCTACTGACGGCCCGTTCCATTTCTTGCGTTCGGGGTTCTCCAGCAGCCCTCGAAGCGAGTGCCCGTCGAGCGGTGTCTTGCTGCGAGACTTGTTGGGATGCCCGCCAAGAGCGCACAAGTCCGCCAGCGTGGGATACATATCTATTAGTGAAACAGGGTGATCGCAGGTCCGTCCGTTTCCCCGAGCGCCCGGGACATGAATGAAAAACGGTACTCGCGTGGACTCCTCCCACAGATGCCACTTCTGGATGCAATCCTTTTCGCCCACGTGATATCCGTTGTCACCGGTCAGGACCACGATCGTGTTGTCGCTATGCGCACTTGCGTCCAAAGCGTCGAGTACTCGACCAACCTGCGCATCTACAAACGCCATGCAGGCCAGATAAGCCTGCACCCATTCTTTCAGAGCCTTGGACCCTCCGGCCTCGATCAATGCGTCATATTTCTTGTACCCCCATTGCCATCGCTTGCGCAGCACCGAAGCACAATCGTCGAGGTCATCCTTCTGGTACGGCGGGAGTTGAATATCTTCCAGGGGGAACATATCGAAATATTTCTTCGGAGCGTAGAGCGGTGTATGCGGGCGAATGAAGCCGACTCCCAGGTAGAAGGGGCGATCGTGCTTCTTCTTCAGTACGTCTACCGCCCAGTCGGCCGATATCTCATCCGGCGTCTTGTCGCGGTCATTATCGTCGACGTACCGAAATGGCTTTCCATTTTCATAGTACCACCCTTTCGCGCCGGGTATCCCTTTGATCGCCCCTTTCTTCCAGTGCGGCACATTGGACAACGGGCCGTAGTTGAGATCGCGGTGCATCTGGACCGGGAGATGCTTCTTCCACGTTTCAAACTGCAGCGGGTGCGGAGTGTTGGCAGGTCTCCCCTTCCCGTACCATGGCCAGGGCCCGTAGTCCGGCCCGATCCCGTAGGCGGTATAGAAATCGCCGCCGGCGCCCTCGTGCAGCAACTTGCCAGTCCCATAGGCGTCGTACCCGTTGTTACGAAAGTGCAGCGGGAGCGGAACACAGCCCTTCAGGGGTTTCACCGACTTCCACGGCGCAAATCCATAATCATCTATCGTCTGCGGATACAATCCCGAGAATAGACATTTGCGCGAAGGGCCGCAGACCGGCACGACGACATGGGCATTCGCAAAACTCACGCTTTTCCGCCGAAGACGGTCCATGTTCGGCGTTTTCGCCTTCGGATGCCCCGGCGGATGCAGCGCCCAATCATTGAGATCGTCGCAGATAATGAACAGCACATTCCGCCCGGCCGCCGATCTGTCGGCCGCACGGGCCGGGGAACTGCATGCAAATGCAGTTACGCCGAAGCCGACCGACCTCAGAAAACCCCTCCGATCAATTCTGTGAATGCAGTGATGCATTAGACCCGGATTTCCTGGTTTAGGTTTCGTCCTTGGGTACAATAGAGCATCATTCAATCGCATAAACAAAGGATTTCCTCAAGATCAAGGGCAGGAAAACTGGAGAATCCAATGGGTGAAAGCGGCGACAGGGACGGTCTGCCCGGATCGGACGTAGCGACCCGCATGAAGGCCACTTCGAGCGAGCCGAACTATTGCTGGCACCCCCCCCAGAAGTGATACAATCTCTCAAGAGGCCCGCGACGGTCGTGGGCAGAAATCTATATGGGAAATCCCAAGTAATACAAGGGATAACAACACGAGTGCTTCATTATCTCCCTGCCGGTGATATAATCGCCGGAAAGACCGGCGGCAGTCGCCGTCGTGCACCATTCAGTGAATCCAGGGTCAGGAAGGACACTATCATGGCAAGATCAACCCGCAGGAGTTTTCTTAAGCGCACCGGCGCAGCGGCCGCAGCAGCGTCAATCGTATCTTCGCCCGGAATCGCCAGCGCCCGCGACGCCAACGACCGCATCGTCCTGGCCGTTATCGGCTGCGGCGGGCGCGGTATTCGGTTGGGGATGAACTGCCGCATCCATCCGGACGCCACCGTCGCTTACGTCTGCGATCCGGACCGGAATCGCGCCAGGCGTGCCAAAGAGAAAACCAAAGCCGAGCATGCGGTGGCCGACATGCGCCGCATCTTCGACGACAAATCGGTCGATGCGGTGCTGATCGCTTCGTGCGACCACTGGCACGCGCCGGCGGCTATTCTGGCCTGCAAGGCGGGGAAACACGTCTACGTGGAGAAGCCCTGCTCGCACAGCGTCCGCGAGGGGCGCATGATGATCGAGGCCGCCCGCAAGCATAACGTGGTCATGCAGCACGGCACGCAGACCCGCTCGAGTCGCGGCACCAAGACCGCAATTTCCCTGCTCCGCGAGGGCGTTATCGGCGATATCCTGATCGCCAAACACGTCAACAGCCAGAAGCGCGCCAACATCGGCCGCAAGTCCCCCTCCAAGCCGCCAGAGTACCTCGACTACGATCTCTGGGTCGGCCCGGCCGAGTGGCGGAAGTATAAGTCGAACTACGTGCACTACCATTGGCACTGGTTCTACAACTTCGGTACGGGCGACATCGGCAATGACGGCGTGCACGGGATCGACGTGGCCCGCTGGGGGCTGGGCGTTAAGACCCACCCGAGCTTCATAACCGGTTACGGGGCGAAGCTGTTCTTCGACGACGACCAGGAGTTTCCCGACACGTACTCAATGTCGTTCGAGTATCCCGGCGAAGGCAAGGTCGGACAGAAGCGGTTGCTGATTTACGAGCAGCGGATATGGTCGCCCTATCGGCATGACGCCGAGGGCAATAGTACGTTCTTCTACGGGACGAAAGGGATGATGACCGTCGGGCGAGGCATCCGGATATACGGCCCGAAGAACAAGCTCGTCCGCGAGGTCAAACCCTCCTCGGGCGACGGGTATCATCAGCGCAACTTCCTCGACGCCATCAAGGACCGCAAGCAGCAACTGGCTGCGGATATCGAGGAAGGGCATCTTTCCTCGTCGCTCTGTCACCTGGGCAATATCGTTGCCCGGACCGGGCGGGCAATCACGTTCGATCCAAAAACCGAAAAGATCATCGGCGACGAAAAAGCCTCCGCTCTGCTCGACCGCAAGTACCGCCCCGACCACTGGGCCGTGCCCAAAGTCTCCTGAAAGGAATCAAGCCATGAAATACCGCACTGTCCTGATGGCCCTGCTGTTTGCCACGATCGCCGGCGGCGCGATCGCGGTAGAGGGCGACAAAGACTCATCCGACAAGGCCGCCGATAAGATTCGCGTAGCGATCATCACTGAACGGAGCGGCCCGCACCTGGGGATCTACTTTAAATCGCTGGCCGGATGCAAAGGGGTGTCGAAGGTTGCCCTTTGCGACGAAAGTGGGCGTCACTTCGCCGGGGCGCAGCGGACGCTTGGCAAGGTGTTTGGCAAGGTGTCCACCTACCGCAAGCCCGCGACAATGATCGGCGAGTTCAAGCCCCAACTCGTGATAGTCGCCATGCCCGCTCACTTGTCGCCGGCGCCCATCAAAGTCGCCATGGAAGGCGGCTGCAACGTGGTATCCGAAAAACCCGGCTGCATTCGCGCCGAGCAGTTCGCCGAACTGGTGAAACTCGCCCGATTGAAAAAACGCCTGCTGATGCTCTCCCTGCCAAACCGCGTCAGTGCCCAATCACTTCGGGCACGCCAGATCATTCAGCAGGGATTCCTGGGAAAGCTGTACGCGGTGAACGTTCTCCAGGTCAAGGACCAGACCCGCCTGACGCGCCCGAGCTATCAGAAATCGTGGTACTGCTCCAGGGACAAGTCCGGCGGCGGACACCTGATCTGGCTGGGCATCCACAACATGGACCAGGTCCTCTTTCTCACGGGCGATCGCGTCGAGAAGGTAAGTGCGTTCTGCCGCAACGTCGGCGGCCAGCCGATCAAGATCGAAGACGCAGAAGCCGTCTCTCTGCTGTTCAAGAGCGGGATGGTGGGAACGTTTCACGGCGGGTACTTCCTCAAGTCAGGTTCCATGCAGAACGGGCTGACGATCTGGGGGTCGAAGGGCTGGATAAAGATAGCGGCGCACCGCAGCCCGGGCGGATCTGCCAGTTCGTTCAAGTGGTATTCCACACATCCCAAGGCCCCCAAGGGCATCCAAACCGAAAAGCCCACTTCGAAGGTCGGCGGTTATCAGGGATTCGTCCAGGCCGCCATCGACGCGACCCGCGGCGCCCGTCCGACACCACTGACCGCAGAAGACTCCCTGGAAGTACTGAAAGTCATCTACGCCGCATACAAATCGTCGGAGACCGGAACCGTCCAGAAAGTAGAGTGATCGAGCATGTGTCGCAATCTGACGGCGTCGTCATGCTGCGTCATATAGCACCTCCGCCTCGGCAAGCACTTCGCCGCGGAAATGGCGACTCAGGAAGCCCGACGTGTTCAGATCTACCTTGCGCCCCAGAATCTCGCGCAGTTCCAACTCCATGCGAAAGAAACGCAGCCCCACTCGCGTACCCGGTTCAAACTCTACCAGCACGTCGATGTCGCTGTCCGGCTGAAAATCATCTCGCAGCACCGAGCCAAACAACGCCAATCGCCGAATGTGATTCAGCCGACAGAAGTCGGCGATCTTGTCTTTAGGAATCTCAATTTGCACGGTCATGGTGTCATCTCGTTTCGTCACCTTGGGGCTGCTCCCCAGGCGCCCCTGCTAATCTGATCGCTGTGGCTGCGAATACTATCCGTATTATGTCAATATTCGCAAGCGGAATGCCGCCGGATCGCTTTTCGCCGGCGTTTTTCATTGCAGCCGGATATTCGCATTGGTAGCTTAAGGCACCGAATAACAGGAGCAGGAACACTTTATGCAGGTTACCACACTTGTCACTTTTGTCTTCTTCACCGGATTGGTCGGTCTGATAACGTGGTTCATGACGCGCAGGGACGATCACGGTACATCGACGGGTTACTTCCTGGCCGGTCGGACGCTGACGGCGGGTTTCATCGCCGGATCGCTGATGCTGACGAACCTCTCGACCGAGCAGTTGGTCGGCCTGAACGGTGCGGCTTTCAGCGACGGGATCTGCGTATTCGCGTGGGAGGTTATCGCCGCGATGGCGCTGGTGTGCATGGCGCTGTTCTTCCTGCCGAAGTTCCTCAAGAGCGGTATCGCAACAGTTCCGCAGTTCCTCGAAGAACGTTTCGATCACAACACGCGTACGATCACGACCGTCATTTTTATAATAGCTTATGCGGTCATACTCCTGCCGATCATCCTGTATACCGGCGCCACGGGCCTGGCTGGTATGCTCGAAGTCTCGTCAATCACAGGTATCGCCGACCAGCAAACGAATATCTGGATACTGGTCTGGATGATCGGCGTCATAGGATCGCTTTACGCTATTTTCGGGGGGCTTCGCACGGTGGCGATCTCGGACACATTGAACGGATTCGGACTGATCGTCGGCGGGGTGATGATCGTACTGTTCGGTCTGCACGCACTGGGCGGCGAGGCGGGCGGAATCCTCAAGGGCCTGGAAGTTCTGCGCACCGAACACACCGACAAGCTCAACTCGATCGCCAAACCCGACCAGTCCGTACCGTTTGGAACACTGTTTACCGGGGTGCTGCTGCTGAACCTGTTCTACTGGTGTACGAACCAGCAGATCATCCAGCGAACGCTCGGCGCCAGTTCACTGAAGGAAGGGCAAAAAGGGGTACTCCTGGCCGGTTTCATGAAGGTGCTGGCGCCTCTCATCCTGGTTGTTCCCGGTATCATCGCATTCCACCTGTACAAGCAACAGATCATAGCGCCGCTGGACGACGCGGGCGTCCTGAAAGCGGACTTGGCTTACGGGAAGCTGGTCCGCCACGTCCTACCGCCCTGCCTGACGGGCTTCTTTGCAGCCGTTATCATCGGCGCTATTCTAAGTTCGTTCAACTCGGCGCTGAACAGCACGGCCACGTTGTTCAGCCTGGGCCTGTACAAGGGCGTATTCAGGAAGGACGCCAGCGACGCCCAAACCGTCAGATCCGGAAGATTGGTCGGGTGCATCGTAGCTGTAGCGGCTATGTGCATCGCACCTCTGCTGTTCGGGCAGAAGAGCATCTTCGACTACCTCCAGGAGATGAACGCAATCTACTTCATACCGATATTCGCGGTGGTCGTGATGGGCCTGCTGCACAGGCGAGCATCGGCTCTGGCGGCCAATATCGGCCTGGTCTTTGCGTTCATGGCGATCATCCTGGTCTACTTCGCACCCAGACTGAAGGACATTATTGATCCAAAGTCCGAGAGCTTCCTGATGCACAAATACCACTTCATCGGCGCGGTGTTCGCAAGCACGCTGCTGATGATCACAATAATCTCCTGGGTCAGACCTCGGGGAGAACCGTGGCGCCACGAGTATTCCGGCGACGTGGACATGACGCCGTGGAAGCACGCCAAATGGGTCGGAGCCCTGCTGGCGGCGATAGTCCTGGGAATCTACGCATACTTCTCCGACTTCTCCGTGTTGAAATGATAGCGATAAGGTTCGTTGGAATCGTTGTCGGATGCATACTGTTGCTGGGCGCCCCGCTGCGCGCAGCCGACGAGACATCCAACCGCCATCTGGTGCGTTCGGCCAGGCCGACGGGTAAGCAACTCCAGGACAATCGCGTACGTTTGACGCCATGGCGCAAGACCGACGACACAATCGAGGGATGGGACTGGTCGCTCCCCGGCGGTATCAAACCGGTCGCCAATTCGGGGCTTATCTTCGGCCGGGAGAAACGAACCTTCCCGGGTAATAAGCTCGCCAGCATCTCCGTATTCTGGCGCGACGTCGAACCGGAGGAAGGTAAATACGACTTCTCGTCGGTCAAAAAGAAACTCGCCTCCCTGCCAAAGGATGTCATCGGTTGCAGATTCCACTTCTACGCGACGGTCGCCTACCGGGTGCGCAACGGCCGCAAGCAACTCCTCGGGCCAAAGTGGATGCAGAAGTACGACAAGCAAATACCACTGATCGACATGACGAGCATGGAGGGGCGATTCCAACTCCTGAACTACGCGATATGGAGCGAGGAGTATCACCGCCGCTACCTCCGCGTAATCGAAGCGTTTGGAAAGAGCGGTATCCCCAAAGACAGGGCCCTGCGGATCGTATACGTCGGAGCGATCTCGAAGAGTTGGGGCGAGGAGATGTACATCCCGCCGACCCCCGCCCGGTGGGCCGAAAAAAACGCCGGCCTGACACCCGACACCCTGGAAAAATGCCTTAACGAGCGGCTCGACGCCTGGGCCAAAGCGTTCAAGGGACGCACGAGTGTCCTGGCGTGGGTGGGCGCGGGCGGCTTGGGCGTTGCCGGAAAGGCAGGCGACTATCGCAAGGTCGCCCGAAACGTCATAAAGCGTGCCTACGGGCTGGGCATGGGGCAGCGATGCGGATTCGTCGAGAACTATCTCTACCATCTCCACAATCCCGCACTGGGCCAAAGCGTCGATCTCCAGGGATACCTGCACGTGGATGAAACCTGCCCGCCGATCGCGGACGGCCGAGCCTTCGGGGATGAGAACGAAGAATATGGTAAGTACTGGACCGGACGATTCGGACCGCTGGAGACACACGCCTACCGCTACCACGAATCGATGATCCGCACGCTGCAGATGAGGCGGAACTACCTGTGGATGTCGGGCAGTTCGGTCGACATGGACCCGCCGCTGACGGCTTACATGTCCCTGGCACTCGGACGCAAGGTGACCGATTCGCCCGATGCCTTCTGCTACCTGCGCCAGAGCATCGTGCGCGGATCATCGGCCGGTAAGAAGGGCAAGGAATTCGCGATCCGAAACTTCGAACGCTGGCTGATCCAGCGCGACCGAAACGGTTATCGCACCCGCCCCGCGATCAAAGTGCCCCAGCACAAGTCGATGTGGATGGTCCCCAAGAATTACAAATTCGACTACATCGCCCGCCGCACCGATCTGGCGAGCGATAACTCCAAGATCGGATTTGCCCTGGACGACCGCTTTCTAAGCGGCGGTCCGCACGCGGTGGCGATCAAAGTCACGCATCACGACATCGGTAAGGGCAAATGGACGCTGGTCTACACCAGGCCCGGAGGCGCCGTCGGACGACGAACAGTCCAGTGCAAGAACACGAAGAAGGCCCTGACCACCACATTCCACCTCACAGATGCATGCTTTGCGGGCAAGGGCGAGGCGTTCGACTTCCACATCCAAGCCACCGGCGCAGACGCAACAATCTCATTCGTCCGCGTGATCAAAACCAAACAGACACCCGCTACTGACCGGTGAACTTGCCCAATACAATTTTCCCGTCCTTGAACGACACCGTCTGAGCCCCAATGACGATCTTGTCTCCTTGGACTTTCGGCGTGGGGGCCGCGGCGGCGGTGAGAAACTTGAAGCTGAACTTCACGCCGCCAGCCGACAGCGTCCCGTCCTTCGGGGCTCCCGAACCAGTCATCACCAGCATGCCGTCGGCGCCGGATGCGCCGGAGAAGTCAATCGCCACGCACCCCTTGTCCGATCCGATAATCGCAGAACCATCGGCGCCCGGGATCCAGGTGGTGGTCTTGGAAGGAATCGATCCCCAACTGGACTTCTTGCCGTGATGGCTGATCCGCATCGAACGGTCAGGATCGTGTCGGAAGCGAGCCGGCGACTTCTTGACCAGCTGCGTGATCACGATATCATTTTCATCCTGCCAGCGGTTGCGAAATCCGTAGAACTCGTGCCTCGAATCCCGCACGCAGCGAGGTATGCACGCGGCGGGATTCACCGGCTTGATGCCGAATGGTGTGTTGACGAACGCCAGGATCGAGTGGTGCGGGTACGGGCTTATCGTGTCCCACGGAGTACCGTTCTTGTCGTCCCAGTCCTTGACGTACTTGTGGTAGAACCCCCATATCCCCGCCCGCTGGGATGGAAGCACCGACGCATATCCGATCGAAAAGTAACCCGCTCCGCTCACGCCGTCCGGGCGAGCCCAGATGTTGTGCGGATACCCGCCGCGTTCGGGAAAACCCTTGCGCAAATATCGCATATCTTTGCCCCTGGGAATCGTCAGGAGAAACCATTTCAGCGCCGTCCACCGCACGTTGGGTCGCGGGCTGATGAAATCTCTACCCATCGCCATCTTCCACGCCTGAATCGCCGAAAGGTAGATTATGTGGCTGGCCATACTGCCCGTACCGTCGCCCTCGGAGAAGTACCCCCCGTCGCCAAAGCCCTCGGTGACGTTGCGGATCATCGATCTGGCGCTGATCTCGAGCAGCTTGTCGATCTTCGACTGATCGATCCCCGGGTCGCCGGTGATCGCCATCAGCGCCATCGCCCCTCCGCCGACCTGCATGCCCCAGTGATTGCTCGCCGGGAAGTGCCGACTGCCCCTGACCAGTTCAGCGAGGCTCGTGTTCTTGCCTTCGTCGTAGTCGAAGATCACTTTGGCGATTTTCCTGCGGTAGGCCTCATCCCATCCGTCATAACACAAATCGTAGCCGACCGCGCCCCATCCCAGCGACGGACCGGCCCGCAGCGCGCCGTAAGGAGCCTTGAAGGAGTACCGTCGATCGCGCCCGCGATAGCCCTCCAACGACGCGTCCATCGCCTTGCGGCCAAGGTCGGCGTACTTCTTGGCACCGGTGATCTGGTACAGGAACCCATATCCCGCGACGTGCGAAATGGTGAACGTCTTGCCGGCGGGGTCCTTGGCGAACTCACCAGTTCCATCCCTGCTCGCCTTGCCCTTCATACCGAGATTCGCCGGCATCGATTCGCCATCGCTTCCGTTAAGTGTAATTTTCAGGCGTTTGAGAATCGCCTGCCCTTCGGGTCTTTTCGCCCGTGCTCGCAGGGCGGGCAGATCGCTCCTGCGAAACAGCAATCGCGGATGCTCGCCCAATTTGATGGGAACGTGCCCCTTGACATCCGCCGGCCATGGCTCAGCCGCCGGCGACGTGGCGGCGATCGAAACAATCGCAATCATCGCAAGGAGTAATCTTGTCTTCATTTCTCGTCACTCCGATCGATTCCCATCGCGAGTTTGTGTCGGGCGGCGGCTTCTTTGGCTCCGATGATGCGGGCGTGGATGGCGAGCCCCTGAAGGTTGCCCGACCAGCGCCGCTCGCCATCCCATTCATCGCCGAACAGCAGGTGCATCGGCGACCAGTTGCTGAAATCGCCCCGGACCCTGCCGCTCTGCAGCACACTCTTCCCGTTGAGATAGCAGGAGAGCTTCCCCGGCGAGTATGTGACGATCACGTGGTGCGGTCTGCCCGCGGCCAGCTTGCATAGATTCATCTCCGGCTTCATACCATTTACGCCCGTACTCGTCGTCCGCAGCCGCAGGACCAGGGCGGACTTCTGCTGACCGAGCGTGAAGTTGCGTTTGTAAGCGTCCTGCGAGAACGAGACGATCCGCGCGGGTCCGATCTGCTTCGTGTCGCGGGGGGTAATAACCGCCTCGATCGATAACCGGCCCGATGCCTTGCAGGCGTCCAGCAAAGGCTTGTCGGCGCCCTGGGCGACCATGGCGCCGCGTCCGAGGACCATTTCTCCCCCATCGCCGATCCGGGCGCCGGCGCGAGGTTTAACTGACGATGTACTGTCGCCGATCTTATTGCGCGACTTTCCCGTAGCCCATACGAACACCGCCGCTTCGGTATTCCCGGGCCAGGCGTCAGACATTTTGGGCATCTTGACGTCGAGAGGCGCCGGTTGCGGTTTGGCGGTTGTCCTGCCCTTCTGGCGCGTAGTGGTATCGAAGCAGACCATCGCCCCACTGCGGTCCTTCGCACAGAGAACGCCCCCCGCCAGCGTTATCTGCGGGTAGCATACCGCACGGAGCCCGCAATCCAGGCGAGCCAACTCGCGATATCCCGTCGCCCCGGGCACCGCGTCAAGGAGCCTCACGCTCCCCTTCCCGAAGACGATAACCTTGTCGTCGGCGGTCACGAGGCACGAACCGTCGCCGAAGCTCCCGCCGGACCACAGCAGTTTCCCGCTAGCGGCGTCCAGGCAATAGATCGACTTCTTGATGATGTACACCCGCCCGCGATGGATCACCGGGCTGCCGGCCGTCGAGTAATACTTCGCCCGCCAGAGAGGTTTCATCCGCCCTCTGGCGACGTTAAACAGCACCGCAACCTTATTATTGTACGCCGAAGTTACCAGCACGCGACCGCCGGTGACGGCCGGCGTGGAAATGTTGCAGGCGAACTCGGTCTGCCATTTCGTAGTCGCTACGGTTCGGCCTTCATGCCCCTTGTCGACCCGCATCACGACCAGTTCCCGCAGTGTCAGCACGGCGATGCAGTCGGCGCCGTCGACGGTAATGGGGACAAGCCCTCCGGTATGCCCGGCCGGGCCGTTGTACTGCGACGCCCATATCTGCCGACCGCTCTTCTTGTCCAGTCCCATCACAGTGCCCCCGGGCGATCCGACCTCGACAAGCAGCGTCCCGCCGCGGATCAGCACGGAGGTGGGATATCCAAAGTCACGCCTACCCCCGCCGGCATGCGGGCGCCGGGCGACCTTGTACTTGTCGTAGAAATTGAGCTTCCAAAGCAGCGCCCCGCCCTTCCGAGCGTCCCAACACCGCAGGTCGCCATCGATGCTGATCGTGTAGATCAAACCGGTGGACTTGTCGAACGCAGGCGTCGACGACGGTCCGCCATAAGCGCTCTCGTCGCCCGTGCTGAGGCGCCCCTGGTACGGGCACGGGTACGACTGTTTCCACAGTTCCTTCCCCGAAGCCGCATCGATGCAATAGAGCGTGTCGGTGCCTCCCCCGCCGCGGCGGCGGCGACCGCCCGACCAGCCCATCACGTACAACTTGCCTCCAACGATTATCGGCGAGGTGCATCCGTATCCGACGCTGCGGCTCCACAATTTCTTCGGAGGCCAACCGTCAGGCCAACCCGACTTCTCTGCCACCACACCGCTGCGACTCGCACCCCGCCAGTGAGGCCAGTCTTCCCCCTGAGCAGCGGCACCGAACGCTGCGATCGCGATTACAAGAAAGAGTATCTTCGCTCTATTCATCAGATAATTGGTTAAACGCCGGTCAGCGGCGGATGATTGCAAGCCAGTCCTTGTCGGCGTCCGACGGCGGGCGCCCGATAGAAACGCTCGCACCGCCCTTTATCTTCGCTACCGAACCGCCCAGCAGTTTTCCGCCGCTGCGCGGATTGTACCACAGCACGCTGAAAGCTCCGCTGACGCCCGAGAGGTTCAGATCCGCCGATCCGCCCTTGGGCAGATACACCAGGTAGACCGCGCCGGATTTCGCCAGGCAGTACTTCGAGTTGTCGGACTTGGCGTTGCCCACCAGGGCGTCGGCGTTCTTCATTTCCCAGAACGGAATCTTGTTGGCGCTGAAGAATCCGATGGCGATTCGGCAGTAGTCCCAGCTCTTATCGCGACTGCGGTAGTCTTCGCAGAGCAGGTCGTTCTGGGGGAGTTTGTATCCGAAGTAGTATTCGACTCCCGCCCCGCCGGCCATCAGGTTGCCCCACAGCGTGTACTTCCGGATGTCGTCGATCGACGCGGTCCCCTTGGGCGCCTTTTTCGGATCGAATCCCTTGTATCCCGGGTCGGGCGGTACGCCCGTGGACGCGGAATTCTGCTCGTCGTTAGCGACCACCCATGGCTTGCCCGCCTTCGCCGATTCTCTCACCCACCTCAGGGTGCATTTGTGCGTAGCCTTCCACCCGTTCTGCAGCGACGCGCCGGTAAGCAGCGAACCCTTGCCCAGCAGCTGGCGATACACCTTGTCCTGCGCATTGGGGTACGTATGGACCACGATGTGGTGATCGTACGGATCGGTGTCGTGGATGTACCCGGACATCGCACGCTGCTGGGCGAGCGACTGGGTGTTCTCCTCGCCGAGATTCCAGTTCAGCGCGAGCTGGTAACCGAACCGGGCGATCAACTCGCGGAGGTAGAGTTTCCGCTCGACGCCGGTATCCCCGTTGTCTAACGCAGCGGACGATTTGCGGCCCCGGTTGTCATCGTTCTCCGTCTCCTGCAACTTGAAATGGAGATACAGGCCGCGGCTCTGGGCGTGGTCGAGTACAACTTGCCACTGGTCGAGCTTCGAGCAGTCGTAGTGGAGTTTGTCGTCGCGGGCGACCATCGGCCAGACGTTATCGCCGTCGCCGCCGGCGTTGTACGTGAGGAACGATATGCCCGTGCATCCCTTGCCCGCGAGGTAGTTCACCGCCCCGATGATCCCCTTGCCCTTACCGCCCTTCCAGGTCGGATCGCCCTTTCGAAAATCCCGCACGTGCGGCTTCCACGTTTTCAGTGCGATCTTCTTCGTTCGCGTACCGTCGAAATCCTTGCACGCCAGGAAAGTCTCGGGCGCGTCGGGACCGGCTTTGAGAAAATACTCCTTCGATCCGGCGAACTGGAGATAGTGCTTACCGACGTACCGGAGGCGCCCCCGCCCGCGAAAGTCCCGCCCGGACTTGTCGGTGGCCGCGACGGAGAAACTGCCCTTCTTACCGTTGAACTTCGCGATCGGTTTGGCGGCGGCCTTCATATCCAAAGCCGCTCCCTTGCCCGTGGCGAAGGAGATGCGATAAGTCCACTTGCCCGTTTTGTCCGGCGCCAGATGCGCCCGCCACTTGGTCCCCGCATCAGCGGAGGTCTCGCCTGCCTTCCCGTCGGCGGCGAAGTACCCCGGAACTTCGTATACCGGCGACCCCGATGCGTGTTTGAACGTAACGGTCATGCGGTGGTCGGTAAATGGATTGGGATCGCTGTCGAGTTCGCGTGCCTGCGGACCGTCGACAGTGAGCGTCACCTTGTGCCACTGCTTCAACTCCCCGCTGACCTTCACCGCCCCGGCGGAGGTCTGCAGCATGACAAACGCGATAATCCCGGCGGTCAACACCGCACGACGAACACATCTACTCATATCACACCTCTTTCCGCCACGTTTCGAACGATTCTATCCTACCGGCGTCCCACGGGTTTTGCATTCTTGAACATCTTGAGGTCGGAAGCAAGCCCCATCCCCGGACCGGTCGGTACGGTCACTGCGCCATTCTTGAGTTTCAACGGCGGGTCGTACCACTTGCCCGTTCGCTCCACGCTGCCCTTGTATTCCTGGAAGGCGCCGAGGTTCGGCACGCATGAAGCGAGCTGGAGCATGTCAACGTATCCCACACCACCGCCTGACATGTGCGGCGTGATGGACATCTTCGCCGCAGCCGCCATCCGAGCCACGCGAATCGCGCGGATAAACCCGCCGTAGTAGTGCAGATCCGGCTGGACGATCTGGACGGCGCCGTTGCGAATCATCCACCGGAAACGCCGGTGGCTGCCCTCGCACTCGCCACCTGCGATGGGGATCGTCAATGCGTCGGCAACGCGTTTGGTGTCTTCGAGGTGGTCAAACGGGCAGGGCTCCTCGAAGAAGTGGTAGTTGTGGTCCTGCAGCAGCTTGCCGACCTCGATGGCCCTAGGCGGATCGTACGATCCGTTTGAGTCGACGTGGAGCGTGATCTTGTCGCCAAGGGTCTTGCGAACCAGTGGGATCAGGGCTTCGGGGCGCCCGGGAAGGGAGTCGGCGTTGTTACGCATCCGAGCGCCGACCTTGAACTTCACGGCCTTGGCACCGGTAGCCTCGATGCTCCTGGCCAGAAGCGCCGCTTCCTGCTGGGGCTTGTTTCCGCGGCGCCCGCTGGCTACGTAGATTGGGACGGTCTTGCGGACCACGCCTCCGAGCAGTTCGCCAACGGGCTTCTTGACCATCTTGCCCAGCATGTCGAGGATGGCGAATTCTATCCACGCCACGCAACACCACAGCGGCAGACCGGCCAGTTTGTAGTTGCTGCGATAAATGTACACGCCGTCTACCAGCGAATCGAGCGTCCGCGCGTCCTTCCCAACGAAGTAAGGCGCCACAAGTTGCTGGAAGATCGCCTGCAGCACCGCGGCGCGGCTGTTGGTTATCGCGATGCCTTCGGCGCCGTCGGTTGAGCGGACCCGAACGAAATATTGCCCTGATCCTCGCAGCAATTCGACCGAAGCGATCTTGACCGGCGCGCTGAGACCGTCAACTTTGAGTACAGGCGCCCCAGCCGCACGGTCCAGAGCAGCTAACGTCACCGCCCGTCGCTCGGCGGCCGACAGCGACCCCGATACCGCCGCGATCGCCCCGACACCGATAGTGGATTTGATGAAATGGCGGCGCGTATTGTCCATTGCGATGTTACTTGCCGGAGGCAGGTTTCGTGGTGGATTTGGCGTCTTTGTCTTTTGCGCGTTTGATTCTGTGGGACCCGTGGCAGTCGGTGCATACCGCGGGGCTCTTCGTCAGCTTGCGGTCGATGTAGCGTTTGATGACCTTCTCCGGCGCCGCGGTGTGCTTTTCGTGACATTTGCGGCAGGCACCGTTGACCTGCCCGCGCTTGTAGTAGCGATCCGGCTTGGTCGCGCCGATGTCTTCGTCATTGGCGTGAGCGGCGCTGATTCCATGGCAATCGATGCAGTAGACCTTGTGCTTGAGATGCACTCTCGACAGCGGTTCCTTGACGTAGGTCATGTGGCAGACGTAGCAGGCGGCGTTGGGGCCCAGCGGGTTGTTCTTATCTCCAGCGTCCGGCGCCGGGACGCAGAGACAGCCCACCACAAACAGCATCAGGCCCACAACGGATACCCCGCCCAGCAGGACGAGCGAATTGCGAACGGTCATACTGTCTCCCACTGGTGCAGCCACTTGTACTCTGGCGTGATGTGGGCGTAGTAGTTCTCAGTACACTCGCGGATGGCGGTCTTGTCGGCCTTGGTGGCGGTCTTGCCCCGCTCGTAGGAGCCCTTGACGTTCTCCTCGAGCTGCTCGGGGATATTCACGCCGGGGATAATCGCCGACAGGCGTTTTTCAGTAAGCATCTCCCTGACCAGTACATGTGCCCGCTTGTCGACGCGGCCTTTGATTTCACGCGGCTTGAGACCGAACGTCGTTCCCGCGCCGAACGGTTTGAGCCCGATGACTCCGACGTCCTTGTCCGTGGCGAGCTTCAGCAGGCTGTCGCCGCCGAATTCTTTCGTCAGGAACAGGTACGGGAAGATCACCACCGAAAACTGCGGATACTCCTCCAGCACGCGGCGGAAGACCTTCGGGTTGTGAGCCGAGATGCCCAGGAAGCGCACCTTTCCGGCCTTGCGAACCTTCTCGAAAACGTTAGCAACCAGGTCGAGGGTCTTCTTGCTTACGGTAAGCATCGTGGCGATTTTCTTCTGACCCTTGCCCCATGTCGCGCCGACCGGGCGCCAGAGATCCAGCATGTCGGTGTTGTACGCCTTGAGACGTTTGTCGATCTCGCTGGTCAGGAGCTTCTCGGTGAGGTTCTTCTCGTACTCCGATGTGACCTTGACGGGCCAGTCTCCAAAACCGATGTAGAATTTCTCCCGCTTACCGATCTTTGCCTTGGCCATCGCTTTCCCGTAGAGGGCGACTTCACTGGCCATATTCGTGTCGACAAAATTCACGCCCAGCTCGACAGCCTTATCGAGAACGGGCACGCGGTCTTCGGGCTTCCTTCCGCCATGCCCGCCGAGGCTGACTTCGGAGATCATCAAATCGGTTTTACCGAGTCGACGATAGCCCATCTTCGGGTTATAGTTGAGAATCTTCTGTTTCTTCTCGGATTTCTTTGCTGAAGCGATCGAAGCGGCCGCACCAACTACCGCCGCCGCCGAAGTTGCACGAAGAAAGTCACGTCGCGTGGGTTCTGATGGGGCCATTGTTAAAACTCCTTGTTGTCGGGCTCATCGAGTAAGTCTGTACGTACATGATATCGGACACAAGCATGGATTACCACCGGTCAAGCTCATTTTGCCGTGAGTTGGCTTTTCTTCAGCGTCAGGGTGTAGACGGTCTTCTTGTCGATTGTTACGCAGGCGAACGTCATTTCCGGGTCCGATTTTGTCAGGTCAAAATTCAGCATCCCGAAGAAGTGGCCCTTGTTGTACGAGAACAGGGCCTGCTTCCTGGTCCTGTGGGTGTGGTTGTTCGTCAGCTTGGACGTTTCGAATTCGTACAGCGTATACCCGTTTGGGCGCTTGATCTGGTAGACGTCGGTCCGGTGGCGGTCAGCCGAGATGAGTATCACGCCATCGATTTTCTCTTTGTCGATCAGCGAGAGAATTTCCTCGCGTTCTTCCTTCACGCCCCACCAGGAGTCCTTTCCACCCTTGTCGGCGGTCTCGGTCCAGAGCGTGCCCGATGCGATCACTTTGAAGGTAGCCTTGGAGGCCTTGAGCTGGGCCAGCAGCCACTTCTTCTGGACCGGGCCGAGCATCGTACCGTCCTTCCACGAACGATAATACCGCCCATCGGTCATGAAGAAGTCGACATCGCCGATGGCAAAATCGTACCAGCATCCGGGCTGCTCGGCGCCACCGCCGTAGTACGGATTGTTCCAGTTCTCCTTGAACACCTTCCACACGGGCAGCTTCCAGTCCGGTTTGAACTTGTCCGGGCCACCTTCGCAATCGTTCTTGCCGAAATCGTGATCGTCCCAGATCGAATAAATCGCAGCGCTCGCGGTCATCCGGCGATACTCGGGGCGAAGCTGCCTGCGGTAATAGTACAGACGCTGCGTATTCCGCTCCTTGGGCACGTCGCTGTAGATATTGTCGCCAAGGAACAGAAAGGCATCCGGCTTGAATGATGCGATGGTGTCCCAGATGTGTTCGTATTTTGGATTGTATCTCGCCCCGCCGCCAAAGCCGACGGAGAACTTGGCTTTCTGTCCCTTCGACGGGAACGTGCGGAAGGTCGGCAGCTTATCGCCGAGAGCCCCCTTACCGTCGACGAGAACATCGTACTGGTACTCCGTAGTCGGTTTGAGCCCGGTGAGTTCTACGATGGCGGTAAGATCGGACGCCTTGGTGGTCTTTACGGCCTGGGACTTAATGCCCGTTCTACCGACGACAACCTGGACACTCGCCGGCTTCGGAGTGCGAACCCAAATCTTGGCGCTGGTGTCGGTAACGCATCCGAGCATCGGCCCGCCGAACAGCTTGATCTTGTGCTTGGCGATCTGGGCTTTCAGTTTGGCGTCATCGCAGACCGTCGCGAGCGATGCATCGGGGTCGGCGTCCTTGCCAAGCAGCTTAACCAGCACGGGTTCGAGTTCGCCGAGCACGGGCGTGTCCGCCGGCGTGGGGATCATCGGCTTGGCTGACACGTATGCCCCCGCCGTCAGCATGCCCGCCGCCAGAAGTATCACGGTCAATCGTTTGGTCATATTCTGTCCCTGTCAGGTCTTGTTCAGCCATTTGGCCATATCGGGGCGTTTGGGCTGCGAGTCATAAAACCGCGCGTTCTTGCCCGCCACGTTGTAGTCGCCAATATCCTCCCGCGCCCATTTCGCGAGTTTCAACAACCTGGCAACCACGTCGGGGTGCTTGTCGGCGAGGTCCTTCTGCTCGCCAATGTCCGCATCGAGGTCGAAGAGCATCGGCTTGGGGATATCGATAACATCTTTCGCTTTGATGTGTCGCGCCCACCGCGGCGTCCACGGCGGGCGGGCCGGACGGGGCAGGTGCAGCTTCCACTTGCCCGATCGCACGGCCTGGAGGTGCGTGTGAACATAGTAGTAGAACGCCTTGGTGGGACTCTTGGCGTTGGGCTTGCCATGCATCAGGGCGGAGATGTCGTGTCCGTCTATCGAACGATCGTCGGGCGCTTTCGATCCCGCCAGTGCAGCCAGTGTGGGCATCATGTCCAGCGTGCTCGCGACCTCGTCGCAGGCCTTGCCCGCGGGTATCTTGCCCGGCGCCCGCATGATGCAGGGCACGCGGAGCCCGCCTTCCCACGATGAGGTCTTGGCCCCACGGAGCGGGGCGGCGCTTCCGCCGCGGGCCTTCTTGATCTCCCACGGACCGTTATCGCTGAAGAACAGCACGTAAGTTTTCTCGTCGAGCGACAGTGCCTTGACGGTATCCAGGATTCGCCCGACGCTCCAGTCGATCTCTTCGATAACGTCGCCGTACAGCCCGCGTTTGGATTTGCCCTTGAACTGCTCCGAGGCGCCGAGGCGCGTGTGGGGCATGGTGTGGGGCATGTAGACGAAGAATGGTTTGTCCTTGTTATCGGTGATGAACTTGACCGCGTCGTCAGTGTAGCGTTTGGTCAGCGTGTTCATGTCGGCGCGCTTCTCGATGACCTTCTCGTTGCGGAGGAGGTTCACGACACTGTCGTTGCTGGTGGGCGTACCGAAGAAGTAATCGAACCCCTGACGCGTGGGCAGGAGTTTGGGATCGTAGCCCGCCTGCCGGTGTCCGGCGAGGTCCCACTTTCCGAAGCATGCGGTGGAGTATCCGGCAGCTTTGAGAATCTCGGCGACGGTTATCTCTTTGGTGTGCAGGTACGGGTGAACGTCGACCTGGTTGTTACGCTTCGCCACCCGCAGCGGATAGCACCCGGTCATCAGCGCCGCCCGCGACGGACCGCAAACGGTCTGGGCGTAGAAGCTGGTGAACTTCATGCCCTCTGACGCCATTTTGTCGAGCCGCGGCGTGCGAATCTGCTTCGAGCCGAAACACCCGACATCCTCGTAGCCCTGGTCGTCGGTGAAGATGATTATGAAGTTCGGCTTACCGGCTGCCGACTTCTCACCTCGCAGCACCTGAGGCAAACTCAACGCCGCTGCGGCAAGTCCCGCTGTCTTGAGAAAACCTCGTCGCGTACATACCGCTTGGTTCATAGCGATCATTTCCTTTTCTGGGGGATATTGAAGCGATTAAGTCGCGGGGCAGTGGCTACCACCGGACGCACGGGAATCACATCGACACCGAAGAACACCGGGTCGGGAATCTTGCGGATCTCCTCGTCGCCGAGATACGGACCGTTCGCGTCGACCCAGGCTATCAACCGCCTCAGCGATTTCGCGTCTACCTTCACCTTGTTGTGCTTGCCGCTCATGGCGTTGTCGATCAGCTTACTGCTGTACGACAGTGTGGTCATCGGCTTGAGCGTATCGAGGCTTTTGGGATCGCGCTGATTGTAGCCTTCCACGACGAGGCATCCGGCGATGGAGGTCGGCAGGCCGTGCTTGTTGCGAGGGCGAACGCTCGCCCAACCGAAGTGCCCGCCGACGAGCGTTATGTAAGGCTCCTTGAACGGTGAAGGCTCGTCGCGCGACTTCCACCGCCAGCGGACCTTCGAGGGCCTGAGGGTCATGTCGAGCTTCTTGCGTCCCTTGCCCTTGCCCTGGTGACACTTGCCGCAATACTTGTCCAACACGGGCTGGACGAACCGCTCGTAGCCGATACTCTCAGCGGCGCCCCACGGCGGCTGGGTGAGCTTGACCGGTCCCTTGCGCATCGCAATGCCCAACGCCCCGCTCGGACGACCGGCCCGGGCGCCCGAAGTGGGCATTTGCAGTTCGTGACAGCCCAGGCATCCGCGCGTCTCGCCGGGCATGACGCCGGTAAACGACCGCATGGTCTGTATGCAGCGGTAGTCCTTGTCGAGCAGTTGGAAGTGGACCGCCGTCCCCGGCGGGATACTGAAGCATACCGAACCGTCTGATTCGATTGCCGCCGTGCCGAGTATGCGTTTGACACCTTCTGCCTGCGTGATCGAGACGGCCGGCCCGTCGTGCTGAACGGTTTTGTACCACGTCGAATACGTCTTGGGGTCCATCTGGATCACGCGGAGGTACTTGACCTTGTCTTTCGGCAGATCGGGCGCGCCCTGGAAAACATTATTGCTGTAGAGAACGCCGTTCTTGGGCTTGGTGTGGTTCTTGCCCGTCCCGGGCCAGGCCACGCGGTCGGGCAGGACCGGCGGGCGTTTCCTCGGGCGAAGCGGCTGGGCGTACCAGATGTGATGGGCGCCCTGGTAGATCAACTCGCGATTGCCATGCACGTCCATCAGGTACAATCTGAACTTTCCGCCTCGATTGGCCGAGACCAGGAAATCTTCTTCGCTGAGCGGGTACGGTGTTTTGTAGGCCCTGTATCCGCCCGCCTTGTGGTATTTCTTCGACTCGGGCCTATCGACCGGACCGTTGCCGCTCTCGGGCCAGGCAAGATCTGCGGTGACTTTCGTCAAACCGTCGGGGAAGTTCAGGCCCTTTTCCGGATCGATGATGCCAATGCATCCGGCGAACCAGGCGTGATGGCCCAGACCGGTGAACATCACGCGTTTGGACCCGGGTATCGCGCGGGGCTCGGTCACGTGGTCCGGCCAGACGCTCTGGTTGCCCCAGAACGTGCTGACGGACGTTCCGTCGGGGTTCGTGGTCCAGAGGCTCTGGACGCGCCACAGGGCCTTGTCGGTGTATTCCCAGCGCGAGTAGATCACCCGCCCGTCATTCAGCAGCGAGGGCAGGTAGTCCGGCTCGTTGTTGTAGGAGATGATGTAGATGTTCCGCCCGTCGGCATCGCAGCGGGCCAGTACGAACGCCGGTGAGGACGGGAGGCATCGGACGTACGTGTGGGCGCGGACCGTGGAAAACATGATATGCCCGTCGGGCAGGTAGATCGGGTCGAGGTCGTCGTAGTTTCCGAACGTCAACTGCTTCAGCCCGCTGCCATCGACGTTCATCTCGTACAGGTGATACGCCTTTTCGTTGTGCGGCATGAAGCAGAACAGGACTTTCTTCGCGTCGAACGACAGGTCCGGGCGGAAGAAACTGCCCGGGGCTTTCGGGGCGAGCTTTCGCACCTTGCCCCCGGGGTGCAAACCGTCCAGCACGAGCAACCGTCCGCCGGGGCGCGAGCGGATACCGTTGCGATGGCCCGATTCGTGGTGCCCGGTGGCGCCCTGGGGATAAGGATTATCCACCAGCAGAACGCTTGAGAAGTCGACCAGGGGATTCTTGAAAGTGATCCGCCGCTTGACCGCACGGACAGCGAGGTACAGCCCGCGGGCGTCCGATTTCGATGCGGTGAGTTTCGTTTCCAGGGCGGCCAGTTCGGCCAGTTCCTTCCGCAGATTCGGTGCAGACTTTCCACCGGCAAGCCTGGTCGCAAGTTCGCGCGCCCAGGCAATTTCCTGGGTGGCTCGCTGCACGGAGGGCTTGTTTCCGGCCTGGTGAATCCAATCGGCTTCCATCGCGGCACGAGCTTCGTCAGCCGTGAGAGTTCGCGTCTCGGGCGTAACCGGTTCGACGTACGGGCCCGGCGAGTAAGGCCTGATCAACGGTCTGTCGAGGCGATCGCCGTAAACCTCCAGGGCGATTGCCGCGTACAGGTCCAACCACCGCTTGTCGCCGCCCGGAACTTTGGATTTGACCAGCGCGTCGATCTTCCGCTGCTTGTCGGTGATGTCGTAGTTGACCTTGAGTTGCCGCAGCAGGTTCCCGATCATCGCCTTTTCCAGCGTCGGTTCGGGCGCCCGATCGAACCATCGCAACACTCCGCCGCCCGCATCGCGTTTGACCCAACGCGCCTCGCGCGGAAAGTCCTTGGCGATCTGCTTCCACAAACCAGCCGCAGGCCCGCCTTTGGACGCCTGGTTTCCGGCGACCTGCTTGAGATATCGCACTCGGCAGGTCGACATCGTTTCGGTCCACGAATCGCACTTCTTGTACAAATCGCCGGACGGAGCGGCATGCGCGGTGGCGGCCGCCAGACCACACACGCCCAAAAGGACCATAACGATAAACAGCTTTCTGATCGCGATCATTAGCACCTGCTCCTGCGGTATGTAGTGTTGATACTCTAAGCCCTCGCAAGATACTTCTGGGCCCGCCGCCCTTTGATGTCGCCGAGGTAGATGTTCCCTTTGGAATCCAAAGCTATCGCGTGCAGCCAGTTCACCTGCCCGGGCAGTGGTTTGACACCTTTGATCATAACCGGCGCCGACCACGCTTCGAGCACCTTGCCCGACGTGTTGAACTTCAGCAGGATCTGGTCCTTGGGCGGCAGGCCGCGCCATTTGCCCTTCTTCGGCATGTGGGATGACCCGCAGGCCCATATCTCGTCCTTGTCGTTGATCCATAATCCCCAGGGGACCATCAAGCCGGCCCACTGGGCGAGAAACTTGCCTTCCTGATCGAACACCTGCACGCGACCGTTGTTGCGGTCGGCTATGTAAAGTTTGCCCTTGGAGTCCATGACAATACCGTGCGGCAGGTTGAACTGCCCCGGCGCCTCGCCGAACTTGCCCCACGCCTTGACGAACTTGCCCTTGGCGTCGAAATGGGCGACGCGAGAGTTACCGTACCCATCAGTGATGAATACGTCGCCGGCCTTGGTTGCAATCATGTCGGTTGGCTGGTTGAGGTGCGTCTGGTCACAGCCGAGTTTGCCCGGCGTGCCGAGCGTCCGCAGCAGTTTTCCTTCCGGGGTGAACTGCATGACCACGTGCTTGCCGTTATCGGCGAGCCAAACGTTTCCGTCGGGTCCGAACCTGATGTAGTGGGCCGTTACTACGTGCTCTTTTCCCCACGAGCGGACGAATTTTCCGTCGGCCTGGTATACCTGGATCGGCGGATTGGCCCGTGTGAACAGGTAGACCTGGTCCTTCGCGTCGACTGCGACACCGGACATATCGCCCCACTCGGCGTCACCGGGGCGCCCGGGCCAGGCCGGATCGACCTTGTATTTCGTCGACAGGTCGATCAGTTTATATCCTGCGGGCCGTTCCTTCGCAAAGAGGGAAACGGGCATCACTGCAACGACCGCTCCGCTCAACGCGGCAGCTTTAAGGAGCTTGCGTCTTGACATGCTCGTGTTGTGTTCGTACGGCATGGCTTTCTCCTGTCTTTCAAAATCCGCACCCGCAGGATACCCCGCCGACACCGCCGGGGCAATGTTGGAATTCCGCATGATCGACGGAGTATAATCGTTACACCCCCTGAGGAAGGTGAATCATGAAGAAACTGTGCGGATATCTTATCGTATGTTTGGCGGTCGTCATCGGTTCGGCGACACTCGACGCGGCGGAATTGACGCCCGCCGATGCCCTCAAAGCCAGCGGAGTCAAAGGCGGTCTGGTGGTGCATCTGGGTTGCGGCGATGGGAAGCTTACCGCTTCGCTGCGTGCCAATGACAGCGGCCTGGTCCACGGGCTGGACTCAGACGCGAAGAACATCTCCGCCGCCCGCGAGCGTATCGCCAAGGCGAATCTGTCGGGCAAGGTCACATTCGACGTGCTGCGGTCGGATTCGCTTCCGTACATCGACAATCTGGTGAACCTGATCGTAGCCGAAGATCTCGGCAATATCCCCCCCGCCGAGGCGATGCGCGTACTCCGTCCCGGCGGCGTGCTGCAAACGCGCAAAGGCGACAAGTGGACGGCGAGAGTCAAACCTCGCCCCAAAGAAATCGACGACTGGACGCACTTCCTGCACAGCGCGTCGGGCAACGCGGTATCCAACGATACGGTCGTCGCCCCACCGCGACACATGCAGTGGCTGGCGGCGCCGGTCTGGTCGCGAAACCACCACAAGCTGGCGAGCATATCATCGATAGTTACCCGCGATGGACGCCTGTTCTACATTATGGACTCCGGCCCGTCGGCGAATATGTCCGTGATCGGAAAGTGGTCGCTGGTTGCCCGCGACGCCTTCAACGGCGTAAAACTGTGGAGCAAACCAATGGCCACCTGGGCCCACCAGGGGCACGGGTTCAGGAACGGTCCGGTGCAACTGCCCCGAACGCTTGTGGTCGGGCCCAAATGCGTTTACGCCCCGCTCGAGATGAGTGCGGCAGTCTCGGCGGTCGAGGTCGCAACCGGTAAGGTCATCCACACCTACAAAGAAACCGCCGGAGCCGAAGAACTCATTCTCATCGACGATACGCTTCTGGTCGTCAGCGGAGCCCCGATGGCTGAGCAGGCGGGAATCGACCCCTCCAGACGCGGCGCGTTCAAGTTCCCCAACGTTAAGACGATCCGCGCAATTCGCGCCGAAACTGGCAAGCTGCTCTGGAAATGGTCTGACGAAAAGGCCGGCGCCCTGATGCCCCTTACACTCGCAGCAGCGGACAATCGCGTGTTCTTCAAGTCAGGAAACAACACGGTCTGCCTGGACCTGCCCGGCGGAAAGCAGATATGGTCCTCCGGCCAGGCCACCGCAGACCCCAAGAAAAAGAAAGGTCGCAAGTCCGGAGGGCAAAGAAGAGTCGGATGGTCTCTTGCAGCACTCACCGTCAGCGATGGCGTGGTGCTGCTGGCCGACGGAGGGCGCTTGCAAGCCTTTTCCGCCAAAGACGGAAAATATCTCTGGCACACCCAGGCCCACATCGGACTCTGCCGCTCGCCCTCGGAAATGTTCGTCATCGACTCACTTGTCTGGCAGGGCCCGCACTTCAAGGAAGGACGCGACATCCGCACCGGGAAGATCCAGAAATCCAACACCGCCGCACAGGACATCTGGACCGCAGGGCACCACCACCGCTGCTACCGCCAAAAAGCCACATCCCGCTATATCCTGACCGGATACCGCGGAATAGAGTTCTTCGATATCTTCGGTAAAGACCACACGCGGAACAACTGGATACGCGGAATGTGCCAATACGGAATCATGCCCGCCAACGGTCTGATCTACGCGCCGTCGCACGCCTGCGGATGCTTCATGGAAGCCAAGCTCCGTGGATTCTGGGCCGCCGCACCCCAGCGCAAGGAGATCCAGCAGCCCACCGCACCGCAACTCCAAAAAGGTCCGGCGTACGGTTTGTCGTCAAAGCCAAAATCTCAAACCCCAAATCCAAAATCAAATGATTGGCCTACTTACCGCGGCGATGCGTTGCGGAGTGGATCGACGACGGCGAAACTGCCCGCGGCCGTCAAGAACGCCTGGCGGACGGAAATCGGCGGGCGGATCACCCCTCCGGTAGTCGCCGGCGGTTTGGTGATCGTCGCGTCGATAGACACTCACCGCGTAATAGCACTCAGCGCCGACGACGGAAAGCAGAAATGGACATATTCCGCCGGCGGACGCGTCGATTCGCCGCCAACGATCCACAACGGGCTCGTCCTGTTCGGATCGGCCGATGGTTGGGTCTACTGTCTTTCCGCCTCTGACGGGCGAGAAATCTGGCGATTCCGCGTCGCCCCGCATGATCGACGCACTATCGCACTGGACCAGATCGAATCGGTCTGGCCGGTGCACGGATCGGTGCTGGTCGAGAATGGTTTGGCGTACGCGTCGGCCGGGCGGTCGTCCCATCTCGACGGTGGTATCTACATGATCGCCCTGGACCCGATCACGGGCAAGAAAGTACATGAATCGATTATCCGCACCGGACATCCCACCGTGCGCGATCGCGACAAGGCCGCCGCCGACACGAAAATCGCCAGGAAGGGCTTCTCGCAGAATGCGACCGACCACAAAACGTTCACCGACCCCGACCGCTCAGATGCGTTTTCCATGGGCGGATCTGTCACCGACGTGCTGGTCAGCGACGGGACTTACATTTACATGCATACGGTACGGTTCGACCGCAAGTGCGTCCGGCAGGACACGCACGGACGACACATTTTCTCGACGACCGCCCTGCTCGACGGAGCGGAAAACCACCGCTCGCACATCGCCGTCGGAACAGGCGACTTCAGCCGCACGCCGGTGGCATACTCGTGGATCGCCAACCGCGCCAACGGAGCGTACGGTTCACGCCTGAGCGTACCGTACGGGCTGATGCTTAGCTACGACGCGGGGACCGTATGGGGCGTCAAAAGACCTGGACGCAATGGCGGTAGCTACCAACTGTTCGCCCAGCAAAACACGCCATTTTCGCCCAATGACAAGCACATGCCCGATTTCCGACCGACCAACGATAAAACCACGCCGCCACAGAAGTGGTCGGCGCGTCTCCCCATGCGACCCAGGGCGATGCTGCGAACTGGAGATATGATCTTCCTGGGCGGAATGTCCGCAGCACCGGTCTCCGACGACCCGCACGCAACCTTCGAGGGGCGCGCCGGGGGTATGCTGCGGACGGCTTCGGCGGTCGATGGCAAGCCTCTGGCCCACCGAAAACTCAAGAGCCCGCCGGTATGGGACGGTCTCGCCGCGGCAGGCGGAAAACTGTACATGTCCGCGATGGACGGTTCGGTAACATGCATGGACCACGATGATTCGCCCCCGCCAATCCCCGCCATGCCCGCCGAGCCCGCCCGGAAACCAGGCCCCAAACGCAGACGCGGGGCGAAAAGCTCGCCGGGCAAGCCGGTAGCGGCCGACAAGGCAGGCAAATTCGTCCTGACGCCCGCCACAGCCAAAACCACCGGAGGTCTTCGCTACAACGCCCAGAGGAATAATCTCGGCAGTTGGATGAATCCGAAAGCCTTCTGCCAGTGGACTCTCAAGGGCGTCAAGGCCGGTGCATACAGCGTTGAGTTCGCGTACGGTTCGACGAACCGGGGCGTGGGCTACACAATTATCGCAGGCGACCGGAAGCTCTCGGGCAAGACCGAGCACACCGGCGGGATCAGGACCTACAAGAGCTTCAAGATCGGTACGATAACCCTGACCAAAGGCAAAGCGACCCTGGCGGTCAAACCCGGCGCGTTCAAAGGCGCGATCATGAACTTGCGCCTGCTGACGCTCACGCCGGTGAAATAACTTATGCAATGACCATCGCACTTACGATTTACGCCGGGCTCTGCCTTCTGTACTGGCTTCGGACAGCGTACGGGATCTACCGCGTCCGCGCCGGCGTACCGCTTCTGACCGACCTCGACACACCCGATCCGCCGAACTGGCCCACGGTGTCGGTGATCGTTCCGGCGTGCAATGAGGCCGACAAGTTTGAAGCCGCCGCCCGTACGCTTCTTGCCCAGGACTACGAGAATCTGGAAATCATCCTGATCGACGACCGCTCGACCGACGCCACCGGCGAGATCGCCGATCGCCTGGCGGCTTCCGATCCACGCGTGCGGGCGATACACATCAGCGAACTCCCAGACGGTTGGCTGGGAAAGCTCAACGCGCTTAATCGCGGCCTGGCCGAATGCGACGGGGAAATCGTCCTGTTCACCGATGCCGACGTACACCACCGCAGCGATGCACTGAGGAGGGCTGTCGCTTTCATGCAAGCCGGCGGGATCGACCACCTGGCCGGCTGCCCGTCGCTACGGTCGTCGTCGACGCTGCTGACCAATTCGCTGATCGCGGCGTTCCTGCGACAGTTGTTCGGGCTGTTCCTGCCCTCGTGGAAAGTTTCCGATCCTGCCTCGCGGGCGTTTTTCGGGGTCGGCGCGTTCAACATGGTCCGGCGCAGCGCGCTGGATGCCACCGAAGGCTTCGAATGGTTGAAGCTGGAAACGGGCGATGACATGGGCCTGGGCCTGATGATGAAGCGGTCCGGAGCAAAATGTCGCGTGCTGTCGATGACCGACCTGGTGAGCGTTCAGTGGTACGGTTCGCTTCGCGGAGTTATGCATGGCTCGGAGAAGGTCTACGCTTCGGCAAGCAACTGTCGCCTGGCGCCCATTATCCTCTCCGCCGCGATCATGCTGCTCCTGGAGGCATCACCGATCCTGTGTCTACTTCCGCTGGCCTGGCCGCAGACACGACTTGCGGGTCTGCTTGGCCTGCCGATAGTGATGCTGTTCGCCTATTCCGCTATCGGATTCTCCCGCTGGGGACGGGCGCGGATCCTGCCCGGACTGCTCGCCCCCTTCACCGCGGGCGTAACTGCGGTAATTCTACTCCGGGCGGGGATACTCGGATGGCGCAGAGGAGGTATCGTGTGGCGCGGTACGCTCTATCCGGCCGAGCAATTGCGCAAAGGCCGGCGGGTCACCCTCGGACGTATTCCCAACACGTCAAAGACCGACGGGCCTACAGTTTGAACTCCTTGCGGTATGCCCGCTAGAGGTACTGGTTGGCGAAGAAACCCGGACCCCCCTTTTCGTCCCAAACGACCACCGGCCGCATGATGCGGCCAGCTTTGAACGATCCTGGGGCGCAGCGCCGTTAGACGTTAACGGACCGAATGTTCGTCACTAACGCCTAACTGCACTCTGACCCCAACCGATAACCGGCAGTTCACGGCGTTGAACTGTCCGGGCGGGGCGGGATGGCGGAGCGAGCGCCTCGGGCGAGCACCTTCGTGCAGCAGCGCAGCGAACCGCCGTACATGGCGCAGACAGCAAAACCGTTGACCAGTGTTACGTCGTCAACGAGCTTGCCCCATATCTCGCGGGAGGTGCGGTCCAGGGTGTCCCATCCGTACTGGGGCAGGTATACGATCCGCCGTCCGTCGACGGTTTCAAGCAGCACATTGTTGTACGTAAGCTCCGGGTATCCCATCGACGCCTGGTCCCGGGGCTCGGTTGCGCCTCTGGTCTCGGCGCGGGCCGGACGGGTATCCGGGCGAGTTGTGGGCATCTCCGGCAGGGGTACGCACAGGTATGGAACTCGGTGGACTTCGTATCCGCGGGCAGACAGGTTAGCGGCCAGGCGATCCAGGTGCCCGGCGATGCCCTTGCTGTGTTCGATGGCGCTGCGGGTCTCGCCGACCACCTCGGGCGGCTTGACTACCTTGCCCGTGCTGTAACGCAGGGAAACGATACCCGGCGCACCGAGGAACATCCGCTCGCAGCTCTTCTCGAACGCTTCGACACTGTCAGGCGACTGGTTAAGTTCCTGTTCGGCCAATCGGGCGCCCCAGGCGGGATCGGCCAGCAGAATCTTCTTCCCCCCAAGCGGGGTCAGCATCATGTCGATGTGCCCGATCGGCTGGGGTACCGGCCCGATCACCAGTACGCGCTTGCCCAACTCCGCCTCGAACTCCTTCAAGACCCATGCCTCCGGCCGTTCCAGTTCCAACGCGTTCTGGCGGATCGTATTGGCGCCGATAAACGCCCAACTGTCGTCGGATACGATGTTGCCCCCCTCGAACGACAATGTGCTGGCCCGCTGCGGCCATCCGAGGAAACGCCCCAGTTGCATCGCCATCTCGCGGTCCTTGACGCGTTTGAAATCGCGCGAGACCAGCAGGCAGCATTTCCCGCCTTCGTCGCGCAGCACTACAAACGGGTCCTGCGGCCAGATCGTGATGCTCGTCTCGGAAGTCAGCTCGAGAAAATGCACCCGGTCCGGGCGGGGGTTGCGGGCCACGCTGAAGGCCCTCGGATCGTTCACCGCCAGAATCACGTCGACGCGCGGCGGAAGCGCGTTGACAATACTCGATGCCAGGGACGCATTGCGGAGTGCGGAGCGACGGGCGCTGTTAACGGAGCATACCACCAGCGATATGGGCTCTTCGCCACTGTCTGACATCAACCGCTGTGAAGGTCCCTGCGGCTGGCGACCAAAGCGCTGGATCACAAACAGGCATACCCCGCCGCCCAGAAGTACAACCCCCGCAAAGGTCAGCAGTTGTCTTTTGCCAAGCCTACTATTCACAAGCACACCGGCGTGACCATCAGGCCAAGTCGAAATCCGCAGCCAACGCCCTGTCATCCGAAGGCCGATCGGCCGCGCGGTAGCACATTACTTGCATGCCGAACGCTTTCGGCGGCGCAACACGAGTATGCCCATGCCACCGGCCATACACAGTAGCGAGATCGGCTCGGGAACGCCAATAGCAAACGTACCCGGCACGTCGGTCACAGCCCATACGTACTCGTTGGTCCAATCCGTGCCGTAGTCCCCCAATTTGAACGTAGCCGGTCCGGTTCTTCGTCTGGCGCGCAGCCCCCTGAGGCGCAATACCTCTCTAATCGGCGTCCATCGCCTGACCCGCCCGACACGTCTGAGCCGCAACAGTCTGGGTGGATTAGCTATCCGCCCGCCCAGGGTCCGCAGCCGTGCGGAATCGTATCGGATCCGCACCTGCATCTTCCTTATCCCCGTACTCTCAATATTATTGGTGCTGATCTCCAGGGTACCGTCGAGCAGTTCGAAGCCCTGTGGCGGAGGGATCGTAACTGTCGACGGCTTGAGGATCACCTCGTAGGTCGGGTCCCACTCTCCCTGGACTTCGATCTTACAGTCTCCCTTTACGGCGGCCTCGTCGATATAGAACGATCGGATGCCCGTGGACGCCGCCTGCAGGGAAACCGTAATCGACAGCAATACGACCATTGCCATCAGCGAATAGAATCCACCTCGAGTTGAACTGACTATGCTCATAGTCATCTGCTCCTTTCCCTCAATCGCAACCGTAGCTCAAACGGCGCACCACTCTAAACGAAAATGAAAAATGTGACAGGCTCTACACACAATAATATAGCGGACCAACCCGCTCTTGTAAAGGGAATTCTCAAACACATCCTTTGAACGATATGTGACATACGTGACCCTCGCAAGAAACGCGGTGGGCGCCCCTCGGTTTGACCGTGACGAGTTTGGTTGGTAGTCGCAGCGGGTTTGCGGTAGTATCCGTGGAACCTGAGGAGTACAGAATTGAAACTCACAGTAGCGTACTCACCGTGCCCCAACGATACGTTTATGTTCCACGACCTGGCGTCAGGCAAATTGACCATGCCCGATCGGAGGATCGAGGTGCAGTTGCATGACGTCGAGACACTGAACCGGATGGCGCTGGCGGGTACGTTCGACGTGACGAAGGTATCGTTCCATACGTATCTGTTGGTCCGCAAGCAATACCAGTTGCTCAGCGTGGGTGCGGCGTTGGGGTTCGGGTGCGGACCGCTGGTAGTCTCCAACGGCAGTATCGCCGCCAGCGAGATCGCCGGTGCGCGGGTGGCGGTCCCGGGCAAGCTGACGACCGCCCACCTGCTGCTGGAGTTGTGGGAACCTCGAATAACTAACAAGGTGTTCGTCAGATACAATAAGGTCATGGACATGGTCGCCGGCGGCGAGGTCGACGCGGGCGTGATCATCCACGAGGGGCGGTTCGTCTACGAGCAGGCGGGTCTGGAGTTGCTGAGCGACCTGGGGCTTTGGTGGCAGGAGCAGACGCAGTTGCCCATTCCGCTCGGCGGGATCGTGGCCAGGAAATCGCTCGGCAAGGAGACGATATCCCGGTTCGAGTCGGTGTTGAGAGAAGCGATCGGCAATTCGATGGCCGATCCGGCAGGGACGCGGGAGTATGTGTTGCAGCACGCCGCGGAGATGGACAGCAATGTTCTGGACGAGCACATCAAGGCATTCGTCAACGATTACAGCCTCGATCTGGGCGATGAGGGTCGCTCGGCGGTGGCGGAGATGCGTCAGCGTGCCCAGGCCGCGGGAATCATCAAATGATCGGTATTATTGCGGCAACTCAGGGGGAGGCCGACGAACTGATCGCCCTCCTCGGCGCGGGCGAACTCTGCGACGAACCGTTCGTCACGTTCGGCTTCAAAGGCGGCGCGATCGTCATCAGCGAGATGGGGCTCGAGAATGCGGCGCGCGCGACCGAGTATCTGATCGATGAGCATCTCGCCGCCGCCGTCGTAAACCTCGGGATATGCGGGGCGTTGAGCGATGATATGCAAGTGGGCGAAGTCTACCGGATCGTCGCGGTAGTCGACGATGACGGGGGCGAAACAGCGTGCGAATCCAACCGCTGGGACGATCTGCCGACCGCGAAACTGACCAGCGTATCCGAACCGGTATTCCAACCCGACCGCCGT
The DNA here is from genome assembly GCA_964607575.1 of uncultured Planctomycetaceae bacterium. Classification (GTDB taxonomy): domain Bacteria; phylum Planctomycetota; class Phycisphaerae; order SM23-33; family SM23-33; genus BS750m-G57. The sequence goes on along the minus strand of CAZSLS010000016.1, from coordinate 10,582 downwards.
GCCGCACTAGCCGCACGCGCCGACGTGGTAGACATGGAAGGCGCCGCGATCACCGCGGTCTGCCATGCCCGCAACGTGCCCTGCTGCATGCTCAAGGGCGTCAGCGATATGGCGGACCATACCGGAAAAGACGACATCAAGAAGAACATCGCCGCGGTATCTGCCAAGATCGCCCGAGTCGCGGCGGCGGGATTAGACGCCCCGGACTCGCCGACACTGCTGGCCAGCGTGATGAACTTCACCAAGATAGAGCACACGGTCTTCAGCCTGCCGCTGCTGTTTTCCGGCGCGTGGCTCGGAGCGGGGCGCCACTGGCCCGGTTGGGACGTACTCGTTTTGATCGCCCTGGCGGGCGTCGGCGCGCGATGCCTCGGGATGGCGATGAACCGCATTCTGGACCGCGACCTTGACGCGAAGAACCAGCGGACAGCCAATCGCGAACTGCCCGCCGGGCGGATATCGCTGAGCGGAGCATGGGCGATAGCCTCCGCAGGACTGGGCGTGTATCTCGTTGCTTGCTGGGCACTTGGACCGCTCTGCCTGATGCTCTCGCCCGTCCCGGCCGTCCCGCTGATCGCATACTCGCTGCTAAAACGCTTCACGAATCTCTGCCATTTCGGGATCGGATTGTGCCTCGCCCTGGCCCCGCTGGGGGCGTTCATCGCGGCTTCGGGATCGCTGGCGCTGAACACCGAAGTGATCCTGCTGGCGTTATTCGCCTTCTGCTGGATAAGCGGTGCGGATATAGTTTATGCCCTGATGGACATCGATTCGGACAGGAAGACCGGCGTACACAGCATCCCGGCGTCTCTGGGCACCGGCGGGGCTCAGGTCGTCGCTGCGGTAGTTCACCTCGCGGCGATCGCCTGCCTGGTGTCGTTGTGGTTGGCGTTGGGTGGTGGCGCCGGTCCGGGCGCGGCGGTGGCGGTATCCGCTCTTGCGCTGGGCGCCGGGTACCTTCAGCGTATTCCGGTGGGTGTGAGATTCTTTCCAATTTTCGCGATTGCCGGCGTGTCCGGATCGCTCGTACCTCTGATGGGAGCAGCACAATGAATTTGGTACTCGCCGTAACCGGGGCGACAGGCGCCTACGCGGCCAAACGACTGATCGACAAGTCGCCCTGGCCGGTGTCGCTGATCGTCTCACAATGGGGCCGCGAAGTCTACAAACGCGAATGCGGCGAGCTCGACGAACTTACGGGCCCCGCCGCGGCGGTATACGAAGACGAAGACCTCTCGGCCCCGATCGCCTCGGGCTCCGTACCGACCGAAGGCATGATCGTCCTGCCATGCTCGACAAGTACGATGGGCAAGATCGCCTCGGGCATCGGCGACACGCTGATCACGCGGGCGGCGCACTGCCACCTCAAGGAGTCACGCAAGCTGGTGCTATGCGTTCGCGAGTCGCCCTGGTCGCTTATCGATCTGGACACCGCGCGGACCGTAAGCGCCGCAGGCGGCGTGATCATGCCGATCTCCCCGGCGTTCTACCTGACCAGCGACCATCCGCCCGAGGCCGTCACGCTCGATACGCTGCTGGACGGTTTCGTCGATCACGTGCTGGCGCTGTTCGGGCGCCCGGCGGATAATAACTGGGAGTCCGTCAGGTGAGTTTCGTCGATCTCAGATCGTTCCTGACGCACCTCGAGACCACCGGGCAACTGGCCCGAGTCACCGCGGAAGTCGACGCGGACCAGGAAATCACCATCATCCAGCACCGCGTCCTGTCAGCCGGTGGACCGGCGCTGCTGTTTGAAAACGTCAAGGGCTCGCCCTACCGCCTGGCCAGTAATCTCTTCGGAACGCCGGCGCGCGTGGAGGCCGTCTTCGGCGGAAATCCAGCCGAAACGGGCCAACTCATCACCGAACTCGCCGAACACTTCACGCCGCCGAGCATATCGGCGATCTGGTCGCAGCGGAAAAACATCCGGCGACTGCTGAAGGCGCGCATGCGGAACGTCTCGCGCGGGCCGGTCATGGACGAATGCTTCGACCCGCCGCAGTTGGACCGTCTGCCCGTGCTGAAGTGCTGGCCGATGGACGGCGGGGAGTTCTTCACCCTCCCGCTGGTCCACACCACCGATTGCGAAACCGGGGTGGGGAACCTCGGCATCTACCGCCTCCAGCGATTTGACGCGGCATCGACGGGCATGCACTGGCAGATCGAAAAGGGCGGCGGGTTTCACTTCGCACGGGCATGTCAGCTCGGAAAAAAGCTCAAGGTCAGTGTATTTCTCGGCGGACCGCCCGCCCTTACCATCGCCGCGATAACCCCCCTGCCCGAGGGCGTCGACGAGCGGTTGTTGGCCGCGATGCTGCTACGCCGACCGCTCGATGTGATACCCCGCATGGAAACGGGCCATCGGATACCCGCCCGCGCGGAGTTCGTGATCGAGGGCACGGTCAGCGCCGGCGACGTGCGCCAGGAGGGCCCGTTCGGAGACCACTTGGGGCACTACTCACACAGCGCCGAGTTCCCGGTCTTCCGAGTCGATCGAATGCTCGCCCGCAAGGATGCGATCTATCCCGCCACCGTGGTCGGCAAGCCGCCGCAGGAGGACTATTACATCGGCGAGGCCATCCAGCAGTTGACCCTCCCCCTGCTGAAACTCGTCAAGCCGGGCATCAACGATCTGTGGGCGTATCCCGAAACGGGCTTCCACCCGCTGGCGGTCGCGGCGGTCAAACATCGCTACCGGCGCGAGGGCCTCAAGCACGCCATGGGCCTGCTGGGCGAGGGGCAACTCTCGCTGACGAAGGTCATGATCGCCGTCGACCAGGACGTCAACGTACGCGACTTCGCGCAAGTCAGCCGGGCGATCTGGAGCAATCTGGACACCGCCGACGGTCTGCACCTGATCGCACCGACCGCCCAGGACACGCTGGACTTCACCGGTCCGTCGATGAACATGGGCAGCCGCCTGATCCTCCTTGCCACCGGCCGCCCCAGCGGACCGCTGCGCAAAGAACCCCCCGCCGATCCCCCCCGCGGCGAAGCAATATGCGATGGGATATCCGCAACGACCCGCATCGGCCCGGCAATCCTGGTAGTCCAACTCCACCGCGACGCCGACAAACAAGCCGTTCGATCCGCGCTATCTAAGCACCCGGCGACGCGCGATTACGTGCTGCAGGTCATGGTCTCCGACGACGTTCCGCTCGACGATCTGCGGATGATCCTGTGGGGCTGGTTCACGCGTTTCGATCCGCTGGCGGACCTCCATCCCGCCGGGCGGAAGGTCGAGGGCAATCGCGTGATCCTCGAGCCCCCTATCGCCATAGATGCAACGTGGAAAGAAGGTTACCGCCAACCGGTGGCCTTCGATCCCGAAATCGCCCGCAAGGTCGACGACAAGTGGGACAGCTACGGTATCGACCTGTCGGGGGCCAAGCGATGAACGACGCCCTGATTTCCAGCGACGACAATCGCCGGATGTTCGACCGGATCTCCAGGCGATACGACCTGCTGAACTCGGTGATCTCGCTGGGAATGGACCGCCGCTGGCGCCGCCGTGCGGTTTCAGCTTTGGCGCCGGAAGATGGTCAGACATTCCTGGACGTCGGATGCGGGACAGGCGACGTGGCGATCGAGATCGTGCGACAAGCATCCCACGCCCGAGTGGTGGGTATCGACCCAGCCGAAGCAATGCTCGCGCTGGCCGACGAAAAGGCGCTCGCCGCCGGAATGGACGATCGCCTGACCTTCCGCGCCGCCGACGTGACTTCTCCTTCAGATGAGTTCCCCGAGGCCCCGTTCGACGGGGTCGCCTGCGCGTTCTGCATTCGCAACATCACCAACCGCGCGGCGGCCTTGGAGCGGATGATCGGAGTAATGAAACCCGGCGGGCGGGTTGTGATTCTCGAACTGACCCGCCCTTCCAACGCACTGGTAAGGATGGGACACAAACTCTATAATCGCACGTTCGTCCCGCTGGCCGGAAAGCTTCTCTCCCGGGCGGGCGCTTACAAATACCTTGTAAGATCGATAGAGAATTTCCCCAAACCGCAAGCTATCTGCGACGCGATGGACTCCGCGGGATTCCAGAACGTCCGCACGACCAAACTATCCGCCGGAGTAGTGACGCTCTTTACAGGTGATGCGCCGTGACCGCAGACCGCACTGAAACGTATACATTCGCCGCCGCTTCGTTCCTGAACGCGGCGCCGCTGGCGGCTTTCCTTGAGGATATCGACCCTCGCGTGCGTGTACTGACCGGGCCTCCGTCGCAACTGATGGCCCACGTATTGAGCGGGCGGGCCGATGCGGCGATGGTTCCGGTGTTCGACTACTTCAACACCCCGGGCGTCCGGATGATCGACTCTCTGGGCATCGCATCGTGCGGTGATGTCCGCAGCGTCTGGTTGAAGTGTCACCGCCCGCTGGACCAGGTGCGCAGCGTGGCTCCTGACCCGGCGTCGAGATCGTCGAACGCCCTGGCGCGGATCCTGCTGGTGGAGCATTTTGGGCTCGACGTACCGATGGAGGCGCCGCCGGACGGCGAGGCCCCCGACGCGACGGTGGTGATCGGCGATCGGGCTTTGTGCGAACCGCCCGGCGAGTTTGGGGATTACGATCTGGCGGGTATCTGGACGGAGATGACCTCGCTGCCGTTCGTCTACGCCGTCTGGGCGTATCGAGCCGATAACCCCCGCGCCGACGAACTGAGCAGAATCGCCCACGAAGCCAAAACCGCGGGGATGGCGTCACTGGGCGAACTGGCCGATCGGTACGCACCACAACTGACGCCCTCCCGCGACGAATGCCTGGAGTACATCTCCCAACTGCTGATATACGATCTTGGCCCCAAAGAAATCGAGGGCATGGAACTATTCCGCCAAATGCTCGCCGAGTTGGACGGAGACTGCGCCAAATGAGTCCCGTCGAGCGAATATCACGATCCGAAGCGGTGGAGATGCTGATCCATACCGAGACCGCCGAACTGATCGGACTGGCCGACCAGATCCGCCGCCGAATGCACGGTAACAGAACGTACTTCGTCCACAGCCTGAACCTGAACCCCTCAAACATCTGCGAGAATCGCTGCGACCTGTGTGCATTCTGGCGTGAGAGCGAACATTCCGACGCCTACACGATGACTCTCGAGCAGGCGCGGGAGCATATCGACCAAGCCGCCGGATGGAACCTTACCGATCTGCACGTGGTCGGCGGGCTCGTGCCCGAATTGAACATCGAGTACTACGAATCTCTTTTCGCACACGCCCAAAAAGTACTCGGCGACGTGCTGATCCAGGGCATAACCGCAGTCGAGGTCGACTACCTCGCCCGCCTCGAAGACCTCTCGATCGTCGACGTATTGAGGCGCCTGCAGGACGCGGGCCTCGGAGCGATCCCCGGCGGAGGCGCCGAGATATTCAATCCGGATGTGCGGGCGAAAATCTGCGACAATAAGATATCCGGCGAGGCCTGGCTGGACATACACGCACGCGCCCACGGGATCGGTCTTCCCACGAACGCGACGATGCTGTTCGGGCACCTAGAAACGCCCGCCGATATCGTGAGTCACCTTTCATCACTGCGCGACCTGCAGGACCGCACCAGTGGGTTCGGGGCGTTTGTCGCCCTGCCGTTCCACGCCGCCGGAACGCATCTGGGGATTGACCGCGGACCGGCCGGTCACACCACCGTTCGCACAGTCGCGCTGGCGAGAATCTTCCTCGACAACTTTCCGCACGTTCGCGTGCTGGCAAACTACCTCGACCGCAAACTGCTCGGCGTACTCCTGTCGGGAGGCGCCGACGACGCGGGCGGTACGAGCCTCGACGAACGTATCGCCAAATCCGCCGGAGCACCCGACAAGCAGAAATTCTCCGCAACCGAGGAAATGGGCGCGTTCCTTGAGGGACTCGGTTTTGAACCGGTGCTGGTCAACAGTATCTACCAACCGCCTGCAGCAACCGTCTCCGAGCCACCCGCCGCTGCCGGACCTGCGCCGCCGACCGCGCGTCTGAGCGCCGCCGAGGCGATCGCCCTCCACGATGAGGCGCCCTTCTGGAAACTGGGGCAACTCGCACACCGCAAACGCTTGGAACTCAACGACCCGTCGACCGCGACGTTCGTCATCGACCGCAACATCTCCGTGACCAACATATGCGAAGCTGGATGCCGCTTCTGCGCGTTCCGCGTTGACCCGGGCGACAAGCGGGCGTTCGTGCTTTCCATCGACGAGATCGCCGAAAAGGTCTCCCACGCCGCCCGCGCCGGAGCCACCCAGGTTCTCCTCCAGGGCGGTCTGAATCCGCAAACCGATTTGGCGTTCTACGAGAAAGTATTCTCAACGATCAAGGGACTCGGCCACCCCGATATCTGCGTCCATTCGCTCTCGCCGACGGAGATCGACTACCTTGCCGCAATGGACGATCTGCCCGTCGCTGCCGTACTCGATCGCCTGCGAGCCGCGGGCCTCGACTCGCTGCCCGGCGGCGGAGCGGAAATCCTCGTCGACGAGGTCCGACAGCGCATAAGCCCCCGCAAAGTCAGTGCGGACAGATGGTTGGAGATAATGAAAATCGCGCAGGAGATGGGCTTCAAGACGACCGCCACCATGGTCTACGGGCTGGGCGAAACGACCGCACAACGCGTCGAACACCTCATGTGCCTGCGGGATCTCCAGGACGAAACCGGCGGATTCACCGCATTTATCCCGTGGAGCTATCAGTCAGCCAACACCCAACTGCCCATGGCGCCCCAGAGCGGGGTGGACTACCTGCGGATAGTGGCGTTGGCGCGGCTGGTCCTGGACAACATCCCCCACATCCAGGCCGGATGGGTTACCGAAGGACCCGACATGGCCCAGTTGGCGCTCTCGTTCGGTGCGGACGACTTCGGCGGAGTGTTAATGGAAGAGCACGTGGTAAAAGCAGCCGGCGCCTCATACGCCATCACCGCCGGCCAGGTAATCTCTCTGATCCACGAAGCGGGCCTTCACGCCGCCCAACGAACAACGCAATACGAAATCATCCAGGTCCACAACCGCTGCCTCAGACCTGACACAAGTCCACCTGTCGTGGAGCCCTCCGGAGGAGGGTGACGTGAACGTAGCCCAGGGTGCAGCGAAGCAAGCCCTGGGAACATGCGTTCTTTTATCCCCGGAGCCCTCCGGAGGAGGGTGATTTGAGGCCCCCGTAACGCCCGTCTCAAGTCACCCTCCTCCAGAGGGCTCCAAGTTACTTTTGGCCCGATTCCCGGGGCTCACCTTCGGCTCACCCTGGGCTACGTTCACGTCACCCTCCTCCGGAGGGCTCAACAACAACGGCGTCCGCATGAAGCCCCTTACAGAAAACAAAGAAGCTGAACGTCACTGGTACGACCACGGCGTACCATAGACAATTCTGATCGCTATTCCTTCGGCAAGGCGGGGTGTCGAACTATGTACTGGTCGTCGATATCTGCGGGCGTGGCGGGGTTGGCGTTGTTCCTCGTCTGGATCGTGTAGATGTCGTCACCATTAACGTTGGAATCTTTAGCGCCTTGTTTCCAGTTTACCGCACCACCGAACATCAGATACGCCTCGCCAAAGCTACCGTGGTTCGAGAGCCCCTTGTCGGCCCCGACACCTGTGGCCGGTTCGTTATTCTGCGATGGATTCTTGTCGGCCATTATGACAAACGAACCTTTCAGTATCGGACCGATGTACGCCGGATTCTTGACCACCTCGCCATCAACAGTGGTGCTCTTGTACGGAAAGTGCAGACCGTACGAGAACTGCGCCGACGACCACCAGCCAACTTTGCGGGCCCGTCGGTCAGCCTTGTCCGTCCACTCGCGGGGCACATAGTCCCTGTCCGCGGGGCAACCAAAAGCATCTTCAGGGACCAGGCCCTTGTCGATCAGAATCCAGACGTTCTGCATCGCCGCTTCGCTACCGACGAGCTTGGTCCGCAGTTCTTCTATATCTCCGGAAGCGTGAGCCGCCTCGATGTTCGCCTCGGGCTGACCGGCGGTGAACAGCAGCGGGAACCTGGCGTTCCTGTCCTCGCCCATGAACATGGCATTAGCCTTCCCGATGCCGCTGAGGTTAGCTCTGCACGCCGCTGCATCGGCCTGACGTCGTGCTCCCAACAGCATGCAAGCCGGAATCGTAACCAGAATCGCCACGCACATAATCGCGACCAGCAGATCGATCAGCGTAAAACCCTTTGTTCGCGTTCGTGTCGCCATATCATTTCTCCCGTTAAGTACCCTGTGATATACCCTTAATAAACCTTTAATACACTCTTCTGCGGCGGTCGGTCAAGGTTTTCCTACAGCCTTGCAGAACTGCTCGAGTGCTTTGCGGAGGTTCTTGACGCTCTCGATGATTTCCTTCTTCTTGACCAGTTCGTCCATCTGGTCGGGTACGGCGGCGGCCTTCTTGAGTCGTGGCCCGTCCACTCTGAGGATCGTCCAGTCGCGGTCGTCGGCCCACAGGAGTTTCTCGCTGCGGAAGAACGCCGGATCGAGTTCACCCAGGATCGCTTCCATGCGATTGGCTTTGCTCTGGAGTATCGCGGTCGCCTGGCCGTAGAGTTTCAGCTCGCTTATTGCCGCATCGATCCGCCCCTGTCGGATGGTGCGGTCGAGCATATCGGCGAACCTCTCGCCGAGTTGGCGATACCATCTGCTTCGGGCTTTCTTCTTCAACTCCTCCTTGTGTCCGAACGAATCGCCAAGCGGCCAGTCATCGGTCCGGAACGGGGGGAGGGGATCGTGCCAGTAACCGATATTCGCGTGCGGATATGAGCCCCATCCATAGCGCACCGCCACCGGCTTGTCGACGAGATCGCTGGAGACTTGGAGTACGCCGGGCTGTTTGGTATCGATCTTGATCTTGGCGGGGTACCACCTGCGGTCGGCGCCGGCGATTATGAAGCCGTCGAACGGGAACGTGTCGCTGCTGGAGTACCTGGCGAATCGGGCGGGCGATTGTTTGTATTCGAGCGTGACGACTTTCGTTTTCCGATCTCTTTTGCGCTGAGCCTGGTCACGCTGGATGTGGACGGCGGCGCGGCCTTTGGCGAACTCGACGGTCTTGACCGACATGTGCTCGCTGTCGATCACCTTGTAAACGTCCCGAAGCGCCCAGTGGACTGCTCGTTCCGCGACGGGGCGTTTCCAACTCGGGTGCAGACCCAGGCCCACGTCATGGGCGCATATGAAACCGGTGTTCGGCGCCGCCAGATGCGTGCGGTAGTGGATGTCCCTGACGATGGAAGTTCGATCGATGCTGCTGATCTCGCCGAGGTTGCCCTTTGTATGACCGGCGCCCTGCAGTGTGATAATGCCAAACGGCAGCTTCGGGTCCCCAAACGCGGTCCGAAAAGACCTCAGGACAGCGGGAAAAGTGTATTCGTACTGGCTCCAGGACCACGTGAGAACCTGCTGTTCGCCCTGAAGGTACAGGACGCCGCGAATCGGCAGCTTACCGATAGGCGCGATGCGCGCGTTGAACAGGTACGAGGTCAGATACTTGCTCCGAGGCGCTCCCGGCGGGCGATGCTCGGGCTTGCGGGGAGGGCGTTTCTTGTCGGCTTTGGCTTTGTCGGCCTCCTTGGACCAGACGGCGAGTTTCTCGGCGTGCTCCTTCTCGTAGGCGTCCAGGATCTTCTTGCGGGACTTCGGATCGTCCCATGCGGCGACGGCCTGGTCGTGCTCGGACATGATCTCTTTGAATTCAGGCAAGTCGATCTTGTGCAACTCCTCCATCGAGCACCAATAATTGCCCTGCGCCCCGCCGGATGCGGCGTTTATGACGCCGACGGGCACCTGCAGGCGACGATGCAGAAACTTCCCGACCAGGTACGGAATCGTTGAAACGCCTTTGAGATTCTCGGCGGTGCATTCGAACCAGACCGCTCGCTCGACCAGATCGTCTTTGGCCTTGTAGCTCGACGACCGACCGGTATGGGCGTAACGAACGCCCGGGGAGAGCAAACCCTTGGAATCGAGCCACCCGGTCTTGTTTCCGGGATAGAACATATTGCTCTGCCCGGCACATACCCAGACCTCGCCGACGACGACATTCTTCACGGCCACTGCCTGCTTCGGCCCGACGGCGAGCAGGAACTTGGGAGCAAAACCGGCGTTTAGAACCCCGATCTGCACGGACCACCGGCCGCTCTTGTCGGCGCGGGCCTTCTTCTGGATCGTTGTGAACTTCGGGGCACCTTGTTCGAGATACTCGATGCGCACCTTGTATTCGGCTTGGGTGGAACTACTCTTTTCGGGTGCTTCGCGTTTGAGCGCTTCGGCGCCGGCCTTGGCGCGGGCCTCGGACAGGCTTTCGGTGAGGATCACGGTGACTTCGGCGCCGCTGTCGGCCCGGCCCCATATGCTGATGGGCTTGCCCTGCTGGAGCACCATGTGATCGTTGAAGATGTTCGCCAGGCGAACGTCCGCACAGGCGACAGAGGCAATGCAGAGACAAACCACCATCGCCAGGGTATGTCGCAATTTCATAATACGTGATCCTTTCTCTTCTCGCGGTTTCTCGAGGACTGGCAGCGTGTACCGGCAAAGGTTAAACAACCGCGCACTGACCTGCTCCCCGAAAACTGATCCATGTTGAGTGAGAGTCTCAGCCGAC
>CAZSLS010000015.1:0-58289 GCA_964607575.1 uncultured Planctomycetaceae bacterium | reverse complement strand
CCAGGCTCGCGCAGGTCTACGATGTGGCCCACAATATCGCCAAGATCGAGACGCATACCGTCGCGGGCAAACAGCGTAAGCTGTGCGTCCACCGCAAGGGCGCCACTCGCGCGTTTGGTCCCGGGCATCGCGAACTGCCCGCCGCCCTCCGTCCGCTCGGGCAACCCGTGCTGATACCCGGCGATATGGGCACCGCCAGCTACGTGCTGCTCGGAACGCAAAGGGCAATGGAGCAGTCGTTCGGAAGCGCCTGCCACGGAGCCGGGCGCGTAATGTCCAGAAAACAAGCCATCCGACACGCCCAGGGAAGGCGCATCGACGCCGAACTCGCGCGTAAAGGAATCACCGCACGAGCCCGCGGGCGCACCGGTCTGGCGGAAGAACAGCCCGACGCATACAAGGATATCGACGCTGTGGTCGAATGCGTATGTGCTGCCGGTCTGGCGTCGAAAGTCCTCCGCCTCAGACCGATGGGTGTGATCAAGGGTTAAACCCAGGGTGGCCCGGCTGTGCGGCGGACGCGGATTTCGTCGACCGTGCCGCTTCCCTCGATAGTCAGGAGGAAGATCACCGCGTCTGCGATTGGCTGGGGGTTCATCAGGATCGCGCGGTCTTCGTCAGATCGCATTCCGGTATCCACTCCGCCCGGGTGTATTGCGTGAACGAGTATGCCCATATCGTTGACCTCTTTGGCCAGCGTTTTGGTCATGCCCAGCAGCGCGTGCTTCGAAGCGGTGTAGGCGCCGTGACCGGCGTAGGTCTTGAGGGCGAGCGCCGATGTGATGTTGATGATGTGCGGGTGGGGGCGCTGTTTGAGATACTCTATTGCCTGGCGACAGAGGACGAACGGTGCGCGGACATTGACCGCCATCGTTCGGTCCCAGTCTTCGGCGGACGTTTCGGCCAGCGAGACGACCTTCACGAGCCCCGCGTTGTTGATCAGGATATCGAGCCCGCCGAATCGCTCGACCGTGCCTTCCAGCAGGGCGGTGATATTTGAGTCATCGGTGATGTCCGTGGGGAACACTTCGGCCGTGCCGCCTGCGGCTTGGATCTCGGTCTGAACGGCGCGAAGTTGTTCTTCGGTCCTGGCGGCGAGCGCAACCCGGACGCCGCGGGCGGCCAGCGTTATGGCGATAGTGCGACCGATTCCCCTACCGGCGCCGGTGACGATTGCCGTCTGACCTTCCAGTGCGTTACTGCTCATCTGTTAGTTCCTGTTGAGACGGTTGCGGTCAGGACTGCGGGCATACCGAGGAGATACTGGCGGCGGATCGCAACTTCGCTTCGCAGTTCGGTAGGGAACAGGCGCCGCAATTGCCCCGAGTCGAGCAGGTTGAGATTCTCTTCGGACGCGAAATATCCTCTGCCCGCAAGTCGATAGATTCTGCCTCGGATCGCCGCGGGCAGCCAGTGTGCAAACGGTATGAGCGTGTGGCTTTCGAGGGGGCTCTCGCGGTCGGGAGTGGCCAGGCAAACGCATCGCCCGACACGGACCAGTTCGGCGACAAGGCGCTCCTGGCGCCGCCGCGAACCGACGTGTTCGACAACCGCGTTACAGTAGGCGATATCGAAATTTGCATCGTCAAACGGCAGGGCCAGCGCATCGGCCGACACGAACTCGATCCCACGCTGCCTGCATATCTCCGGCTCGCCTTCCAGACCTACGGCGGTAAGCATGGCGGGCCAGGGATAAACGTACTCGAAATGATTCACGCTACCGCCAAGCTGCCCCGAAACGCCGACGTCCAGCACGCGGTCTCGCGGGCCGGGGCAAACGCTCCGGACGAAAGCCTCGAAACGCCTGGACCGCATCCGGTCGCTGATATCGCCCGCCAACCGCCGGGCCAGACCGTCGGGACTGAGCCACCACCTGAAGCACTCTGTCAACATGGTTCGAAATTCTACCCGCCACAAGCAAACTTTGACACCACATTGTACCAGGCACACTCAGCGGTCTTGCGTTCGACGCCTCGCGGACCGATAATCTCGGGGCAACGCCGCACAAGCCCGTATAAGAGACAGTCGTGAGGTTATTGTAATGAGAGTATGCTGCGTCATATGCCTGCTCGCGCTGGTCGCCGTCGGGCCCCAACTTCACGCCCAAGTGCAGGGAGATAAACTCACAGCCGCCCTCGCCGAAAACAAAATGCTCAAGAAGCTCGTGGTCGAACTGACGGCGATGACCAAGCAGCTCAACGCCGAACTCCTGCTGCAGCGGGTCGTTGTTGAGAAGATCAAGAAGGATCACCTAAAGACCGCCACTGGACACCAGAAGAACGCCACGGAGTACAAGTTGGCGATGGCGGAGAACAAGATGCTCAAGGCCCGGATCAAATCGCTGCTTCGATCGGGTGATTCGAGTACTTCCAAACCGGCGGCTGCGACGAGAGATCGCAGAAACGTGCGGTTGATAGCGATTACGCTTCACGAGGAGTTGTGGAAATGGTGGACAGACCCGCAATTGCTCAGCGAGCATATATTGCTTCGGAGAAAGCTCGTACACCTCGACGGGGACCACAGCATTGACGCCTGGCTCGTAAGGCGTAAGGAGTTCGCCGGTACGAGAGTCGACTGGCCGATGGAACTCGTTTCGGGCAGCATCATCTCCAAGAAGAAAGTGGACGCGGCATGGAAGAAAGCCAAGCAGGACCTGAACGACACGCTGAACGCCATGGTTTACGGTAAGGGCAGGACCGGTAAAACGGACAATGCGCGAATCGTTGATCGCCGCATCGCCGCCGGCGCCACTTCCCGCCCGGCGATCGGAACGCGGCGCGACAAGAGAAAAGCGAAGACTCCGAAGAATACCGCGGGTCCGACACCCAGGCGCGTCGATTTCCGAAAACGAATACGTAACCTGCAAGAGCAGATCGAACTGTACAAGACTGCTTCCGCCGCCGGGGGAATGACCACGATCCACGCCGTCGCGGGCAATATCGCGGTGAAGATGTCGCTTCCGGGGAGGCGCTTCGAGAAGGTTTCTGTTAAGAAGCGCCCGAGCGTTCAGGTTACGGGCAATATCCTCAGCGCGGCGCCGAAGGCGGGTTTCTTCGCGGGCAGAAAAGACAGCATGATCCAGTTTGTCGTGGCCGGCGAATGCAAAATGAAGAATCCGCCCGCACCGAAAACCAGTAATCAATGATCGGAGGCCGGTGATCAGTAACGTCAACGGCGCACGTCAATAATCCAGATAACCGACCCATCAGGAGAACAGACATGAGAAATCGAAACTTCGTTGTGAAACTGCTGCTTGTCGCTATTGTCGCAACGGTATGCGTATGGGCCTGGCCGGATCGGGCGGAATCCAAAGACCCGCGCCGCGGAGATTCCCGGGACCGGCGGGAACGGGCCGAGCGGGAGCAGATCGAGCACATCGAAAGCTTTGGGCGCATGATAAAGATCCACGAGCAAATGTCGGAGATATTCGACGATGCGCCCATTTCCGGTTTGATGGCTATCAACAAGATCAAGGATATTGCCTCTCGCTCCGGGAAACTCGACCAGGGTATCGATGCCCTGGAGAGAATCGCCGACGATTCGCCCGTTTGGGGTCTGCGCCAGGCGGCGTTGATGTCGATGCACGAACTCCAACTCGCCGACAAAAACCCGCGCGGCGCAATGAACTCGCTGGTGAGAGTCTGCCTGGAATTCGACGAAGACGACGAAGACGACGATGATGATGATGACGACGACGATGACGACGATGATGACGACGATGACGACGATGACGATGATGACGATGATGATGACGATGACGATGACGACGATGACGATGACGATGACGACGATGACGATGATGATGACGATGATGATGACGATGATGATGACGACAAGTAAGATCGTCCCTGTGTCGTCGAAACAGCGAACTTATCGCCTTATGACGAGAGTTCTCCCCTAAGCCCGCAATGCGCATGAGGTGACGGCGGGTCGGTTGATCCGTCCCGCCGTCGCCCCGGCAGCGCCCGAGGCCTTCTTTGTCTTTTCGTCTTATCTGCCGATCGCAGCACTCTTATGTCGACCGATTCACATCCGAAACTTTAACCCGGATCATTTTGACCGTATTTTCCAGCTCTCACGGCGCGAAAGGCGAATCCGCTTGAATCAGGCTGGATATTTCGTCATTGTATATGGAGCGACATCAGCCTGACCGCAGGACCAACATAGCAAAACGTTCAAGCCAAAGGACATGAGAGATGGGATCGATTCTTCTAGCCGTTGGGGCGGCGATAGCGTATCTGATCGCGTATCACACGTACGGCAAGTTCCTTGCCCGCAAGATATTCGCCCTCGACCCCGACCGCCGCACGCCCGCGGTCGAAGTAAACGACGGTACAGACTACGTACCGACGAAGAAGGGAATCCTGTTCGGGCACCACTACACGTCTATCGCGGGCACGGGCCCGATTGTCGGACCGGCGATCGGAATCATCTGGGGCTGGGTGCCCGCGTTCATCTGGGTGACCGTCGGATGCATCTTCATGGGCGCCGTACACGATCTGGGCGCACTGGCCGTCTCAATGCGACATCGCGGGCGAGGTATCGGCGATATCGCAGGCGACCTGATATCCGCCCGCGTGCGCGTAATGTTCCTCTGCATCATCGCGCTGGCGCTGACGATTGTGCTGGCGATCTTCTGCCTGGTGATAGCGTCACTGTTCAAAATGTACCCTGGAGCGGTCTTCTCGGTGTGGATACAGATACCGATCGCAATGGCGCTGGGCTATATGATCTACAAGTCCAAGCTGCCCGCACTTCCGCTTTCGCTCGTCGCACTGGTCCTGCTGGGCGCCGCGGTCTACATGGGGGCTATGTACTGGGAACTCCGCATCCCGGATATCCATATCGGTTCGCTGACGCTTGTCCCCAACGTAAGCTGGTCGATCCTGCTGCTGATCTACGTGTTCATCGCATCGGTGCTACCGGTGACCTGGTTGCTCCAACCGCGAGACTACATCAACGGGCACGTGCTCTTTGTGATTATGCTCTTCCTCGCCGCCGGCGTGATTGTCTCCCAACCGGAAATCGTAGCTCCTGCAATCAATCTCCATCCCCAAGGCGCCCCGCCGATCCTACCGTTCCTGTTCGTCACGATCGCATGCGGCGCTATAAGCGGGTTCCACTGCCTGGTATCCTCGGGTACGACATCAAAGCAGATAAGTCGCGAGACCGACGCGTGCCCGATCGGATATGGTAGTATGCTGATGGAAGGCATGCTGGCGGTTTTCGTGCTGGTGGCGGTGGCCGCCGGTATCGGATTGAT
Source organism: uncultured Planctomycetaceae bacterium (assembly GCA_964607575.1). Taxonomy (GTDB): domain Bacteria; phylum Planctomycetota; class Phycisphaerae; order SM23-33; family SM23-33; genus BS750m-G57. Next base: position 53,026 of record CAZSLS010000015.1, on the reverse strand, counting down.
CGCAGACAAGGGCGGACACGTTGGCGCCGACAGATGGAGCCACCACTACGCCAGTTGGGGCGCCGCCGAGGGACTCAGCGCCAAGGTCGGCGCCTTTGTCGACGGATCGGCGAACATGCTGAGTTTTATCGGCGTTCCGATTGCTCTGGGCGCCACGATAATGGGCGTGTTTGTGGCGTGTTTTGCGGGCACGACGCTCGACACCGCCACGAGGCTACAGCGATACGTCATATCCGAACTTGGCGGGGGGGTCGGGCTCAAGCCGCTTCGCAACAAATACGTCGCGACCACCGTGGCGGTGGTGGCAGCGGGCGCTTTAGCTTTGTATGACGGTCAGGGTAAGGGCGGCTTGCTGCTCTGGCCGCTCTTCGGCGCTACAAATCAGTTGCTGGCGGCTTTAGCGTTCCTGGTTATCACGGTCTACCTCGCTCGCAAGGGCAAACCGATACTCTACACGCTGATACCGTTCTTTATCATGCTGGCGATGACGGCATGGGCGATCACCTACAAGCTCGGCGATTTCTATCGCGATTTTACGAAGGATGGTAAGAACCTGCACCTCCTGATCATCACGGGCGTGATAGTGGTCCTGGAGATATGGATGATAATCGAGTCGGCGGCGGCGATTATCCGGTCGCGGGGCAAGCGTGCAGAGGTGGGCGACTAATCCTGATCGGTGATTTTTCGGGTGATCGTGATGGCCTTCTTACCGTCTACGGTCGAGAGTTGTCCGACATATTTGGGGATTCCCGCCAGGCGCACGATTATCTCGCCCTCGACGGATACGTCGGTGGCGATAACGTCTCCGACCTCGAGGGTGGAGAGTTGATCGTCGGCGATTTCCGAGACGTTGAGCGTGGCTGAGAGTTCTATCGGCCCGCCTTTGGCGCGGGGTGTCCGCCCGTTGGTCTCAGACTTCGCCCCGACGCACAATTCTGTGTCTCCGAACAACCACATCGCCCCGCCAATATCCAGGTCGAAGCACAGGGCTGCAACCGCGGGAGGCTTGGGCATCTGTTCGACCTGGCGCCGCGGGAGGGGTTGTGGTATTCCTGCGATGCCTGCGACCAGCCCCGCTGCCCGGTCCAGCACGCGCCCCAGCAGGCGCCGATCGATCGCAGTTAACGCCCTGGAACCGGAGGCGCCCTGGTAGGGCCTGCCTCCGAGTATCACGTCAATCATCGCCGCGGCGGCCGGGGCGTCCAGTCCCAGCCAGATGCGACCCTCGCCGCCATCGCCCTTCAATGTCCATGAATACATGTGCCCGCAGGCCAAGCTGCTCAGGACGCCGCGAAACTGGCTGGCGTGAAGTTGTGAAACGCTTGCCCCGCGCAACTGCCCTCGCCCGCGAAGCGATTGGGACATTGCTGTAGGGAATCTTCCGGCCATCTGACCGGCAAACGATTTCCACGCCGAGGAGCCCTGAACCGGCGGCGTCTGTTCGCAACTGTTGCTATCGCGGATTTGACTTATGTCGGCCATTGACGACCTCCTTGTCGCCATATGTATTATCGCCATGGTTGAGGCCGTGAAAAGTCCGGAACAGACATTTCACGTTTTTTTATCGCGTTTTCGTTTTCGGTGCGGTCAGCAGGCGGTGACGGCTATGTCGTCGCCGAAGGTACTGAGTCTCTCGATCCTGTCGGTGGGCATGACGGCGATAATTTCGGCGGTGGAGTCGGTGTAAGTCTGCTGTTCGACCTGGGCGTATTGTGCTATGTATTGCATGAGGCGTCCGTTTCCGCAATTTGCATGCAGCAATACGCGAATGGTATCGCCGCGGCTGATCTCGGAGACAACTCTGGCGAGTTCCTCTGCGCCCTGTCCGGTCAAAGCCGATAACTCCAGTGCTTTTGGATACTTTTGTCTCAGTACGGTCATTATTGTCGGGTCGTTTATGCAGTCGATTTTGTTCAGCAGGAGCAACTGTTGTTTGGGATGGCAGTCGAGTTCTTCGAGTACTTTATCGACGGCGGCGATCTGGTGTTCGACGCGTGGGTGGCTGGCGTCGGCTACGTGGATCAGCAGGTCGGCGTGTATAGCCTCTTCCAGCGTGGCGCGGAAACTCGCCACGAGGTGGTGGGGCAGGTCCCGGATAAAGCCCACCGAATCCGACAGCAGCACTCTCTGGGCGCCGTCGACATTCCAGCGGCGCGTTTTTGTGTCCAGCGTTGCGAACAGTTGGTCGGCTACGTAAATGTCTGCACCGGTCAGCAGGCGCATCAGCGTACTCTTCCCCGCGTTGGTGTATCCGACAAGTGCGGTGCAGAACACCTTGCTGCGGCTTGCGATCTGGCGGACTTTGCGCTTGTCGATCGCAGTGATCTTGCGTTTCAGAAACGATATGCGTTTCTGGACCAGGCGGCGGTCGGTTTCGATTTGTTTTTCGCCGGGCCCGCGCGTTCCTATTCCCCCGGCGCTCGATGCGGCGCCACCGGCGATTCGCGACAGGTGCGTCCACATGTGTCTGAGGCGCGGGTAGGTATACTCGAGTTGGGCCAGTTCCACCTGGATCCTGGACTCGTTCGTGCGGGCGTGCGCCGCGAAGATATCCAGAATCAGTTCGCTACGATCGATGACCTTCCTTTCGATCACTTCCTCGAGGTCGCGTATCTGCCCCGGAGTCAGATCGTTGTCGAATATCACGACGTCGACCTCGTTAGCCTTGGCGCGCCGGGCTATTTCCTTGGCCTTGCCCGAGCCGACGTAGTATCCGGGATTGATCTGGCGGCGTTTGGCGAGCATTTCATCAACGATATCCCCACCGGCGGCGCGCACCAGGGCGCGAAGTTCGCCAAGCGGATCGCGGGGGTCGTTGGCTGAACCGGGCAGGATGACGGCCACCAGAAGCGCCGCTTCAGTCTGCACGGTCATGTCATTGCGATTAAGCTCTTCCATCAGTCCAGCACCCCCGCACCGGCGGCTGCCCGTGTGGGAAAAATCACGCACGGGTGTCCGAATTTAGCGGTGTAGTTCTCGGTGATTGCGCCGGCGATACTGTCGGCGCGTTTGGCGTCTGCAAGGATAATCGCACAACCGCCAAATCCGCCTCCGGTCATTCTGGCGCCATGGACTCCTTCGAGGTCGGCGGCCAGTTCGACGATCTCGTCGAGTTCTTCGCAACTGACCTCGTAGTTGTCGCGCAGTGACGCATGGGAGGCGTACATCAGTTGTCCAAACGCCGCGTAGTCTCCGGCCTCCATCGCCTCGACAGCCCTCAACGTGCGGTCAATCTCCGAAACCACGTGACGGGCCCTGATGAATTCCTTGTCGCTCAGTTCGTCGGCGGCTTCGGAAACCATGTCCGCATCGGCGTCGCGAAGCATTTTCACGCCGAGCTTGGCCGCGGCGCTGTAGCACTGGTCGCGCCGGGCGGCGTATCCGCCGTCTGTCAGATCGTGTTTAACTTTCGTGTCTGCCACCAGAAGCACCAGGTCGGGATCGCCGAACGGTATGTGCCTGGATTTTCCGTCGCGACAGTCCAGGAGCAGGGCGCGTCCGGGGCGGGCCATTATGCTGATAGCCTGGTCCATGATCCCGCATGGCGTGCCCGCAAAGTCGTGTTCGGCTTTCTGGCAGATCAGGGCGAGCTGGTAATCGTCGATTTCCCTCCCGGCCGCCGCGAGCATCGCCAGGGCGGCCGATACTTCCAGCGACGCCGAAGACGACAGCCCGCCGCCTATCGGTACGTCGCTGTCGAACAGTATATCCAGGGCGGTCAGTTCGACGCCTTTTTCGACCAGGCCGGCTGCAACGCCCTTGGGGTAATTGGCCCATTGGGGCGAGCCCTTGACGATATCCGCGTCGAGGTCGAACGATGCGGGGTGTTCTTCCTGCTGAACCGACGCCAGGTTCACGCGGCGCCCGTCTCCCGGTGCAAATGCCGCCAGCGTACATCTGTCGATCGCGATTGGCAGGACGAAGCCGTCGTTATAGTCGGTATGTTCACCGATGAGATTTACGCGTCCCGGGGCGCGGACCACACCGGCGGCCTTCCGCCCGTAAAGTTCGCTGAAACGCTTTCGTATGTTTGCGATTCTCTCGGTCATTCGCCTGAAGCCTTAATGAGTTTTGCGAGCGCCTCGGCAGCCGCTCCAGAATCGATTGATACTCCAGCCGCTTCAAGCCCCGCCTCCATATCGTCGGCTTTTCCGGCGACGACCAACCCCGCCGCCGCATTGAGCAGTACGATATCGCGGGCAGGACCGCCTTGTCCGCCAAGGACGGCCTGGATTACTTCGGCGGAGGCGGCTGGCGAATCGACGAGCAGGTCGTCCATCGCGGCCCGGGCGATACCGAACTCCTCGGGCGCGATAGTTTTCGTGGTTACCTGACCGTCCTGGAACTGCGAGATTCGCGTCTCGGAAGTAGTCGATATTTCGTCCAGGCCGTCAGCGGCGTGGACAACCATGACGCGCTGGGCGCCCAGGTTTCCCAGTACGCGGGCGATAGGTTCGGTCAGCGCATCGCTGAAAACACCCATCAGTTGCCGCTTGGCGCCCGCGGGATTTGTAAGCGGTCCCAGCACGTTGAAAACGGTGCGAACGCCGAGTTCCTTGCGCACCGGACCGGCGTGCTTCATTGCCGGGTGACACAGGCGGGCGTAGCAGAAACAGACCCCCGCCTGCTTGAGGCTTTCGGAAACAGCTCGCTCGCCTGCGTCGAGATTCACTCCCAGTGCCTCCAGTACGTCCGCCGAACCGCTGGATCGCGTGTTCGTTCGATTACCGTGTTTTGCGACCTTTGCCCCGGCGCCGGCGAGGACGAGGGCGGCGGCTGTCGAGATATTGAACGTTCTCAGACCGGTCCCGCCCGTACCGCAGGTGTCAATTACGTCAAGACCACCGGTGTCTATTTTTACCGCGTGGTCCCGCATTGCCTGGGCGGCGGCGGTAATTTCGTCTACCGTTTCTCCCTTCGCCGCCAGCGCCGTCAGCATGCCCGCTATCTGCGCGCCGGTCCACTGTCCGTCCATGATCTGCGTGAAGGCCCCGTAGGCCTGCTCGCGCGACAGATCGCCGCCGGCGATGACCGCGGAGAGTAGTTCGCTGTATACGAGATTTCCGTTTGCCATTTTCAATTTCCTCACTGAAATAGTTCCATCTTACCTGCCGAGATTATATGCTAAACTCGCCGCATCGCAATCGGCACAAATTACAAAGATCGCAAAGGCTGTTATTGATGGCGGAAGAGCAGCGCATTATTCGGTTCGCGGGCAGCGTTCAGGGAGTTGGCTTCAGGTTCACGACCTGCCGCCTGGCCGGGTCCTTCGACGTGACCGGTTCTGTCCGCAACTGCCCCGACGGCAGCGTCGAGTGCATTGTCGAAGGGACGCCGGACGAAATCGATGCCTTTCTCCAGGCGATGGAAGACCGGATGGGCCATTTCATTCGCGATCGTACGCAGGTCTCGGCGCCGTACACCGGAAGATTCCACGGTTTCTCTGTGGTGTACTGAGTGGGAACCTATCGTGATTTAGCTCTGGGGGTGAATCTGCACAGAGCCCTTTTGTACGGTTTTTCGGCGTCCACTACTCTGTGGATGAAGTCGCGGAACTTAACAGCCGCCTCGCCCCAGTCGCTGCACGCGTCCATTTTCTCGAGCACCTCGGCTTTGGACAGACCGCTGCGGTAAGTCAGATCAAAGGCTTCCTTTATCTGGCGGTGATCTTCGCTGGTGATGTGTTCGGCCCGGCGCAATCCCACGGAATTCAGCCCGATAAGCACGTTTATCCCGCCTGCCAGCAGACAATACGGAGGGACGTGGCTGCTGATACCGGCTTTTCCCTGGGTCATCACCATCTCGCCAATCCAGGTGAACTGGTGTACCATCGCGCCGCCGGAGAGAATCACGCGAGGGGCGATTTGTGCATAACCCGCCAGTGCGACACCGTTGGCGCAGATGACGTTATCCTGGACGACGGAATTGTGTCCGGCATGGGACGCCGCCATCCACATGGTGTTGTTTCCAATGATCGTAACCTTACCGTCACCGGTGGCGCGGTTGATCGTGACGCCTTCGCGGAACAGGTTATTGTCGCCGATTCGCAGGTAAGTGATCGTCCCGGACTTGTAACCGTAATCCTGCGGGTCTCCGCCGAGTACCGTAAACGGGTGTATCTGGTTGTTGGCGCCTATTTCGGTGTGGCTGCGAATGACCACGTGGGGATGGATAACCGTTCCACCGCCAATTTTGACGTTGCCTTCTACTACGGAGTAGGCGCCGATCTCCACCGCTCCATCGAGTTCGGCTGACGGATCAACGATGGCCGTCGGATGAATTCTCGACATTGTTCTTTTACTCCATCTGGCGCGACGAAATCATAGCCAACAAGGTCCAGACTGTTATAATAACCCCGACCGGTCGAACCTGCAACATGCTGGCCGGACGAGAAAGCAACCTTATGACGGACGACACTACAATCGCGGACCTCGGCGGTCTGCTCGCCCCGTACGCCAAGCGGTGCGGCGAGTATCTGGACCGGTGGTTGATAGAGCCCGGCGTACCGGAAGAACTTGCCGCGGTGATGCGGTATTGCGTGATGAACGGCGGTAAGCGATTGCGACCGGGGCTGGTCCAGATGGCTGGCGAAATCGGAAGCGGCGGAAATCCGGACCTCACCGCTCGCGGTGCGGTTGCGGTCGAACTGGTGCATTGCTACAGCCTGGTACACGATGATCTGCCCGCAATGGACGACGACACGCTCCGCCGGGGAAGACCCACCGCCCACGTCCGATTCGGTGAAGCGATGGCGATTCTGGCCGGTGACGCATTGCTGACCCGAGCGGTCAGCGTACTGACCGAAAGCGGCGAACCGCAGTCGGCGGATTTGGTCCTGGAACTTGCGCGCGGCGCCGGTCCGGCGGGCATGATAGCCGGACAGGTCGCCGACATGAAACTCTGCGACGTGCCCGAAGGCCTGGAAGGTATCACGTACATCCACGCGCGCAAGACGGCGGCTTTGCTGAAGGCCTCAGCGGTCATGGGTGGTATTTCCGCGGATCTGGACGATCGGGATATTGAGGCTCTGGGGCGGTACGGACAGGCGTTGGGCCTGGCGTTTCAGTTGTTCGACGACGTACTGGACGTTACCGGAGACGCGCGCACGCTGGGCAAGACCCCGGGCAAGGACGCCGGGACGGACAAACGGACGATCGTGGGCCAGTTGGGACTCGCCGGCGCCCGCAAACTCGGTAACGACCTGAGCGACCGGGCGGTTGCGGCGTTGGATGGCTTTGGCGGGCGGGCGGAAAAACTCGTGCGACTTGCCGCCCTGCTGACCGACCGAACGCACTAACAGCAAAAACAAGGATCTCCCCCCGGTCAGTCGCGTATGATATATTGCAGCGGCGCCGCGACACAGTCGCCGGAGTATTAGAGCAAACCGCCCGGGCGAGCCGAGCTCACAAACGAACGATTTAACGATATGGAACCCGATAAACTGCTGGACAGTATAACTTCGCCGGACCAGCTCCGTGGGCTCTCTGACTCTGAGTTAAGCCATCTCGCCGACGAGCTGCGCGACCGGATCATCAGTGTGGTCGCTGCGCGCGGCGGGCATCTTGCCAGCAATCTCGGTGTGGCCGAACTGGCCATCGCTCTGCATTACGTGTTCGATTTTCCAAGCGATCGCCTGCTGTGGGACGTGGGGCATCAGTGCTACGCGCACAAACTGCTGACTGGGCGGAATGACCGGTTCGACACGCTCCGCCAGAACGGCGGCGTAAGCGGTTTCCCCTCGCCGGATGAAAGCCCCTACGACCTGTTCGCCACCGGACACGCTGGTACGGCTATTTCGACGGCGCTTGGTCTGGCGTGGTCCGACAGGCACGACGGGCTCGACACGAAGGTCGTAGCCGTCGTCGGCGATGCGAGCATAGCAAACGGTATGTCTCTGGAAGGGATCAACAACCTTGCCGTACTCAAACGCCAGTTCCTGGTGGTTCTCAACGACAATTCGATGGCGATAGATCGCACGCGTGGCGGTCTGGCTTACGCGCTCGATCGCGTCAGGCTTACCGACGCCTACACCGGTCTGAAGCATTCGACGGAGAACATTCTGCACCACCTGCCCCTTGGCGACGAGATTTCCGACGCGATTCGAAACATCAAGGCGGGCCTGAAGACCACTATCCACGGGCGACAGGTTTTCGAGGCGCTGGGCCTGGGCTACTTCGGTCCGGTCGACGGGCACAACATCCCGGACCTGATCAGGGTGCTGAGGCGCCTGAAAAAGATCGATCACCCGGTGATCCTGCACGTTAATACCGTCAAAGGCCGCGGTTGCCAGTACGCCATTGAAGATCCCCGCCGCTTCCACAGCCCCTCGGCGTTCGACGCGAGCAACGGTAAGGACGTCTCGCGACCCAAACGCCGGGCGACCTGGACCGAAGCATTCGCCGATACGATCGTTCGGGTCGGACGGGACAACCCCAAGGTTGTCGCGATCACCGCCGCCATGCCGGACGGAACCGGACTCGTCAAGTTCCGCGAGGAATTCCCCGATCGATACGTCGACGTGGGCATCAACGAATCGCACGCGGTTGCAATGGCCGCCGGTATGGCCAAAACGGGCATGAGACCGGTGGTGGCGATTTACTCGACATTCATGCAACGGGCGATGGACCAGATATTCCACGATGTCTGCCTGCAGGGTCTGGGCGTTGTCCTGTGCATGGATCGGGCAGGACTGGTAGGTTCCGACGGCGCGGTCCATCATGGAACGATGGACATAGCAATGCTGCGCGCCATGCCCGGGATAACGCTGATGGCGCCGGCGGACAAAGCCGAACTGCAGGCCGCACTGACCCTGGCGGTGTCGCTGGACGGACCGTCAGCCATCCGATACCCCCGCGACGAAATGCCCGAGGACCTTCCCGGTGAATGTCCGCCGTTCAAACCGGGCACCGCTCGCGTCATCAGCGAGGGGACCGACGGAACATTCCTGTGCTATGGCGCGACCCTGGCCGCCGCACTGGACGCGGGGCGAGAGTTGAGCGAGCGGGGCATGTCGATAGGCGTGGTAAACGCGAGATTCGCCAAACCGCTGGACGCGGCGCTGATTCGAGATCTTATCGCAACGGGCAAACCAGTGGTGGTTTGCGAAGACCACGCGGTAATCGGCGGTTTCGGATCGGCCGTCCTGGAAGTGGCGTCACACCGCGACCTGAGCGCCGAGAACGTTCGCCTGCTCGGTCTGCCCGACCGCTTCATCGCCCACGCATCACGCGCCGAGCAATTGACCCAAGCCGGACTGGATGCGGAGTCTCTGGCGTCAACGCTAAAAGAAATGATCGACAATTCCCCGCGCCATTAGCGGTTCGCCTGCATGTCCCGAGAAATCGGACGCCGCCGGGGCGAGCATTATGATCCGGGTAAATAGAGCGGAGATGGACCGAGGCGAAGCAGCGTTGTGACCAATGGCCGACAGGTAATACCGTGAACTTGCGGGGGCTGATCGGCGCGGGAGCAGATGATGCTGTCAGGATATTTTGACGCCTGCTTGAAATCAGCGGCGCGAAGCTGCCTGGTCCATTTCACTTCGATCGGCCAGAATCGATCGTCCCGGACATACGCAATATCGACCTCGCCGGTGCCCTTGATATAGTACGTGGGATAGAAACGATTGAAGTGAGACACCGCACACGATTCAACCAGGGCGCCACGTTTTTCGGCATCGTCCAGGAAAGGTCGGACCTCCTGCTGGTAGGGGTTCTCTGTATTGTTGAGCCAGGAACGCACGGCGTGAAAAATGAAGGGATCCGCAAAATGGATTTTGCGCGCTTTCTTAGGCGCTCCGGTCAGTTTATCCTCTCGCAGTGCGAGTTGAATAATCGCCGCATCCATTCGCGCCAGAAGTTCCACGTAGTCGGCCACTGTGGCCGGATGATCGATCGAAAGCTCGTCCGACAACCCGTTCCAGGTTACCTGGCTGCCCATTCGCTTGACGATCGTCGTCAGTATCTCACGCAGATAGTGCTCGCGCTTGCCCCGTTTCAGCACATCGCCCCGAATCCAGTCGCCGTAGGTTACGAACGTCGCCCGGTTTATCGTCCCGTACCTTTTCAGATCGTTGATGGCGGTAAGATAACCGCCATGGGCCAGATACGATTCAAACAGTTGTTCAAGGCCTGACAACTCCCGCGGGCTTGTCGAGCTTTCGCCCATGTGCTGGACTTCCATGTGTGACATTCCCTTGTCAAGCGAAACGTACTCGGCGAAAGAGAGAGGGAAGAGATGAAAATCCACACGATCGGCACGCCCGCGACGTCCGGGAAAACGTACTCTGGCGTCGCGAATGATCACCGTATCGGATCCCGTGAGCATCAGGATGGTATTTCGCAACAGTCCCGCATCAGCGAGATACTTGATCCCGCGATCCCACTGGTTGATATATGTCACCTCGTCCAGGAGAAAAAACAGAGGCCCCGTTTCCGGTCCCACTGACTCGAGGAATTCGCTGAACAGGCGAACAAGTCCATGGTGGTCGTCGATCATTTCGCCGGGCAAATAGGCAATAGTTCCGGGAGATACGCCGGATTGCAGCAGATCGGACATGTACTGCTTCAGGAGGGTTGTTTTTCCCACCTGTCGCCCTCCGGTGATGGAATAGACACCGGGGGTTTCGCGAGGCAGCTTCTCAAGTAGGGGAAAGCGATAGATCAGAGGCAATTGACTCAGATTGCTTAAATGTGGATCCAATTCCCGGAATTTATCAGGTTGATCCCAGTGCAGATTGTGGGTTTTGTATCTGATATCCATAATGATCTCCACGCACCATTAACCATTATGGGTTATCGACCGATTTAGTCAATGGCCGTTGACTAAACAAAGGACTAAACAAAGGGGTCAGACTAAACAAAGGGGTCAGGACTCTTTGTTTTGGCTTTCGTCCCCAAACAAAGAGTATCGCGGTAGGGACCGCCGTTTCCGGCGGCCCCCCGCACAGATCCGTACGTGAAGAATTACCTCATACGGCTCCTGCCTTGAGTCGGGCGCGAAATCGTTGATTAGGATATGGATGGATGATGCGTACTCGCGGAAGATGACGCCTCACGAGACGTTGCATCCGCGACCACGTCCAGCGACGGCGACCACGTTGGCGGCGGCGACGAATCGTCCGTAACCAGAGGCGAGTCACCTCGTCGACGAAACGCCTGATGCGGTTGCTGTTGCTCGGGACGGCACGATAATTCAGCCACCCACGCACAACGCTTCGCAACCATCGGGTAACTCTTCTCTGTAGGACTTTTTTACATTTTCATTCCTTATCCCAAGCCGCTTTATCCCGGCGCTTTCCCTGACCCCTTTTTCTACTCTAAAGAATGCGTTTGTATCCGTCGGGCAGTTCTGAGGGGTCGAGTTGCCTGGCGAGGTCTTCGCTGGGCGCCTCGGGCAAGGGGAGCGTTTGTCCCTCGGCGATTTTCTCGGCCAGTTGGCTCATGATGCACTTGCAGCCCGGGCGGGAGAAATGCTTGCCCATCGACGCCCAGATGTCGGCCAGCGAATCGTCGACCACCGAGCCGAAGCTCAGCGGCGTCAGGTCGCACGGGCAGACGTTGCCAGCCGCATCTACGAACAGATGATGATACCCCGCCCCGCAGCCGAACATCTCGTCGGATTCGAGATACGCGAAACTCGCCACCGCCGGAGCGCCGCTGCGGCGGGCGGCGCGGTTTGAGTCTATGTGAAACTTCTTTAACGTTTCTCGCCCGGGCCCGTCGAGCATGAAGTCCGGGTTACCGGCCTGAGCCCCGGTAGCCACCGGCGCCAGCAGGCGAAACTCCTGCACTCCCCAGCGACCGGCCAGTGCATACATCGCATCGAGCTGACCCGAGGCAATACGACCGGCCGTTCCGATGGTACTCAGGGCGGTGTAGAGCCCGGTGTTCTGGCAGGCGACGATCGCCTCGCCCGCTTCGGCGAACGAACCGTCCACCCCTCGCACCGCATCGTGCGCCCCGGGCGAATCGGCCTCGATACCCACCGTTACGCAACCGAGCCCGGCGGCTGCGAGGTTTGTCGCCCGGGTGGCGTCCAATCCCGAACCCGTGGTGAACAGGATAGTCTCCATCTCAGGACCGGCGGCCGCGATGAGCGTCTCCAGATCATCCCGCAGCAGCGGCTCACCGCCGGTGAAACCCACGATGCATCCGCCGGCGTCTTTGAGTTGCGAAATCACCTCAAGCCACTGATCCGTACTCAACTCACCCTCGCCTCGACCGGCCAGACTGCAATGATCGCACTCAAACGGACATCGTGAAGTCAACGCAATATACGTGGAAACCGGTACGCGCCGGCGAGCGGAAATCGCATCGCGAAACCGCAGATACGCTTGCGATGGAAACGGTGGGAAAAACGAATTAACGCGAAGCCGCCCGGCGAATCGATGCGCCTTTTCATTCCGCATCTTCCGCCACAGCATCCATATCTGCCCCAAAGGCACGCGCCCAAACCAAGCCGCAAACATACGAAGCTGATCGATCACCCTTGCCCCCGCCGCGTGTTTGCACGGTAAATCTCAAGAACAACCATGCACACCAGACCATAGACCGCCCCGGCAATGACGCCGCAAAGGATCGCGATGACGAGAACTATTTCGAAACCGACGAACGACCGAGGACGGCCTACTTGAGTGAACATGATTGTCAAACCCGTCGCGTGCAGCCATACCGTATCGATCAGGCCGGCGACTATCCCCCATCCTATTCCGCCGAAGATCGCCGCGGCGACGGACTGCGTTTGAAATCTACTGACGCGTTTAAGCCAGAAAACAGCTACGCCCAAGCCGCCAACGGCCGCGAAGATAATCCCTGTAATCCCGTAAATGACGCCGAAAAACCCACCGACCCCCGCGGACCCCGCACAAACCAGAATCTTGTACCACAGAGGAAGTGCAGTGTAAACCGCACCGGGGGAACCGTCCGAATCTGTCGCGTTTTCATCCATGCCTGTCTCCCGTTGGTGCTGGGGTCATATTACTTCATACGCAGAAGATCACGCAAGGTTCGACGCCCGCCGGGGCGCCGGCGGCGTTGAGTTCGCCTCGGCGCCGCGGTAGAATCGTCGATACCGCCTTACAAGTATGAATCCATACCGAGGATTTGACCTATGAATAATCGACGACAGATTTTCTGTTTACTCGTTGTTGGGTTTCTGTGCGTTTCGAGCGCGACCGCCCAGAGCCAGACGCTCCCGCGCAAGTTCCGCCGCCTCCCGGTCAAGGTCTACGTCGACAAGATGACCGCTGGATGGATCGGGCAGATGGTCGGCGTCGCGTGGGGTTTTCCCACCGAGTTCAAGTTCAACGGGAAGATCATTCCTGAAGAGAAAGTGCCCAAGTGGACGCCGAAAATGGTCAATAACGCATTCGACCAGGATGACCTCTACGTCGAGATGACGTTCCTGCGGACACTGGAACTGCATGGCCTGGATGCGTCGATCCGCCAGGCGGGTATAGATTTCGCCAACAGCGGATATCGCCTCTGGTGGGAGAACATAGGCTGCCGCCGACTCCTGCGCAAAGGCATTGCTCCGCCGGCGTGCAGCCATCCGAAGTACAACCCGAGCGCTGACGGTATCGGATATCAGATTCAGTCTGATTTCTCGGGTTTAATTTCGCCTGGCCTGCCGACCCGCGTCCTGACCGTGGGAGAGGTATTCGGGCGAGTGACCAACTATGGCGACGGGCTCTACGCGGGGCAGTTCATGGGCGGCATGTACGCCGAGGCGTTCTTTGAGACTGACACCACCAAGATCGTCCATGCCGGTCTGAAGTGCATCCCCGCCAAGAGCCAGTACGCCGAGATGGTCCGCGACGTGGTCCAGTGGTACAAAAAACACCCCGACGACTGGAAGAAGACCTGGACGCTGGTCGAGAACAAGTACCAGTTGAATCCGCGGTACAACCGGTGCAGGCATCTGCTGCGCCGAAACAAGTTCAACATTCACGCCAAGATCAACGGCGCTTATGTCGTTATGGGTCTGTTGTACGGTAAGGGCGATATCGACCGTACGATCGTCGTCTCCATGCGGTGCGGACAGGACTCCGACTGCAATCCCTCGTCGGCGGCCGGAGTGCTCTGTACGACCATCGGCTATAAAAAACTGCCCGAGCGGTACGTCTCGAAATTGGACTCCAAGGGCAAGTTCAGTCACACGCCGTACACTTTTGGCAAACTGGCCCAAGTGTGCGAAATGCTCGCCCGGAAGATCGTCGTCGCCGAGGGCGGAAGGATCGAGAAGGATGACAAGGGCCAAGAGATTTTCGTTATCCCCGTCCAGACGCCCAAGCCCGGAAAGCTCGAACAGTCCTGGGCGCCCGGACCGGTCAAGGAAAGCAAGTTCACCGAAGCAGAAATGAAGAAGATCACCGTCGGTGCCCGGAAATAGCGATAGATTCACCGCTTCATGGCGAGCGGGTTGCTGCGATTCTTGACGGTGTTTTCATTTGGGCCAGGAGTTTTTGGACCAGTTTCTTGTTCTCGGGGTTGGCCGCGATGTTTGTGTTCTCGCCGGGGTCTGTCCGGTGGTCGTAAAGTTCGATTTTTGGCGGGAGTTTTTTGCGCCTGTCAGACCATTCGACGATTCGGTAGCGGTCGGTCCGCAGCGTTCGTCCGAAGTAGCGACCGCGTCCATGGAAGCTGAAGGCGCCGTCTTTGACGCCGCCGGCCGGATCGCCCAGAAGCGGTTTGAGGCTTACGCCCGGCAGGTCGGCGGGAGCTTTCAGGCCGCAGAGGTCCGCCAAGGTCGGATAGATGTCGACCGTTTCGGTCAGGGCGTTTGTGGGCCGCCCCGGGCGGGGCATGTCGGGTGTTTTGATGATCAGGGGGCTGCGTGTGGCGATCTCGAAGTTTGTCTGCTTCCCGAAAATACCATGCTCCCCGAGATGCCATCCGTGATCGCCCCAGAGTACCACAATCGTGTTGCGGTCCAGGTCCAGGCGTTTGAGTTCGCCCAGCACCTTTCCCACCTGCGCGTCAATGTAGCTGACGCATGCGAAGTAAGCGTGGCGCTGGTTTCTGGCCTGGGCGTCGGTAATCTTCCCCCTGCCTCCCGGCCAGGCGTAGTGAGTGGTCACTTCGAAGCTGGGATGGAGAGAGATACCGGCGTCAACGTTCTTGGGCGGTTTGCGGTTGGGCGCCAGGGGGATCTTGTCCGGATCGTACATGTCCCAGTACTTTTTCGGAGCGTTGTGGGGCAGGTGCGGTTTGTAGAATCCGACAGCCAGGAAAAACGGTTTGGCCCGTGACTTGAGGTCGCCGAGCTGCTTGATCGCTTCGCGAGCGTTCAGGCCGTCGGCGTAACCATCATCGGGCACATCGGCGCATTCAAAGGCCGCCGTATTGGTCTGGTTCCGCCCGTAACCGTATTTGCGCACGGACCCGTCGGCATAACAGAAAAAGGCGCCCCAGGGATCCTTCCACTTGCCGATCGGCGCATACGCCAAGTCCCAACTGAACGGTACCTCGTGTGTTTTCTGGGCCGGGTCGGTCACGCCGCCGGGGAGATGGCTGATCTTGCCGATGCATACCGTGCGGTACCCGCCGCGGCGGAACAAGTGTGGAAACGAGACCGGGGACGCGGGCTCGGTTTTCAACTTGCGTACCGCACGCCAGCAATCCCACGACCAGAGGCGTCTGCCGGTCAGCAACGAACACCGCGATGGCCCGCATACGGCTGACTGAATGTAATGGCGATTGAAGAGGCGAGCGGACTTGGCAAACTTATCGATGTTGGGCGTGCGTATATGCCTGCTGCCGTAACAGCCCAACTCCGGGCGGAGGTCGTCGACGGCGATGAACAGGACGTTCGGGCGATCGTTGGCGCCCTTGCCCCCCGCCGCACCGGCCAGCGGCGACAACGCCACCGCCGCCGCACCGAAACCAACTGCTTTCAGAAACTCTCTGCGTGCATTTGGATTGGTCATTTCTTCCTCGCCGGCTGGAGGGCGATCCAGCATTGGTTGAAGTAGCTGCAACTGCACGATGACGACGAGTCGGGTATCAGTACGATCCCGCCGGCCGGTACGATGTTGATATAGCAGCCCGGGCGGATACCGCCGAAATTATGAATCTCCCGGGTGGTTATGCGGCGTTTGTCGGCTCGTGGCGCGTCGAGTCCGACGTAACCGATCGTGCCTGACCGGAAGAAGAGCATTTTTCGCGACGCCGACACGCTGCCGCACCCGTACGATCGCAGTAGTTCATACGCCCGCTTCTTTCCACTGCATACGTCGAAGGCGTACTTCTCCCAGTAGATCGTATCGCCGACGATTACCGGCGGTTTGATCTGGTAGGCGTGTTCGCCATACCACGACTGCACTGAATAGGCTCTCTTGCCGCTGTCGGCGTCGAAGCCCACGAGCTTATCCTCGTGCCATACGCACACGCGTCGCGCAGTTTGGCTTACCAGGGCTGCCGAACCGAATACACCTTTATTGTTGATCCACTTCACCGTCCCGGTCTTCTTGTCAATCGCCGCCAGCTTTCCCGAAAGTATCGGCGTGCTGGATTTGGGTTCCCGGCGTTTCTTCTGATTCGTCCAGAGGCTCGTGCGATCGATTATATAGACGTTATCATCATCGATCGCCACGGCGTTGTTTCCTATGTAATCCTTAGGTTCGTATCGCCACAGCACGCGTGCGGTCTTTGCGTCGATGGCGAAAAGTGTTTTGCCTTCGGTGACGGCCCCAGGGTTCTTCGTGCGGTACGGGTTAACCGTATTGTGACTCTCGTCGGCCGCTGTCCCGTAAACTACGCCGTCGCTGTAGGCCAGATATCCCCAATAATCGTGTGCTTCTGCGTCGGGCAGCGACAGTGTCCCCAGCAGCTTGCCCGTTTTTGCGTCGAGGCGGAGGCATTGGGCTTTTCTCCGCAGGTACAGCACTCCGTTTCCGAGGCAGTATATCCCGCCGGTGCGGATGATGTAGTAGCCCGCGCGGCTGGACAGCAGATCTTTGGACTCGAATCGCCACATCTCGGTCCCGTTGTATGCGTCGACTGCGATTACTCCGTTTGGGCAGGCCTGGTAGAGGATGCCATTGTCCGCCAGCGGAGCCGGCGGGCGGGACCACCGGCTGGCAGAGGGCAGTGAGTAGTCGCGATACCAGAGCATCGTGAGCTTTCCGGCAACCGCGCTGTCGTCGCTGCACAGCGTATTGGCGGGGTCTGCGTACTGGTGCGTCCAGCGTCCGGCGCCTTTCGGCGTTCCGCGTCGATCGACGGCGATCTTGCCGCCCGCTACGGTGCATATCGCTCCGCCGTAGGGACGCTGGATTCTCTTGGCTTCGGCCAGGGCGGAGCCTTTCAGGACCGCCCGCTGCGAGACGATCACGTTGGCCAGCATGTTCGGCAGGGCGGTTGAGTTCAGCGGGCGATTGAAGATCATCACTCGCGTTCCGTACACCCCGGCGCGCTGGAAGCGGTCTCGGGCTTTAGCGAACAACGCCTTGTCGGGTTCGACTGCGATTACCTTCAGGTCGCTTACCTGAGTCAGCGCGATGCTGAGCGACCCATCGCCGCAACCGAGATCCAGCGCGTAGCCTTTAGTCGCGCCGGCGGATTTGACGATCGCCCGGGCGGTTTTGATAGTTTCTGCATCGATGCTCGGTTCGATAATCCTGGTCGATATAGCCTTGGCTCCGGCGTTCGATCCGCCGGCTGAGAAGCAGTAGATCCGTCCGGTGGTTGTCGAGGCGACGAGATGTCCGTTGGAATACGCCAACCCGCCCACGATTCCGTCCAGCTTGTCGGCTACGGTGATCTTCTTGTGCGTTTTCCGGTCGATCATTTCAACGGCGCCGTCGAGCCCGAGGATGACGCGATCGTTGGCGACGATGAGTTCGCCGACCGGCCCGGCAGCTTCTGTGCTCCATGCCCTGTTCAGCCCGGTGTAGTCCTGCGAACTGACGACTTTTCCGCGACGCCCTCTGACATTCTGTTTTCGAACCCACGTGAAGCTCTGCACTGATCGCTCACGGGCCGACACCAGGCCAGTCGGCGTCATTGCATCGTGCGGGAGCGTTTCGATCAGCGGCCATTCCGAGGTCCGCTTCATGGGCATGTAGCTTTGCATCTTCTGGCTGTTGCGGATTCTCCAGAGCACCCCGGCGCAGGCGTATGAGTCGTTGTGGGTCATGAATGTTCCGCCGCCGATCTTGTCGTTGAAGCTGATGTGACTGAAGCGTCCGGTCGCCTTGTCGAATATTGCCGGCAGCGATCGTCCGGGCGGCACGAGGATGCTGGTTTTCGACAGCGTCAGGTATCCCTGGGCCGCCGGTCCGGATTTCGAGTTGGCCCCGCCGTGGGGCTGCTTGAGATAGAGGCTTCCCGAGTCGTCATTGCGCCACTTGACTTTGCCCGTATCTGCGTTAATCGCCAGCAGATAGAACCCGTCGCTGGGCCAGATTCCAGCGCCGGCGTAAACCGTATCGCCTTCGACAGTCGGAGCCCCCCGCACCGGCCACTTGGAGATCATGTATCCGTTGCCCAGCACAAGCTGGTCCGACGGACCCGGGCGGATCGACCAACGCACCGAACCGTCAGAGGCTTTCAGGGAGTAGATACGCCCGTCGTCGCCGGCGACAATCACGGTCTCTTTCCAAACCGTCGGAGCGCAGCGGATCGGACCATTGGTCTGGAACCGCCACTTGATCTTGCCCGTCTTAAGATCGACAGCGTGCAGCATGCCCTCGGCGTGATCGCCGAAGTAGACTCGCCAGCCCGCGATCACCGGTTGGAACACGTCGTCGTAGCGTATGCGCCCATTGCGGGACCACGCTGGCGTCGGGGCATGCGGAGACTTAAGCGACCAAGCCGACTTCAACTCGCCGGTGACCGTTTCGCTGGTGTATCCGCTTCGTTGAGCGTCGGCGTGATACGCCGGCCAATCGGCTCCCGTCGCTATCGAAACCAACATCGCACCCAGCATCACCGCCATCGTCACTCGTCTCAACATTTATTGTCTCCTGTCGGTCTCGTCGCTCGCTACGATCGCCCGGGTTTTGCAGATCACTTTTTCCTCACGGGCTGGAGGGCTACTGTCGCCGTGTTGAGGTAGCTGCATTTGCATCCGGTGGTCGCGTCGGGCATGAGCACCAGACCGCCGGCGGGGATCACGTTGATCCAGCAGCCCGGGCGGATGCCTCCGAAGTTGAGCGTCGGGCGATCGGACAGCAGATCCCGATAGCCCAGAGTGGCGGAACGGAACAGCAGCATGTTCGGAGCGGCCGAGATAATCCCGCATCCGTAGCTGCGCTGGAAAGTCCACGGTATGGCGGTTTTGGAATCGCTTGTTCGCTGCTTGCCGGTCAGCAGGTCCCACGCTCCGGGCTGGGCGTAGATGGTCCCTTCGTTGATCAGCGGGCGGGAGGCGTACCTTGCCCTGATGTCCCAGAGCGTCTTGCCCGTCGATGCCCGCAACGCCGTCATCCGCCCGCCGACTTCCGAGGCGAGCCGGAACCTCGTTGACTGGTAGCACATCAGCAGCACGTCGCGAGCCTCGGCGGCCAGCAACATCGTGCCGTAGGCCTCGGCGTTCTTCCAGGCGGTGCGGCCGGTGGCGATGTCGAGAGCCAGAAGCACGCCGGGTGCGTGGGGTTTGGTTTTTTGCCCGCGTTTGCGGACTTCGATGGCTTTGGCGCGGTCGATGAGATAAACGCGTCCGCCGGCGGCTGCGATGGTGTTGTGGCGGATGGAATTCTTCGCCGCGTATTTCCATTTCAGCTTCCCGGTCGCGGCGTCCAGGGCGAACAGGAGTGAGCTTTCGGTGAACATGCCCGCCATGTTGGAGCGGAGGTATCGGTAGGGCACGAGGTGGGTTTCGTCGACGAGCGTTCCCAACAGCGTTCCCCCGGAGATGGCGATGTATCCCCATCGACCCGCCTTGCCTGAGGGAAGTTTCGGCGGGGCGAATTCAGTGAGTTCTTTGCCAGTGGCCGGATCGAGCACAAGGCATTCCTCGCCGGTGTGGACGTAAACCTTTCCTCCGCCCATGCAGAGGTTGCTGCCCGTACCGGCAGTGCCCATCAGGTGATCCTGATCGAACGGTTTCAGGGCTCCAGGCAGTTTGCGTTTCCACAGCATGCGTCCGTTGTGGATGTCGAGAGCTGCGAGGCTGTCGAGGCCCATAACGAACATTCGGTTCCCGTCGCTGATCGGCGAGTGTCCGCGTCCGTGTCGATTGGGCATGCGGATGTCGGGGCTGCCGAACCACAACAGTTCCAGCGGTCCGCGGACAAGTTTGTCGGTCCCGCACAGCGTGTTGCCCGCGTCGGCGTACTGGTGGGTCCATGTTCCCCCTCCGGTGCGCGATTTGCGAACGGTCACCTTCATCTTACCGACCGGGCCGATACAACTGACCCCGCCGCCCGGACGGAGCAGGCGGGTGATCTCTTTCGAAGCGATGCCCCGCCCCGAGACCCCCAGATCCGCGAAGTAGTTCGGGTACCCTGTGCGCTTCGGGTCGGCGAGGTGAACGGTAACGCGCGTACCATACAGGCCCGCGGACCGGAGCTTCTTCCTGGCCGCAGACACCGCGGCGCTATCTGAGTCGACCGCGTAGATCGTCAGCTTCGATTGCCTCGCCAGCTCGTATGACAAGGCTCCGTCGCCGCACGCCAGGTCCACGCAATACCCCTCCCGAACGCCTGTTTTCTCGAGGATAGCTTTGGCGATGGATGCCATTGAAACGTTGGCGCCGTAGGGCTTGGCCTGCTCGTCCGCCGTGACATCGCCTCCCTTCGCCCCAGTGGCGAAACAATAGATCGTGCCCTTGTCGGTACTCACGAACAACCTGCCCCCGGCCGCCGCCAGTGACAATGCTTCGCCCTGCACTTCGGTCGACCAGACAACCTTCTTAGCCTTGATGTCGATGACGGTGACCTTGCCCCCGCCTCCTGAGACAGCTTTTCCACCTGCGACGATCAGCGACCCGCCCCCGCCGGGAGCCTCGACGGACCACTTGGCGCTGGGTGCGCGGATCTTGGTCTTCCTCCCGCGGCGGACAACCTCTTTGGTAACGATCGGCCTGGCCGAATCGAGCAGGTAAACTTTGCCATCGCCATCGTAATCAGCGTAATAGACTACTCCCTCCGGCGTCGCGGCCAGAACCGAAGCGTTGATCCCGCCGAATGCGGATTTGCCCGTGCGGGCATCGAAGAACTGGGTGTTGTTGACCAGGTATTTCCCGGCGACTGCGACAGCCGATCCGCCCAATTGACCGTATCGCTGGAGGTGGAAATACTGCAGCTTCCCGGTTTTTAGATCGAGGGCGGCCGGTACCGCCCGTCCGGTCGGTACGAAGAGTTGCTCGTCGGTGGCTGCCAAATGTCCCTGTGCCGTAATACCGCTTTTGGCCATCGCCCCGCCGTGCGGTTGGGGCATGAGGATCGCCCCGGAATCGCTATTGCACCAGATCGTTTTCCCGTCGGCGGCGTTCAGGGCGTAGATCCATATGCCCTCCGACGGCCAGATGCCCGCGCCGAAATAGACCACGTTGTCTTTGACAACGGGCCCGCCGCGCGCCGGGTGGCGGGATATCATCCGACCGTTGCCCAGCAGCATCCGTCTTTCGGGTCCGCCCCGCCGGCTCCACAGCAGTTTGCCCGAGGCCGAATCGAGACAATACAGCACGCCGTCGTCGCTGACGGCAAAGACGCGCCACTTGCCCGCCGAGTTCTTCCACAATGCCGGCGCGAAGCGGACCGGTGCGTCGGTGGCAAATGACCAGATCTCCTTACCCGCAGCGGCGCTAAGAGCGTAGATGTGACAATCGGCGGAACTTCCGAAGAACAGCTTTCCATCAGCCGCAACTACGTGCTGTGCCCTGTCGCCGGCCACCCGCGCAGATCTCGGCCAGGCCGGGCGGGGCGCCTGGTCGGTCTTGCGGACCCATTGAAGTGTCAGGTTCCCGCCGATCGATTTCGGCGCGGGCGAATATCCGGAACGGGCCGCGTTCCCGCGCGCCATGGGCCAGTCTGCCCCCGCGCCGGCGCAAAACAGTATGCTTGTGGAAACGAAAGCGAAAAGTAGTCTCTTCATACCAGGGACCTCAGAAAGATTTCTTGCGTGTATGTCTGCAGCCCGAGTCACTTGCGAGCCAGGGCGCGCTGGATCTTCTCTGCCGCCAGCTTGGCTTCCCTCGCCAGTTTCGGATCGCTCGCCAGGGCCTCGACCATCGCCAGGGACCTTTTGTCCGGTACGCCTGCCAAAGCCGCGAGGATCAGTTTCTTCTCATCGGCGCGCCTGGCAAGTTTGCGTGCCTTTTCGTACATATCCAGCGTCCGACCTTTCGGGCGTTTGGCGTCCAGTGCAATCGCGCGAATGTAGCCCCGCAGGGCCAGGATTCGCCATTTTTCGCTGTCGGGTTTTTCGGCCAGTTTGACTATGTCGGCGGCAGCGGCTGGGTCGGGCCAGGCGACCAGTGCGTGCAATGCCGCATCCTTTACTATCGCGTTTTTGTCCCGGCAGGCTTTGATCACCTCGCCATATCCGCGCCGATCCCCCAGCCTTCCCAGTACGCTCAACAGGGCGCTGCGTGTCTTGATTTTGTCGGAGGCTTTTAATGTCGACAGCACAACCTCCACGCCGTCAGCACTACCGCTGGAGCGTTGAGCAACCTGCGTGATTGCATTAATCACGTCGCCGCGAAGGCCTCCGCAAGCCGGGACCTCCAGAAGGTCGATCAGGGCTGGAAGCTCGCCCGCCCCCGCCAGCATCCGCAATGCGCGAACGGCCTGGCGACCGACGACAGCGTCACCACCACGGACAATCTTCAGTGAGGCCCCTGCGACAGGCTTGTACTTGCGTTCGACCAGGATTCTTATCAACTCGGCGCAGAGCTGCCCCTTACTTGACGTCATCTTCGCCAGAATGGCGGCATCGATTTCCTTACCGGAAATGATCCGCAGGGCTCCGGTGGCCGTTCCTCGCAGTTCCTTCTTTTCGTCACCGATCCGCTCGAACAGAACGCCAAGGGCCCTCTTGTCGCCCAACCGCCCCAGGAATTCCATCGCGGCGACCTGAACCGCGGTATCGGGATCGTTGGCGGCCTTTATAAGGATGGGAAGTGCAGTCGCCTCGCCGCGCCTTCCAATCGCTCGAATAAGCGACCGCCGGTAGCGAGCGGAAAGTTTGCCAAGCCGCCCAGCGGCCTGTGATGTAACGTTCTTGCCTTCGACGGACGGTATCAGCGATATCGCCGTCGCTTTCATGGTCCGATCATCTCCGTCCAACGCCGCCAGCACGTCGGCCAGCACGTCGGGGCCCCCCAATCGCGCGCGGCCTATGAACGCGCCACGTCGAATATGGTCCGGAACTCGCGCCGCAGCCAACTCCTTGTATATCGCAGCCGCATCGGCGGTTTTGCTGTCGCCGGCGAGCCTCTGGGCGGCCTGCAATAATGCCGCGGCTGCGGCATGGCGTTTGGCCTGGTCGACGCCGGCCAGGAATTTTCGCAACGAGGCCACCGCACCGACCGATGCGATCCGACCAAGTGCGGACATGGCGGCTTCGGATACAATCGGCTGCTTTGACCCAGCCGCTCGCACCAGGGCTCCGAGGCTTTCTGAATCCCGCAGATTGCCCAGCAGGGTGATGATCGCAGCCTGGCCCGAATCCGAGCCGGCGGGGTTCAGCGCCTTGCGCAGGGCGGCTTTGGTTTTCGGTGTGGTCCGGGCGGACAGCGCATAGCAGGCGGATTCGACGACTCTGTGGTCTTTCGATCCCAGCATTCTCGACAGCGCCCCCACCGACGCGTCGGACCCCACGACCAGCAATCTGCGGCATGCAGCCTGTTTTGCGGCGAATTTGGCGTCCGACTCGATAATCCTGATGAGTTCCCGTTCGATGGCACCGCGGAGTTCTTTATTGCCCCGCGCCGCCTTGATGTAGTCATCCACGGTCGAAAGAATGTCAGGGCTCTTCCCGTAGTCGAAGGCAGCCAGTTCACCAAACGCCTCGCGGATCTGCGCCTTGGTCGGCGCCGCGCCGGCGTGCGATGTCTCGGAGAGACATACCGCAAGAGACAAGATAGCCAGCACGGGAATTGAGTATCTTAAACTCATCTTTTGTTTTCCGGTCGTTAGTGTCTATATCCGCCATGGCGCCCGCATGGGTCGCGCGATCATCTTGTTGGCGTCGTCATTGCCGACAAAGCGGTTTGTGGTATTGTCCCACGTAAGTTTCTGTCCCAGACGCAGCGCGAGGTTGGCGCAGTGGCAGATGATATGGGATCGCTGCGCCACCTCCGCATTAGCGGCGGGCAATTCCCTGGTCTTTATGCAGTCGAGGAAATTCTCGACGTGTCCTTTCATGAACTGTCGATCCACTTTGGGCACAAAACGATCCTTCAGGATCGATGCGGGTTTGGTCTTGATGGTTCCGTCGACGTGGATATAGAGCCATCCCTCATCGCCCTCGAAACGCATCTCCTTATCGCCCACCTTCCCCACCAACTCGACACCGTTGGCGAATCTGGCCCGCACAGTTTCCGATCGGGCCACGAGCATGCCGCGTTTCCTTGTCGGAGGTGTGCCTTCATACTCAACCGGAGCGTCTTTGGTGTTCACGGCCCATCTTGCTATGTCGAACAGGTGGGTTCCCAGATCGCAGATGGTTCCGCCTCCTAGGTCCCAGTTTCCGCGCCAGGATCCCAGTATCCGTTTGGAATATGGCGCCCATGGCGCTTGACCGAGCCAGCGATCGTAATCGAAGATTTTCGGATCTGGTGTGGGTTCGCTCTTACCGGGTCCGCCGGCTCTTATACCACCTCCCAGAGATGCCGTGACTCGCCGCAGGTTCCCGATCCTTCCCTTTTGAATGGTCTCCACGGCAAAGCTGAATGACCCGTTGGATCGCATCTGCGTACCGCACTGCCATACCGTTCCGTACCGCTTGATCACGTCGACCAGCTTTTGGCCTTCGGCGATCACCAGGGAAAATGGCTTCTCGCAGTACACGTCCTTGCCCGCCCGCGCCGCCAGCGCCGAGAGAACCGAATGCCATCGATCGCCGGTGGCCAGTATTACCGCATCAACGTCGCTGCGCGCCAGGACCTCTTCGTGGAAACGAGTAGCGGTGCAGTCCTTATTGCGATAGAATCTGTCGATGCGGGCCTTGGCGGCTAGGCGCCGGCTGGCAAAACAATCGCAGGCGGCCACCCATTGGACCTGCTTCTGTGACAGGAAGTTCGACAGGTGGCTTCCCATCCTGCCGCCCATGCCGATTCCGGCAATTACGATCCGGTCGCTGGGAGCGGTATTTCCATCTTTTCCGAGCGCCGATGCGGACACGAACATGGGAACGGCAGCGGCCGCAATGGAACGTTTCATGAAATCGCGACGTGTTGTATTTGTGTTGCTCATACCGTTGGGCTCCCTTCAGGGCTTGGCTCGGTCGTTACCCACTGCCCAGTGGATCGCGTTTTGAAGCAGCCGGTTGAACGCGTCGATCTTGAAATCGTCAGGGTGGCCCAGTTGCGTATAAAAGATCCGGGCGCCATGGTAGGTGTTCGTCAAGGCAATCGGCTGGTGGGGCTGGTCGTCGGACCATTTGCCCATCAGCAGTGTTTGTGTGTTCGGACCGAGCGACGTGAGGTTGTAAAGCCAACTGGCGCTGTGGAATGGCTTGGTTGGCAGGTCGCGGACAATCGGGTGCTTCCGGGCCCTGTCGGGCACCCATACATCCGACCCGGTCTTGCGGGACTTGCTCGGATATCCCCGGTAGTGGCAGCCGAGCACTTCCTGGTCGAACGCCGACCAGACAACGTGCCCCTCCGGCGGGCTCTTGACCTGGAATGGCACGACACTGGTGCGAAGGGCGACAATGGGCCTGCCCGAGCGGATGTAGCGTTCGAGATGGTCCATCTGTGTTACCGGCAGGGCCCGCCGCCGCATAGACAGCACGAGCAGATCGGCGTCGTAGAGGGCATCGAGCCCCGGAACGTCATTGCGCCCCTTGCCTTCGGTCGACCGGGCAAAGCGCAGTGTGCAGCGGTAGTCTTTGGCCAGATACTTTTTCGCGAATGCGGGCAATGTCTTGTCAGTTTTGTACTCCATTTCGGCCAGTACAAATACGATGTGCGGACGCCGGTCCTTCGGCGGCGAGGCGATATCGATCAACTGCCTGCTCTCCAACGAGGGCGCCAGATGTTTCTCGAGGTGCCTCCTGACCAGAGCGCTGCCCTTTGCGGGTGTGAAGTTGGGATCGGGCCTGCGCGTCGACGGGTCGGCGCCGTTTGCGGTGATCGCATTGACCAGATCGGCTAGGAACATAACGTTCAGCCCGTGCGACTTCATCCGGATCATTCCGCAACTGCGATGGATAACGCACATGTTGCTCGCAACACCCATGTAGAGCAGCGTATCAATACCGCGGGTCTGCGTGAGGTTCAGCAGTTCACGAGCGTTGTTGCAGTCTGCGATCAGATCTCCGGCGGAGATCGTCAGGTCTTTGTGTTGGCGGGTCCATGCCTTCCTTCCGCGACACAGCATTTTCGGGCCGCACTCACAACGATCCCTGCCGCACGGTCCCGAGGGAAGCTTCACTGGGACCCTTTTCGGCGCAGGGCATGCCTTAATTGCCAGCATGGCCGCCCGGCGAGGATGATCCTTATAGAAACCGATCACGTCGGAGGGGGCGTGGACAACTTGAATACCGAGCTTCCTGGCCGCGGTCAGCGTCCGGTTCATGCGAGGGACCATATTGGCTACGCGGGCGGTGTATGTCTTGCACCAATGACGATCCCACATGTCGACGACAACGACCGCTGTCTTGCCCGGATCGATAGTGACCTTCCTGGAAACCGGGCGACCGGCCTGGTCGCGGTGCTGAACTGTCAGACTGAATGACGTGGTTTTCGCCGAAGGCACCTCTGCGGGCACCGGACCGGCCCAAGCCAGCAGGACTGCGATCACCGCAGCCCCCGCAAGCATTTTACTCATTGATGGGTAGTTACCGCTCATGGTCGAGGTCCATTATGGGAAAAGGACACCCATCAGGTCAATCGATAAGAACCCCGGGAATCGTCCGACTGCACGAAGCCCTTGCGTTATTACCCGTAATGTGCTACAGTGTTGGACTATCATGACACTGACCCGCGCAACTGACCCTGTCGTCTACCGCTTGCTGTTTGCGAGCCTGCTGAGACATCTGCGCGCCGTCAACTGGCCTCCATTGAAGGTCTGACCGATCTGATCCCTTCGCCGACCGGCGAGGGTCAGAGGTCTCCCTCCACACAATCCCCCTGCATTACCGCCGCACCCCGAGTATCCCATGCAACGCAAGAATATCCGTAACGTAGCGATTATAGCCCACGTGGACCACGGTAAAACGACGTTGGTCGATCAACTCCTGCACCAGAGCGGACAGTTCGGCCGGGGCGAACTGACCGGCGAATGCATCCTCGATTCCAACCCGCTCGAGCGCGAGCGCGGGATCACGATCCTCTCGAAGAACTGCGCGATCGACTATACCGACAGGCATGGCGAGAGCTTCCACATAAACATCGTCGACACGCCCGGTCACGCGGACTTCTCCGGCGAGGTCGAGCGCGTGCTGAAGATGGCTGACGGTGTGCTGCTGCTGGTCGACGCCTTCGAGGGCGTAATGCCCCAGACCCGCTACGTGTTGTCGAAGGCACTGGCGGCTGGGCTCGAGCCGCTGGTGGTCATCAACAAGATGGACCGCCCCGACGCCCGAGGCGAACACGTACACGAAGAGGTTTTCGATCTGCTGGTCGAGCTGGAGGCCGACGACCACGCGCTGGATTTCCCCACGGTCTACGCTTCGGGTAAGGGCGGTTGGGCTACCGCCGACTACGATACCGCGGTCGCCGGCGGTTCCGATGACGTTCACGAGCTGTTCGACGCGATTATCGAACACGTGCCCGTAGCCGACCTCGACGCCGAGGCGCCGCTGCAGACGCTGATTACCACGCTGGACTACAGCGACTACGTCGGGCGGATCGGTATCGGGCGGGTCTTTGCCGGCACGCTCGAATCGGGCAAAGATGTAGCCGTCATCGACAACGAGGGCAAGATGACCATCCAGCGAATCGGACAACTGTTCCGCTTCCAGGGGCTCGGGCGCGTAGAGGTCGACCGGATCGACGTGGGCGATCTCTGCGCGGTAGTCGGGCTCGATTCGATCGATATAGGCAACACGCTGGCCGATCCGGAAAACCCCATCGCGCTGCCCACGCTGACCATCGACGAGCCGACACTTCATATGCGCTTTCGTTTCAACGATTCACCGTTCGCCGGGCGCGACGGCAGGTACGTGACCAGCCGCCAGGTTCGCGAGCGGCTGGAGAAGGAATTGCAGTCAAATGTAGCCCTCCACGTTGAAGACCATGGCGACGAGTTCACCGTCTCGGGGCGCGGGCTGCTGCACCTGGGCATCCTGCTGGAGAACATGCGCCGGGAGGGCTACGAACTGTCTGTCGGCAAGCCGCAGGTAGTCTACCACCGAGACGATAAAGGCAGGCGGACCGAACCGATCGAACGCCTCGTTCTAGACGTGCCCGCCGATGCGGTAGGCCCCGTGATGCAGCTCATGGGCGACCGCCGGGCGGAGATGATACACATGGAATCCGTCGGAGTTCGGACGCAACTGGAATTCACGATCCCCGCGCGGGCCCTGATAGGCCTGCGAAACCGCATGCTGACCGCAACCGCCGGCGAGGTGATCATGCATCACCGCTTCGAGTCGTACGGGCCGGACCGCGGCGATATCGGCGGCCGCATCAACGGTGTGATGATCGCGACGGATACCGGTTCGGTTACCGGATATGCTCTCGAGCAGCTTGCCGGGCGCGGTATCATGTTCGTCCAGCCGGGCGACGAAATCTACCAGGGACAGATCGTCGGCGAGCACTGCAAGGACAACGACCTGCCCATAAACGTAGTCAAACGCAAAAATCTCAACAACATCCGCTCGTCGACCAAGGAGGCCACCGTCACCCTCAAAGCCCCGCGCCTCATGACGCTGGAGATCGCACTGGAGTACATCGAGACCGACGAAATGGTCGAAATAACGCCCAACCACATCCGCCTGCGCAAAATGCATCTCAGAGAAGCCGACCGCAAACGAGCCGCTCGCCAAGCCGCCGCAACGATGTAACGATCGTTCAGATTCGCTACTCGGCGAGTTTTCCGAATCGGTTCGCTACCGCCAGGGCGGGGTCGAGTGGTACGTCAACGCCGCTCGTGCCTTCCGGAACTTCGATGATATCTACGCTCTTCGGTAGTCTGCCTTCAAAGTGGGGCAGCCACTGGGCTTCGGCTTCGAACAGCTCTCTTACCATGTCGCGCGTCTCTTTGAGTCCGAGGACGGCCGACGTCAGCGGATCCATCGCGATCGCCGCAAACGCCAACTCTTCGTCAGCGGTGACGGCTGCTTCCGCCGCGAGCATCTGCAGCGTGACGTTACTTCGATTCACGGCCGCGAGTTGAGAGGGTAGTTTACCCACGTGCGTGGGATGCAGGCCCGTCTTGTCGACGTAAATCGGAACTTCCACACAAGCCTCGCGAGGCAGATTGCTGATGTACCCTTCATGGTTGATGATATTTCCGTTGAAGCGGAACGGTACGCCTGTTTCCATGGCCTCTAGGATTCGCGAGCAGTAGTCGATGCTTCTGGGCTCGAGCTGACCGCTTTCGAGGCTGAGAATGTCGACCTCGGCGTATTTCTTGGCCATTTCGATGGAGAACTTGTAGTACGCCCCGGACTCACCGCCGAACGCCGGTTGATCGCAATACGTGTCGAGCAGATCTTTGTTCTTCCTGTACCAGTACAGGTATTCGGAAAGATGCCCGCTGCTTTCGGTCATGAAATATCCGAAATGACGGGCCGTTTCGACCCGGACTTTGTCGTTGATGTAGTACTCGGGCTTCTCGATATTCTCTCTGAATGTCGGATAAAGGTCTTTCCCATCTTTCTCGAGTTTGAGGAACCAGGCCATGTGATTGATCCCGGCGGCCAGGAATTCGATCTCGTCTTTGTCCACGCCGACATAGCTGGAGATAAGATCGAGCGTTGTCTGGATGCCGTGACATAGTCCGACGAACGGCATGTCGCTCGACATCGCCATACCGATGGAACACGTACACATTGGATTGACGTAATTCAGCAGCAATGCGTTGGGGCAGATCTCCTCCATATCATGCATCAGGCCCGCGAGGACCGGTATGGTCCGCAGCCCGCGCATCACGCCGCCGGGGCCTACGCATTGACCGATGCATTGATCCACACCGTATTTCAGCGGGATATTGTAATCGTGTTGGTAAACGTCCAAGCCGCCCACTTGGAACGTGGTGATGACGTAATCGGCGCCTTCGAGCGCTTCGCGTCTGTCATCGGTCGCGAACATCTTGTGCGAAAGATTGTTGTTCTTGATGATCTTGTTGACGTATTCCTCGACGCTTTGCACTCTGGACAGCACCGGGTCCATCAGAGCGACTGTTGCGTCTTCGAGCCCGGGGGTTTGCATTATGTCATTGGTGAGCGTCGTGCTGAACACCATGCTGCCTGCACCGATAATTGCGATCTTGGCCATGTCATGCTCCTTTTATTTTCGCAAAATAAATGTGGAATGAGCGTATCGTAAGCACCCGACGCTGTCAATGCTGCTCCGGCGGGATACACTTACTTGTAACCTTGTAACCGCTGGGCCGGGAAGACGCTTGCAAACGTCCCGGCGTCACCATAGGATCGCCCCGAAACTCCGGATCAAAGAGAAAGGCCGCAAATAGATGGATATTCCTCACTTCAATTCCCGAGCGTTGGCGGTAGTGGTGATGGTCTTGGGGTGCGTTGGCGTCTGCGGCGGCGGTCCGACGGCAATGACGCTGACCGCCGACACGCCCTGGGTGATCCAACCAAAGCAGCCGGAGGCCCTCCAGCAGGCCCTGGCGGACGTGAAGGCGGATTGGCATAAGGTGTTCGGCCACGTGCCGATCGTCCTGACAAAACCGCCCAAGTCACACACCGGAGCGGTGGTGTATATCGGCGTAACCGGGCCCTGGCTGAAAAACCTCGTCAAGAAACCATTGAGGGGGGCTGAAAGCTTCGTGCTGCGTTTGGGCGAGGATACAGACGGGCGAAAGGCGCTGGTGGCCGCCGGGTCTGACGCGCGCGGGGCCATCTACGCGGCCTACGCGCTCAGCGAGGAGATCCTCGGCATCGATCCGTGGTATTACTGGGTGGACAAAGAACCGGTCCGTCGCGCTCGCGTCGAGGTGGCGAGGGGACTGGACAAGCGTTTCGGACCGCCGACGTTCAAGTATCGCGGCTGGTTCATCAACGATGAGGATCTGCTGGCGGGTTTCGCACCCGACCCGCTGGGCGAGAACATAATCTCGATGACGATGTGGAACCGGATCTTCGAGACGATTCTCCGCCTGCGCGGTAACATGGTCGTTCCGGGCACGTTCACCTTCCCCGACGAGCGGTGTTGGGGGTTGGCTGCCCGGCGGGGCCTGGCGCTGAACATGCACCACATACAGGTCGTCGGTCTGAATACCTACCGCTGGCCTAAAGACGTTCCGTTCTCCTACACCAAGCACCCGAAAATCATGGAGCGACACTGGCAGACCTGCATCGATACACTGAAGGACTACGAGGTGGTCTGGACGGTCGGGTATCGCGGTAAGCACGACCGGCCGTTCTGGGCCGATCAGAAGCACCTGTCCACGGCCCAGGCGCGGGGCAAGTTGATCTCCCAGGTCATCGCCAGGCAGGTCGCCATGATCCGCAAGGCCCAGCCCAAGGCGGCGATCATCTCCAATCTGTGGGTCGAAGGGGCGAACCTGTACCGCCAGGGCCATCTGAAGTTGCCCGAATCCGTGATTGCGGTCTGGCCCGACGGCGGAACCGGAACGATCCGCGACAGCGGGCAGGCCAAGGCCGGACAGGGCATTTACTACCACACGGCCATGGTGAATTATTGGGCCAACCAGTTGACCGAGATGGTTCCGCCCGGGCGCATCTACGACCAGGTTGGGCGTTTTATCCGCGCCGGGGCCACGTCGTATTTCCTCGTCAATGTCAGCGACATCCGCCCGGTGCCCTTGTCCACGGATTGCGCCATGCGGTTGGTGTGGAACGCCGCCCCGTACGCCAAGAAGACCGACGACCAGAACCAGGAGGCGTTCCTGGCCGACTGGAGCAGGCGGCAGTTCGGCCCGGAGATAGCGCCAAAGGTGGCGGCGGTCTACAAGCGGTACTTCTACATCCCATACATGCGACAGAAGCGTATGGGCGATCACGGGTTAGCCTCGCAACTGGTCCTCCTCGACCGCAAGGTCGCCGGCTTGATAGAGGCGGGCAAGCCGCTCAACAAGAACGTGCTGAACGGTTTCCGGGCGCCGTTGGGATTCGCCGCCGGCGGGCGCAAACTCCTGGCCACGATCCTGGCCGACGCCGAGTCCCTGACCGCAAAGATCCCCGCGAACCGGAAAAACTTCTACCAGGGACACGTCCTGACGCCAATCCAGATACATCTGCACTACCTGTCGATGCAGGAGTTCTACTGTCGGTCGATGGAGGCTTACGGCGCCGGCGACAAACCGAAGGCGATCACGCACGCCGAGGCGGCGCTGCGTGCCGGCGACGAACTGCTGGGTGCCCTGGGCAAGGCGGAGTATGGCAAGTGGTCCGGTTGGTATCGCGGCGAAATGTTTGTCGGAGTGGAGACGTCCCGGGATATCGCGCGCAAGCTTCTGGCCCTGCTTGGCGGCCGGACGCCACCGCCGGCCCGCCCTCCAAGCCGCTATCCGGAACTGTACCAATACCAGAAACCGTTTCTGAAGAACTTTCCCCTGCTCTATCCAGCCAAACAATAGATCTCCACCAGCAAAGGTCCGGTTAACATGACCCCACGCGAAAATCTGCTGAGCCTGTATCGACGAAACGGTTTCGACTCCGCGCCGGTGCATTTCAATCTATGCCCCGAACTGGAGGAGACCTTCCGGAGAAACTATCCCGACCAGGGCTCGTATGCCGAGGTCTTCGAGTTTCCCATGGGTGTGATAACCGATCCGGGCTTTCCCTGGATCGCCGAGATTCCGGGGTTCGTTCCGGATCGCACGTGGGACTATGGTCTATACTACGATCCGCCGATTGCCGACGGAGCCCGGATGGACATATGGGGAATCGCCCACGAACCGGGCGGCGAGGCGGCACATCACATGACGCGCATGCGTCACCCGCTGGAGAAACTCGACAGCCTCCAGCAGCTCGAGGCCTACCCCTGGCCGGATTTCGCCCGGGCCGACTGGTCGTACCTCGACGCCGAGATCGCAGCCATTCACGAACGCGGACTCGCCGCCCAAGTGTGGATGGAATGCACCATCTGGGAGACCGCGTGGTATATGCGACGGATGGATACGATCATGCCCGACATGGCGATGGGCAACGAAAAGGCTGTCTTCCTGCTCGACAAGATAACGGACCTTGCGTGCATCCGGGCGGAGAAATTCGCAGCCGCCGGCGCCGACATAATCGCAGTCGGCGACGACATCGGGATGCAAGACTCGATCATGATGTCGAAGGAGATGTATGCAGAATGGCTCAAACCGCGACTCATGCGCGTTATCGCCGCGGCCCGGGCAGCAAAACCCGACGTGATAATCCAATACCATTCCTGCGGGCACGTGACCGAATTGATCCCCGAACTGATCGACGCCGGAATCGACGTGCTGAATCCCATACAGCCCGAATGCATGGACGCTGTCGAGATATTCAAAGAGTACGCAGGTTCGCTGGCGTTCAACGGATCGATCGGCACGCAAACCACCATGCCGTTCGCAACGCCACAGGAAGTCAAGGACACGGTGAAGCGGAATCTTGACGCGGTGGGCGAATCCGGCGGACTCCTCTGCTGCCCGACCCACATGCTCGAACCGGAAGTGCCCTGGGAAAATATCGAAGCGTACGCAGAAGCGTGCCGCGAGTATAAATAACCTGTATTTGCCATTGCCATGCGGCGGATTAGTGTATATACTTATGTATAGACACAAGGAGTCAACTATGACCGCTACCGCCAAGATATTCAAGAATGGGGCCAGCCAGGCAGTTAGGCTACCCAAGGAGTTTCGATTCGATTGCGACGAAGTCTGCATTAAGCGCATCGGTTCTACAGTAGTTTTGTACGAGAAGGGCAAGGCGTGGGACGTTTTTGAGAGTGCGGTGGGAAAGATCAGCGATGATTTTATGGCTGACGGTCGAGACCAGGGCGGTCCGGTTGAGCAGAGGAAACCCTTTTGATTTGGTTTATGCTCGACACCAACGTCTGTGTTGATTTGCTTCGCGGAAAGAACTCTCAAATAGTGCGGCACATGAGGCGGCACAAGAATGAAATCGCCATTTCGACTATTGCATTGGCGGAGTTGCAACATAGCGTTTTCAAGAGCAGTAATCCCTCTACGAACCTGAATACCGTAGTGGACTTCTGTCTTCCGCTTGAGATACTCTCCTTTGACGAACTTGCTGCCGAAACCTATGGACGCATTCGCGCCAATCTCGAACGCGCCGGGACGCCCATCGGTCCGTTCGACACATTGATCGCCGCTCATGCCTTGTCGATCGATTGCACACTGGTGACCAATAACGAAAACGAGTTTCGTCGAGTGGACGGGCTGGTGGTCGAAAACTGGACTGTTTGAAATCGATTAGTCCAGTCCGCTATTTTCCTGCTGCGGGCTTGAGTTTCCCGGCCCAGGCGGCTCCGCGTCTGAAGAGTTCCTGGACGCCCGGGGCTTCAAACGCTCGGACATCGTGCCCGAGGGGTGAGTGGAATACCCGCCCCTTGCCGAACTTCAAGACGAAGCCCATGGGGTGATACTTCTTGTCCACCTTGGACTTCGAGTGGGCGAGAATGTCGATCGGGGTCTTACCATCAAGGCAGGTGTACAGTTCGTCGTACGTTTCGAAATCCTTCATGCCCCTGGTGATCTCGTGATCTTTGCCGACGATTTCAACGGTGAACGGTCCGCGCCGATCGTGTCCGCGGAATTTGGGGTTGTATACGCGTCCGGCGATCTTGACGAATCCGGGCCAGTCCTGCCACGCTCCACATGCAAAGTGGACCATGACCATACCGCCCCCGGACTCGATGAACTTGCTGAAGTTCTCGCGGGCAGCTTTGTTGGGCGCGGGCACTTTCCAGTTCATGAAATGCACCACGATCACCTCGTATTTGTGCAGCGTTGCCGACGAAAGCTGGTGGGGGTCCGCTACGATCTGGACCTCCATACGCTTGTCCTTTGCCAGGAAAGCGGCGATGACCGGCGCGGTCTGTTTCCATTTGTGCCCGGGATAGTCCACGCCGGTTACGATCAGCACGTTGGTCTTGGACGTGTCTTTCGGTACGGGCATGACGGTCGACAGCTTCGTTGGCGCCGCCGCGGGCGCCTTGGTGGGAATTTTGGTGATAGCGGGTGTTTTAATCGTGGCCCCGGCGCCGGCTTCCCAGAGCCAGATCTCTCCGACCACCGTATTGGATTGGCCTTCGCGTTTGAACGTCAGCTTGATCTGTCCTTTAGCGGAGATTGCCTTGGGGATTCCGACGGTCAGGTCGGCGTGCTTGTTGGTCGGCAGCTTTGTGGCCTTGAGGAGTTGCGTATCCTTACCGCCCTTCGGCGCCGCCCAGAGAGATGCGATGCGTCCGTTGTTGTCGCAGTCCCACCAACTGAAAGCCAGTGCGTACTGTTTCTTCGCATCCAGACCGGTCAGCGAGAAGCTCACGCCGTTACCGTCATATGCGACTGTTCCCGCCGGCGTGCTACCCGAGCCGGGCCAGACCCACGACGCTCCGGTTAGCTGTGAGATTTTCGGGCCGGAAGATGCGCCGGCTTGTGTTTCCACGCCGCAGTCGAGGTAGAGAACCATTTTGCAACCCTTGGGTCCGGCGGTCGCCAACTTCTTCTTACGCGCATCGACTACTTTCTTATCGTAAGTTCTTCGGGCCGGCGCCGAGCGTCCGGGCCTGCGCTTGGCGAGTGTTTCCACGACCGACGCTTTGGTCAAGACAGCTTTCGGTGGATTGGTCGCACGCACTTTTGCGACCGCCGCCAGCGCATCGGCCGGCGATTTGGACGCCAGTTGCTGTGCTATCGCCAGCGCCGCGTGTGCGGCTTCGAGTTTAACGTCCGCGTCGCCCAGCATCGACAACGCCATGTCCAAAGATTCGGTCGATGCCGCTCCGCCCATCGCCGACAGCATCATCCGCTTGTCGGCGGGGGTCTTGACGAGCTTGCGGATCTGCTCCAGGGCTCCGGCGGGGTCTTTCGACAACGGAGCGAGCCGCAGGTACCCGCGCATCGCCAGGATGCGGTGCTTGGTATTTTTCGTATTGCTGATGATCTTAAGCAGCGAACTGCACACCGTCGCGTCGGGCCAGTTGGTAAGCGACCGCAACGCCGCTTCGCTGACGGTAGCGTTCTTTGAATCGACCCGTTCGACAACGGCGGGCAAGGCGTCGGCGCCGCCGAAGTAGGCAATCGTTTTCAACAGGGCGGCCGCCGACTCGCCGTCGGAACTTCTCAGACCGACGAGAATCACCTTGGAGACCGCCGGGTTGTCTTCGATGCGTCGTCCGGTCGCCAGGATCGCCTGGCTGAGCCCCGCACAGTCGGCGCTGTCGGATGCCTTTGCCAGCAGTACGACCAGCTTGGGCAGTTCATTCCGCCCGGCGAGATCAGTCAGCCCTTTACAGGCTGCTTTGCGAACCACCGCTTCGCTGTCCGTCGCCGACGTCAGCATCGCGGGTATCGCAGCCTTAATGCCGCGCTGGGCCGCGGCGCCAATCAGTTCGGCGCGGACGGCGG
This sequence comes from uncultured Planctomycetaceae bacterium, assembly GCA_964607575.1. Taxonomy (GTDB): domain Bacteria; phylum Planctomycetota; class Phycisphaerae; order SM23-33; family SM23-33; genus BS750m-G57. The sequence goes on along the minus strand of CAZSLS010000015.1, from coordinate 16,200 downwards.
GTTTACCCTTGGACACCCCTGCAATCAGCGCCGCGTCGACGTCTTTTCCCGGTAGGCGGACGATATTCACCCAGGCCCGTATGGCCGACGGATCTTTACTGTCTGCTGCAATCGCCACCAGCGCCGCGATGTGCCTGGCGCCGCCGAGATGCCCTGTCGCCTCGATTGCCGCCGACCGCACCGCGGCATCCTTGTCGCCCAGGAATCCCGCCACCACATCGGCCGCCGACCCATCGCCGCGCCGCGCCAAGGTGTCGAGCAGCAAGATCCGCAATCTACCGGAACTCTTGGCAAGCCTGGCGGTCATAGCTTCGGTCGCCTTCGCTCCGGGCAGAGTCGCGATCAGACTCAACGCCCGGCTGTGCTGTTTGACGTCGGGTGCGTCCAGGACAGCAAGCAGCGGCACCAGCGCGTCGGCGGGGCTGCATCCAGCCAGACCGGTAAGGCCCGCCCATTTCCAGTTGTCGTTTTTCCCGACCGATATCAACCGCCTGTAAATCGTCGGCGCCGATTTCGCGTCCGTTTCTGCGCATTGGAGCAGCGCGTCGAGCAGAGCGGGCGAGGGTTTGAGCTTTTTGTCGGTCAGAGCGGTCACTGCGTCGGAGCTGCCAATCTCGCCGAGCGCCGCCATTGCCGCCGCTGCGATGTCGACGTTCTTGTCGGTCGTGAGCGCCTTTAACGCACCGGTTGCTTCCGCATCGCGTCGGGCTCCGATGGAGTTTATCAGTCCGATCTTGGCGGAGCCTGCAGCTTTTCCCAGCGCATCGCGGAGGGCCTTCGCGGCTTCGGGAACCGCGAGTCGCTGCAGCGCGCCGCGCGCCGGTCCAACCGTTTTCGGATTGCCCATCAGCGCCACCAGCGGTTTTACCGCACGAGCGTCGCCAACGAGGGGCAGGAGTTGACAGGTCAGGTTCTTTGCAGCCGCGGTGGCGGATTTGTCTTCAATCAGGGCGATTAGGCGCCCCGCCATTGCCGCTTTGGATTTCGCATCGCTTGAAGCGAGGTAAACAGCCTTTTCGATCGCAATTATAGCGACTCTACTGTCGCCATCTTTGTATTTCGCGAGTGCAATGAAGGACTCATCCAGCGGTCCGGCTGCATGAAGGCATGGCGTCAGCATGGCGACCAGAAGAAGCGCGATCACGCTAATATGGTTTGCTTTCATTGTCTTCACCTTAGATTCGCCACGGTGCGGTCATCGATCGTACGAGCATCTTGTCGGCAGCGGGGTCTTTGATGTATTTCTCTTTGTCCCAATCGAAAGTAACTTCTCGCTTCAGGCGTGTGGCGGTGTCGGCGACCAGTGAGATCGCCGTCGCGCGGTGCCCGGCCTCGATCGGGGCGGCGGGGTCTTTTCTCGTGCGGATACTGTCGAAGAAGTTATTCTGGTGATTGGTGCTGACGTAGAGTTTCTCGTCTGACGTTTTGAAAACGGTTTGCAGCAGCGATGGGGAGCTTGCTTTTATCGATCCGCGGCGGACGTGGATCCATCCCTTGTCGCCTTCGAATCGCACGCCCTGCGGGTGTCCGGGCTCGCGGTTGGAACAGAAGCTCATGACCGTACCGTCGGCTGCGGTGATTTTCGTGTTCCATGTGATCGACGTGTTGGCCGGTCCTTCGGTGGGGAACTTCGCCGTCCCGCTGGCCTTGATGAGCCCTTTTCCAAGTTGCGGGAGGCCCCACAGCGCGATGTCGCAGTGGTGGACGCCCCACGACTGTATCCACCCGGCGCAGTAGTCCTGCATGAAGTACCAGTTGAAGGTACACTTCTGATCGGTGTAAGGCGACCAGGGCGCCGGTCCGAGCCACATCTTATAGTCGATGTCGGGCGGGGCATCTTTTGCGGGCATTGTCTTTAACTGCCGCCCGCCAGGCACGCCGACTTTCACCGTGTGAACCTTGCCCAGATACCCGTTTCGCACCAGTTGGCAGGCCAGGCGGAAGCGAGAATCGGACCGCTGCTGCGTACCGACCTGTAGTATGCGTCCGTAGCGGCGGACGGCTTTGACCATCGCCCGTCCTTCAGCGACCGTCAGCGAAATCGCCTTCTCGCAGTAGACGTCCTTACCGGCTTTCACCGCGTGAATCGAGTGCAGTGCGTGCCAGTTTTCCGGTGATGCGACTACTACCGCGTCGATATCTTTGTGGGCCAGGAGCTTGCGGAAGTCCTGATACGTGGCGCATCCTTTATACTTCTTGTCGACGCGAGCTTTGGCCTTTGCGCACTTGCTCTTGTACGGATCGCACACAGCGATCACCTGGGCATCCTTCCTGCCAATGAACCCGCCGAGGTGCCCCGACCCTCGCCCTCCCACGCCGATGTGCCCCGTGCCGATGCGATCGGACGCAGGGGTCGCACCGTCTTTACCGAGCGCCGAGCCCGGAATAACCGTCGGCAGCGCAATAGCGGCGGCGCTACCGGCAAGAAAACTACGTCGTGAAATGTTTGACTTCTTCATGATTCGACTCCTTTTCTGTAGTCGTTGTCGTTCTAGTCGGTTTTCTGCTCAAGCAGTGTACCAAATCGCTTGTTGATCGCCAACGCCGGGTCGAGCGGGACGTCAACCGGCTTGCAGTCGGCCGGTATGCTGATAGTCGGTGTGGGTCGGATGCTCTTGCCTTCGAACTGGGGCAGCCACTGTCGCTGGGCCTCAAGCATTTCCGAACACATTTCGCGTATCTCGTTCAGCGTGCAGACCGCCCCGCTGAGCGGGTCCATCGCCGCGGCGTGAACGACCGCCTCGGTATCGCCCGACAACGCCGCCAGCGCGCCCAGGATCTGTACGCTGACGTTCGTCATGCATGCCGCTGCGCACTGCGGCGGCAGGTCCCCGATGTTCGTCGGGTGCAGGCCGGTATCGTCGACGAATGTGGGCACTTCGACGCACGCCTCGGGCGGCAGGTTTCCGATGTACCCGTCGTTGCGAACGTTGCCCATTATGCGGAACGGCTTGCCGGTGACGACCGCTTCGAGGATGTACGAGCAGTATTCAACGCTGCGCGATTCGATCTTGGCCGACTCGAATTCCAGCGGATCGTGCTCGGCGTATTTGACGGCGAGGGCTTTGGAATACTTGTAGTACGCCCCACTCTCGCCCCCGAACGCCGGTTCGTCGCAGTACATATCCAGCGCCCTCTGGCTGGAGCGGAACCAGGGGAGGTACTCGCTGAGGTGCCCGGTCGACTCGGTCATGAAATACCCGAACTGGCGGAAGACCTCGCCGCGCACCTTCTCGTTCTTGTAGTACTCGGGCTTCTCGAATACCTCGCGGAGTATCGGATACAGATCGCGCCCGTTGTGCGTCAGTTCGAGGAACCAGTCCATGTGGTTGATACCGCCGGCGACGTAGCTGATCTCGTCTTTCGGCACGCCGCAGTAACCGGCGATAAGGTCCAGCGTGGTCTGAACGCCGTGGCAGAGTCCAACGAACGGCGCATCGGAAATCTGCCCGAGCGCCAGACAGTTTGCGGCCATCGGGTTGGCGTACTGGAGCATGATCGCCCCGGGCTTCGCCAGCGTCTCCATGTCGTCGAGCATGTCGGCCAGCACGGGTATGGCCCGCAAGCCGCGGAAAAGCCCGCCCGGTCCGAGCGAGTCGCCAATGCACTGGTCCACGCCGTATTTCAGCGGTACTTCATAGTCGACACTGTACGCGTCGAACCCGCCGACCTGGATCATGACGACCACGAAGTCGGCATCTTGAATCGCTTCGGCACGGTCGAGCGTAGCCGTTATCGTCGACGACAGGCCGTTCTCGGCGATCATTCGATTTGCGAACGTTTCCATCCGCCGCAGCTTGGGCTCGGTGCGGTTCATCAGCGCAAACTCGCTGCCTTCCAGCGCCGGTGTAGCCATCATGTCGCTCAGCAGCGTCTTGCAGAACACGACACTGCCCGCCCCGATCATTGCAATCTTTGCCATATCCAGTCTCCCTTGCGAATCTGGGTTGATGATAGGGTTTCGGCCCATCGGTCGCAAGCAATTCGCTTTGTCGACCGGCAGAGCGAAGGTATAATCCACCCCTGATCTCCATCAGCGCCATCGATAAAGGAGCAGCACATGAAAGCCCGCACCACTCGACGCAAATTCCTGCAAGACTCTGCCCTCCTCGCAGCAGCGGCGGCGATTACGAACTCGGCCGATGCCAAGGACGTCCCGCCGGCCATGCCCACGATAACGCTGGGTAAGGTCAAGGTTTCGCGACTCATTCTTGGCTGCAATCCATTCTTCGGTTTTGCGCACGGTAATCCACAGGCATCAAGCTCCGAGATGAAGAAGTGGTACACCGACGAGCGGATAATGTCCGTTCTTGACGAGTGCGCCGAGCGGGGAATAACCGCTGTTTGGGTTCCGAGCTACCCGCGCTGGATCCGCGTGTGGAACAAGTACCGCAAGAATGGAGGAAAGCTGCCGACCTGGATCGGCCAGCCGGACAGTTACAGCAAGATGGAAGAGCACATCACCGCGTGCGCGAAGAACGGCGGGAAGGCGATATGTATACAGGGGGCGTGCGTCGACAAGGCATTCGCGAAGAAGGACTTCGCCCTGGTGAAGAAATGGCTGGACCTGATCCACAGTTTCGACTTGCCAGCCGGTATCGCCAGCCACAAGCCGCAGACGCACCTGATCGCCGAAGAGAAGAAGCTGCCCACCGATTTCTATCACCAGTGCGTCTACCAACCCGATAACTACAAGCACGAGTGCTTTGAAAAGGCGATCGCGACGATCCGGCAGCTCGACAAGCCGGTAGTGGCTTACAAGGTCCTGGCCGCCGGGCGGTTGGCACCAAAGAAGGCGTTCGCCGAACTGCTCAAGCAGATCAAACCGAAAGACGGTCTGTGCGTGGGAGTTTTCCCCAAGAAGAACACCAACGAGATCGTCGAGAACACGAAATTGATAAGGCAGCTCTCACAGCGCCGGAGGAAGAAGGGCTAGGACAGCGTTTCGAAGAGGGCGGTGAGTCTTTCGGCTGCGGCGGGGGCGGTGAATTGTTCCAGGGCGACTTTGCGTCCGGTTTGTCCCACGTCGCGGGCGCGCCCGGGGTCTGTCAGGAGTTCGGTGAGTTTGGCGATCATGTCGCCCGGCCTGTCGGGGTCGTAAAGCAGTCCGCCGCCTGTGGCTTCGATCAGTTCGGGGAGGGCCCCGCACGCCGGTTCGACCAGTGGGACTCCGGCCAGCAGCGATTCGATTACGAACATGCCGGCCGCCGGTCCGCTGCGGTCTGGCACGCACATGACCGACAGCTTCGGAAGGAAGTCGCGTTTGGACTGGCGGTCGAAATCGTCTATCCATTCGACGTCGCCTGCGACTCGGGCCTGGGCCAGCGACTGTTTTTGTTTCTCGACGTAGTCCTTGAAATTCTGCGTCATTCCGCCGGCGATCAGGAGTTTTATGTTTTCCAGACCCGGTTGGCTCCGAAGTTCGATGAATGCATCGGTCAGCAGATCGAGCCCCTTGTCGGGATGCAGACGCGACAGGTAACCGATCACCGGCGGGTCGGGCGGTTGGTCGGAGGGGGCATATCCCTCGGAATCGATCCCGTTGTAGCAGACGTTCACCGCGCCTTCGTCCAAGCCCAACCGCGGGCCCATCAGGTCGGCGTAGTATCTGCTGGGCGCGACGAACATGCTGACGGACCGGGCGTTTTTGTGCATCAGGTCCCATGCCTGGGCGGCGTATTCTCCGGGCAAAGCATCGATGAAATCGTGTTCGTCCTGGAGCATGCAGACTATAGAACATCCGAGTTCTTCGGATATCTTCGGCGCCATTCCCAGCAGCATCGCGTTTGACAGCACGATAACGTCCGGGCGGGAGTTTTCCTTCAGGTAGCTGACCAGGCGGTCGAGTTCCTTGACCTGCCTGCCCGATGCGCCCTGGAGCATGGATACCGCGGTTTCTCCCAGCAGGTATGCTTTGGTCATGCCCACCTTGCGCGCCGCAAATCGCAGCAGGCCTCCGGCGTCGAAGAGTTTGTCGAGCCACCGCGGGGTGTGCCTGAACAGCTTGAACCGCTGCTGCAGATAGACGTTAACCCCGCCGAAGAAGACCGGCGTTTTGCTGCCGCCCGGGTCGGTATCCTGCATGAGTGGGGGCAGGTACAGGGGCATGGACATAGCGTCGTGTCCCAACGCTCTCAGCGCTACGACTATAGCCTTGTCGCGGAGACAGTTCTCGCAGTAGAAGTTGTCGCCGCTGCCGGGCGTCATGAAGACGATGCGCATGGGCGACCTCCGGTCTGGACGACGCGGTTATTCAAGCGGCGAGAAGTTATCTTTGCCCACACCGCATTCGGGGCAAACCCAGTCGTCGGGGATGTCGTCAAATGGCGTCCCGATCTCGACTCCGTTGTCCGGATCGCCGGTGCCCAACTCGTAAATGTAACCGCAGATATCGCAAATGTGCTTTCCCATGTGTCCGTAATCCTGTTTCTAGAAAAGTCCGGCCCCACAGCCGGTAATGTATCAGTCATTGAGGCTTGCAAGGGTGGCTTTGGCGATCTCGATACCGAACTTGCGGCACCTGGCCAGATCGTCGGCATCGGGCACGTAGTTCACTCGCAGCGGGTCGCTGATAACGTTCAGCCCCAGGTCGGTCAACCATGCCTGGAGGTTCTTGGGAGCCTCACCGCTCCATCCGTACGAACCGAAGGCGCCGGCTACCAGATTCCGCGGTTTGAGCCCGCCGGCGTAGGTTGTAACGTCAGCTATCGCGGGCTGCATATTGTTGTTCATCGTAGCTGATCCGATGACCAGCCCGCCGGCGTCGAGTATCTCGGTTACGACGTCGCTTCGGTGGCAGGCGCTCATCGACATGAGTTTGGCCTTCACGCCGCCGGCGAAGAGTCCCTCGCCGATTGCTCTGGCCATCTTCGCCGTCGAGCCCCACATCGAATCGTAGACGACGACCACTTTATCGGTAGGCTTCTGAACCGACCATCTCGCATACGAGTCGATAATGCCCGCGATATCCTCGCCCGTACGCCAGATCGGTCCGTGGTCCGGCGCGATCATATTGACGTCGAGATTCAGAGCGGTCAGTTTTTCGAGCGTCTTGTCGATGAAGCCCGCCAGGTGCATCAGGATATTAGCATAGTACTTGGCGGTTTCGTAGTCGATGACCGTCCGGTCGTATTCGTCTGCGTATCGCTCGAGACCGGCCAGGTGCATCCCGAAAGCATCCTGGGTGTACAGGACCCCCCGCCCGTGTTGATAGGTGACCATCGAATCGGGCCAGTGGCACATTTTCGTTTCTGCGAAAGTGATCTTCTCGGAGCCCAGGTCCACTGTTTCGCCGTCGCCGACGACGGTTGTGTCGCAGTCCAGATCGAAGTGGAGCCCCAGGGCTTTGGCGCCCATCTTCGATGCGAATACTTTCTCCGGCTTCATGCGTTTGATCGCCGACGGCAGCGAGCCGGAATGATCCATCTCGGCGTGGTTCGAGACGATGTAGTCGATCTTCTCCGGATCGACAACCGAAGCGATGCGCGCAAACATCTCGTCGGCGGATGATGCCTTGACCGTGTCGATCAGCGTGATCTTGTCCGCCATGATCAGAAAGGCATTGTAGGTAGTCCCGCGGCTGGTGAGGTAACCGTGGAAGTGTCGCACGTCCCAATCGATCGCGCCTACCCAGTAAACGTCGTCGAATATCTTTACTGCTTTGAAAGTATCTTTCATTTCATTGCCTTAATACGACTCGTTCGCGTCGGCTTTGTATCCAAACGTACGGTACGCCCAAGCCGTGTACGCCAGAACAACCGGTAGTCCAATGCACGTCATTATCAGCATTATCTTCAACGTATACTCTGAAGAAGACGAGTTTGCAACCGTAAGGCTGTGGGCCGCATCATTTGAGGCGATAATCATGTTCGGAAAAAGCCCCGCCGAAACAGAAGCCATTATCGCCCCAATCGCCACCGACGACATCACGAACGCCATAGGCCCCTTGCCCGCTCGGATACAGACGCAACAGAGTACGATCGCGACCAAGGCCAGCGCTGGAATCGCCCACAGCGCGGGCAGCGCGCTGTAGTTGGCCAGGAGATGCTCTTGCGTGAGGCCCGTTGCGCCCGCGGCGACTACGATGCCCGCCAGATAAACCAACGATACGAGCGAGGCCCACTTCCGGCTTCTCTTGGCGAGATCGCCGGAGGTCTTGAGCATCAGGTAGATACCGCCGTGCGTTGTCAGCATCGTCAGGCCAACTATTCCGATCAGCAGCGAATAGGGATTCAGCAATGCCAGGAACGTTCCGGTGTAGTTCCCTTTGGCGTCCAGAGGCATGCCCCTCAGCACGTTGCCCATCGCCACGCCCAGAAGCAACGCCGGAAGCGTGCTGCCGACCGCAAAGGCGATGTCCCAGAACCCGGTCCACCGGTGCCCGGGCAACTGGTTGCGAAATTCGACCGACACCGCTCTGAAGATCAACGCCACCAGCACCAGCAGCAGGGGCAGGTACAGACCGCTGAAGATCGACGCGTAGACCATCGGGAAAGCCGCAAACACCGCTCCGGCGCCGGTCAGCAACCACACCTCGTTACCGTCCCATACCGGTCCGACGGCGTTGAGCAGAGTGCGGCGGTCTTCGGAGCGCTTCTCGAAAAGATATCGAACGCCAACGCCCAGATCAAAGCCGTCCAGTAACAAGTAAACCGAAAGCAAAACCGCAATCAGAACTGACCATATAACCTGGAGGAAACTCATGATTGCACCTCCGTGGCGACCAGCGGTTGGGGCCCTTTGTTCATCAGGCGCTTGAGCACGAATAACCACGCGCCGAATATGCCGATGTAGATGACAGACAGCAGTATCATGTCGAAAAGCACCTCTCCGGAAGTAACTACGACCGCCGAACTTGCGTCAGCAGTTCTCAACACGCGATACACGATCCAGGGCTGCCTGCCGACTTCGGCGGCTATCCAGCCAAGTTCGTTTGCAATTACCGGAAGAGGAATCGACCACAACGCCGCCCGCAAGAACCACCTGCTCTTGACGACCTTGCCCTTCCTGCTCAGCAGCAGCCCGATCAGGGGAAGCAGTATGAACCAGTGGCCCAGCAGCACCATCAGGTGGAACGAGTAGAACGTCATCGCAATCGGTGGACGCTCGTCTTTGGGGAAATCCTTGAGGCCCTTGACTTCCGCGTTCGTGTCGCCGAACGCCAGCAGGCTCAGAGCCCCTGGTATCTCGACGGCGTACTCGACCGTTTCGGTTTCGTCGTCCGGTATTCCGAATAGGATCAGCGGGGCATTGGTTTGAGTTTCGTAGAGTCCTTCGAACGCGGCCAGTTTTTCCGGTTGGGTCTCGGCTACCTGCACGGCGTGGTAATGTCCCAACGGTATTTGCGCCACCCCCGCCAGCAACGATATCCACAGCGCCGCTTTAAGCGACTTCTTGGCGAAGTCGAGTTCCCTTCCCTTCAGCAGGAACCACGCACTGATACCGAGAACGAACATCCCGCCGGTTATCCATGCCGCGTTGACGGTGTGTAAATAGCGAGGGATCGTCGATGGGTTGAAGACGGCCGCAAAAAAGTCGTTCAATTGGGCTCGCCCGTTGACTATCTCGTATCCCGCCGGCGTCTGCATCCAGGAGTTGGCGACGATAATCCAGAACGCCGACATCGTCGCCCCAACGGCCACCATCAGCGAGGCGAACCACATCGCCTTCTTCGACAGCCTCTTCCACCCGAACAGCAGCACGCCAACGAACGTGGATTCCAGGAAGAACGCAAAGATACCCTCGGCGGCCAGCGGGGCGCCGAATATGTCGCCCACAAACCGCGAATAGTCCGCCCAGTTCGTACCGAACTGAAACTCCAGCGTGATTCCAGTGGCCACGCCCACGGCGAAAGTAATACCGAATATCTTCAGCCAGAATCGCGCCATCCGCCCGTAGAGTTCGTCGCCGGTTTTGCGATACCGTGCGAACATCCACACAAGCATCCACGACAGTCCAATCGTGATCGGCGGGAAGATAAAATGGAATCCCGCGGTCATCGCGAATTTTATGCGTGATAGCAATACTACATCCATCGGCTAATCCTTCTTTGCAAGGTCTTCGGCGACAGGTTCCTGACCAACCGCAAGCGACGCTCTAGTTTCTTGTCAACTCGAGAATGTGACCGGTTTCCTCATCGATAATCTTGTCAAGCTGCTCCCAGGCCTCGCCCGGGGGAATCAGGGCCTTCATGCTCTGGTAAAAGACGATCGAGTCTTTCTCCATACCAATGGCGATCTCAAAGATCCTGTCTATCGACTCCTTACCGGTCAATTCCGATGACGGGTTTGCGCCGAAGATTTTCCCGTCGACCACCGCCTGGAGGTACAAGGCGCCCTTCTTGGCATGGTCGGTCACCAGGAGTTGGAGTTCTCCGTCGAGAAGATCTGCCCTCATGGCCGCAAAGGTATCTTCGTGGTTGCATTCCATTGTCGCCAGGGCCAGCAGCACGCTGCGGCAGTCTTCATTGGCGAACTCGGCCGCTTTCCGGTAGAAGTTGGCGCCGTCCCGTTCGGTCTGTTCGGCTATGTCGAGTATCCTGTTGGCATTCAGGTTTGCCATGGGTGTTACTCCTTCGCCGGTGGCGTGAAGACCCTCTGGCCCAATTCGCGATCGAGCATGAACAGCCCACCCGGTGCGCCTTCAACCAGGTTGAGTTGCTGGATGACGCCGTCGACATTGGCTTCTTCCTCGACCTGTTCGCCAACGAACCACTGCAGGAAGTTCACCGTCGCGTGGTCTTTGGCCTCGATGGCCCCTGCGACCAGATCGTTTATTCGCCCGGTGACAATCTGTTCGTGCTCAAGCGCATTGGCGAACGCCGCCAGCGGCGAGTCCCACTCGGTCGCCGGAGCGTCCATGCCCCCCAGCAACACTCGCCCGCCTCGCTCGTCGATGTAGTTGTAGAACTTCGTAAAGTGGAATATCTCTTCGGAATACTGGATCTTCATCCAGTTGGCGAATCCGACCAGGTTTTTTGCGTCAAACCAGGCAGCCATCGACATGTAGATGTTGGCGGAATACATCTCGAAGTTCATCTGCGAATTAAGGGCGTCCTGTATCTCTTTGCTAAGCATTTGGCTCTATCCTTTCCACAGTCCGTGTACGTTGCAGTGCTCCCGCGCGGCCACCGGGCATTCGCAATCTCCTGTGGAGAAGAACGCTTCGGGCGTTTCGCCCGGTGCGAGGTATATCTGGGTCACAACATCGCCGCGGATCAGTTCGATCCACTGGATGTAGTGCTCGTCTGTCATCGGGTGCGGCGTGGATCCGACCGTCACCTTGTATCCGCCTTCGACCTTCTCGATCATCGGTACGTGTTTTTCGGTGGCGGCGTCGGCGGTTTTGGGCTCGAGCAGGACCATATCGACGCCGCAGCAGGCCAGCGTAGGACCTCCGCCGATAAACACTTCCGCGATGTTCCCACAATGCTCACACTTGTAGATTTGCAGTTTCTCAATCATCGTTCTTCCTTTCTTATTGCGTCAGTGATTAGATTTACATCTCACACTTCACACGCTGTAGTCCGGCGCTCTTGCGCGCCGCTGGATTTCGGCCTGGACCGCAGAGCGGCGAACATCCGAAATCCGGCGGGCGCTCACGCTCGCCATCCGAATGCCGCTTGCGATCAGCCTGTCGGTATATTGTACGTCCGACGCCAACTCACCGCAGAGCGAAATCGGTGTGCCCGCCAGATCCGCCGCCAGGGACAGATTCTCCAACAGTCGCCAGAAGACATCGTAATCCGGGCGATGGTCAACGGCGACGATGCTGTTATTGCGGTCGACGGCGAAGATGTACTGGATCAGGTCGTTGCTGCCTATGCTGGCGAAATCAACTTCCTCGAGCAGTAGTTGGGCTTCCATGCACGCCGACGGTACTTCAAACATCACGCCGTGATAAAGTCGCCGCGGCGATATGTCGGCGGTCATCTCCTCGAATGTCTGTTTCAGCATCCGGAACTGATGAAGCCCGGTAATCATCGGATACATCACGTGTACGGGGAACTCGCTCGACACCCGCGCCAGAGCCCTGGCCTGGGGACGCATCAAATCCGGGCGCCCCAACAGCAATCGCGCACCGCGATATCCGAGCGCCGGATTGTCTTCTTTGGGCAAATTCAGACCGGTCAAGGGTTTATCTGCCCCGATATCCAGCATCCTGAAATAGACCGGACGCCCTTCCATCGCGACCGCCACGCTGAGGTACAACTCGTATTGCTGGTCCTCGTCCAGAGTGCCACCGGCCGCGAAAAACTCGAATTCCGTACGGTACAATCCGACTCCTTCCGCCCGCATCTCCACAGCCAACCCTGCCTCGGCGGCGCTGCTTATGTTGGCCATTACGGTAAAGTGATCTACGGGCTCGACGGCCTCGATGGCCTGCGGCGTGACGGTCTGCGCCGCGGTAGCAGCCTTCGTTTGAGCGCTGGGACGGACCACCACTTCGCCGGTGTTCCCGTTGATCAACACTTCGGTACCGCAGGGGATCTGGTTGTGGATGTCCGCAATACCGCTGACGGCGGGAATACCCAACGCCCTGGCCAGAATCGCCGCGTGCGAAGTCTTGCCTCCCCGCTCGGTGATAAAGCCCAGCACGTGATTGGCCTCGATCTCCATCGCTATCGAGGGGGTCAACTCTTCGGTGACAACGACGCGATCGTTTCCGCGACGGCACTTACTGTCTGCCGAACATTGGAATGACGGGCTGGTATTGCACAGAACGTCCAGCAGGCGACGCTTGAGTTCGCCCAAGTCGCTGGCGCGTTCCTTAATGTACTCGTCGTCGAGTTGGGCAAGTTGACTCTCGTATCCGTCGAGGGTCTGCGTGGCGGCCCGTTCGGCATTGCAGCCTTCGTCGATAGCTTCGTTCATCTCACCGCAAAGGACCGGATCCTGCAGCATCATTTTCTGGGCGACGAATATCCCCGCCTCCGCCGGACCGATGCGATCGGTAACCGTACTCGTGAGATTCTCGAGGCGTTCCACGACGATTTCGCGAGCCTTGGCGAGCCTGGTCTTCTCGCGATCGATACTCTTACCAGTAACCTCATACGAAGGCAGCGCGTTGTGCCTGCTCTGCCTGAACAGGCATACCCCCGCCAGAACAACTCCCGGACTTATCGGCAGGCCGGTGAAGCGTATTTCGCTGTTCTGTAGCGGGGTCATTATTACTGATTCCTGTATTCTGAGATCCCGTGGGGATCTTCTCGATTACCAGTTTTCTCCGAGCAGTTCAAAATGCTTCTGCTCGTGTGCGCAGGCTATGCATAATTCCGGGGCCTCGGGACCTTCATGCAGATACCCGCAGTTGATACAGCGCCAGACAACCGAGGTGTCCCGCTTGAAAACCCTCCCGCCTTCGATGTTTGCAATCAGCGCCAGGTATCGTTTTTCGTGCTGCTGTTCGGCTATGGCGATGGCTTCCATTACCTGTGCGACCTGGTCGAAGCCTTCGTCGCGGGCAACCTGGGCGAAACCAGGATACATGGTGGTCCATTCGAAGTTCTCACCAGCCGCTCCCGCAGCGAGATTCTCGACGGTGGCGCCTATCTCGCCGAACGGAAACGCGGCGGTAATCTCAGCTTCCCCGCCGGTCATGAACTTGAAGAGTCGCTTGGCATGTTCCTTTTCCTGGTTGGCGGTTTCTGCGAAGATATTGGAAATCTGCACGTAACCTTCTTTTTTCGCTTTGGATGCGAAGTAAGTGTAGCGGTTGCGAGCCTGTGATTCGCCCGCGAACGCGCACATGAGGTTCTTTTCCGTCTGGCTGCCTTTAAGTTCCATAGTCGATTCTCCCAAATTCCTGGTTCTGTTCCGATTGTTCAGGACTCATGTCCTTACATTGTTCGCAAAGGCCTTCAAATTCAAGTTCGTGGCCCAAAATATCAAAGTCGGAGTTTCCGCTGGCGGCTGCTTCGAGGTCGCCGAACGGTCCGGCAGGTACGTCGTTGATACGCCCGCACTGAACGCAGCGAATATGGTAATGTTTGTGTAGCGCTCTGTCGTACCTCTTCTGACCCGAGCCGATATGTAACTTTCGTATCAGACCGGCCTGAGAGAGTATTTCGAGGTTACGATAGACTGTGCCCAGGCTGATATTCGGTATCCGCAGGCGAACGCGCTGGTAGACGCTATCTGCGGTGGGATGGCGACCCGGCGTGTCGAGTTCTTCGAGGATAACGCGTCGCTGACGAGTCATCCGGAGTTCGACGGGCTTGGCGTGAGGCTTATCCATAATAGTAACCATTACTGTCTCGGCGATTGCATTCTAGGACTCTACCTTCCACAAAATCAACTTGGGCGGACCAAAACAGGCTTTTTTTTCCACAGCGCCGCATGTTGGTTACATTGTCCCGGTCTTTTTGGCGATTCCCCCAAATTCACGAAATCCAATGGGCCCGATCACACACAATACTCTCTCGAAGGCCCCCGCAGATTGCAGACCAAGCTCAAAGGCAAGGGGGATGCCAAGGGTCACTGATGACTGGTTACTGGTCTGATAACTCTTAGACCTACTTGGAACACCGACCGGTTTGCCTTACAGTACCTGCCCGAGACCAAGGATTTGAGATGATGACGGAACATTCTACAGGATTTACGATGTGGCGGGGCGCGCTGCTGCTGGTGGGCGTGTGGGCGTGCGCATCGGCTATCATATTTATACGGCTCAGCGGCACTCCGCCGATGCTGCTTACCGGTCTGCGCCTGCTGCTTGCGGCGGTAGTGCTCAGCCCGCTGTGTATTCGCGACTTCCGCAGGCATCGCAGCAAGCTCAGCTGGGGAGATCTGCGAATGACTATGATCGCGGGCCTGGCGATGGGCCTGCATTTCGCTTCGTGGATCATCGGCGCCCGCCGGGCCAACCCGACCAACGCCAACCTGATAGTGAATATGGCCCCGGCTGTTCTGCCTCTAATGCTGTTTGCGATAGTGCGCGAGCGGGTGACGCGGACTGAACTGAAAGGTACTCTCCTGGCGCTAGGGGGTGTGTGCGTACTCGTGGCGTGGGACTTCCACGTAAGCGTCGAATACTTCACCGGTGACATGATCTGCTTCGGCTCGATGCTGATATTCTGCCTGTACCTGACGCTCGGGCGGCGGAATCGCCATTTCGCGACGATCTGGCTGTATGTGGTCCCGCTTTATTTCTTCGGCGGTCTGGTATTCCTGGCAGCAGGGCTGATCGTCGAATGCGGGATGTGGGGCATGAGCGTGCCCTGGGGCGCCCGGGAAATACTGCTGATCGTCGCGCTGACGATTATTCCGACGATGGTCGGGCACTCGATCCTGAACTACTCGGTCAAGCACATGCGAGGGCAGTTGGTGGGCATAATCAATCTCTTCCAGTTCGTCTTCGTGGGAGTGATGGCGTGGTTCGTCGGCGAACAGGCGCCGGCGTGGACGATCCTGCCGGCGGGGGTACTGGTCCTGACCGGAGCGATAATAGCAGTAAGATCGCAGAAGACGCCCGCGCCGGAGGAGAACTAGAGAGCGGAAACAAAATCGTTTTCACGCCACTGCTTGCCTTCGTGCCCTTCGTTTGTCTTGTTGATTGACATCGCCGACGATAGTAGGATACCGTTTTATTCGGTTTCAGGAGTCGATGATATGACTGATAACAATAGCGCCGCGGCCGGCGGCGGCGAAGGCTACTTCGGGCAGTTCGGCGGGCAGTTTGTCCCCGAGACGCTCGTAGCCGCCCTGCACCAGCTCGATCGTGAATTCAACGGCGCGATGGCCGACGAAGCGTTTCTCGCTGAACTCGAACGATGCAACCGCGAGATTGGCGGGCGTCCCAGCGAGCTTTACTTCTGCAAACGCCTGACCGAGCAGCTTGGCGGGGCGAAGATCTACCTGAAGCGCGAGGACATGAACCACACCGGCGCGCACAAGATCAACAACACGCTCGGACAGGCCCTGCTCTGCCTGCGAATGGGCAAGAAACGCGTGATCGCCGAGACCGGCGCCGGCCAGCACGGAGTAGCCACCGCGACGGCGGCTGCGGTGTTCGGGCTGGAATGTGCGGTTTACATGGGCACCGAAGACATCCGCCGCCAGTCGCTCAACGTGTTCCGCATGAAGCTGCTGGGAACCGAGGTCGTGCCGGTAACGTCGGGCCAATGCACGCTGAAAGACGCCTGCAACGAAGCGCTCCGCGAGTGGATGAGCAGCGTCGAGGGCACGCACTACATACTCGGAT
>CAZSLS010000014.1:0-58574 GCA_964607575.1 uncultured Planctomycetaceae bacterium | reverse complement strand
CCGTCGTGGTATACCTCAAACTGTATCATGCTGTACTCTTAATAACCGTTTGTCCCAATTACTTCAAGGATCGATTACCACCGGCTGCGGGTTTGATGCTACTGGAGAGTACCCCAGGGCGGTGTCAGTTTCAAAATCGGCGTCCTGTCAAGGCGGGCGTAAACCGGTAATCCGTCGCCGCCGACTTCCAAAGGCGCCTCGCCCTGAATAAGCGGAAGGGCGTACTGGCGGAAGGCTTCGGTAATACCCGTCCCGTCGGCGTCGATGAATTCGGGGGGCAGCATCTTCTCGCCGTTGGCGACGTCTTCGAGATCCGCCAGACCAGTCGTACAAACGTACCGCCCCGAATCGCTATTGCGAACCAGCGTAATCATTTTTCCACTGACCCCGTCCACCGCCGCGGCGACTGCGGCCTGTCCGGCGAGGTACGCCTCGTCCACGTCAGTCTTGCTGGCAAAGTGCATCGCCACCCTCTGGGCGGTTCCCGGCCGGTTGGCTCGGGTCTTAACGTTTATATGCGATTCGATAATCGTCCTGATCGCATCGGAGGCGCCGCCTAACTGCGTGTGCCCGAAAGAATCCTTGACGAACTTGCCGCCAGCGTCGGCGAGGTACTGCCCGTCAGGAGTCCGCACCCCTTCTCCGCACGTGATGAAGCACCGTTTGAAATCGGTGATGCAGCGGCGTACGTCGTCGACGAACTTATCTACTATAAAGGGTACTTCCGGAAGCAGGATGATATGCGGAGCTTCCTCGCGCCTGCGGCGAGCCAGACCGGTTGCCGCGGCGATCCATCCGGCGTTTCTGCCCATTACCTCATGGATCGTGCAAGCGGTGTGGATGTACATCGCATCAGTATCTCGCCCGGCCTCCATTACCGACATGGCGCTGTACCTGGCGACCGACCCATAGCCCGGACAATGATCCGTGCAGGCCAAGTCGTTGTCGACGGTCTTCGGTACGCCGAGGGCGATCATCTCGTAATCGGTTTCGATGGCGAGCTGACCGAGCTTGGCCGCGGTGTCCATCGAGTCGTTACCGCCGATGTAAAAGAAATAGCGGATATCGTGTGCCTTGAAGACCTCGAGTATCCGTTCGTAGTCGGCGCGATCGGAATCGAGGTCCTTGAGTTTGTGGCGGCAAGATCCCAAAGCCGAAGCCGGGCTGCGTCTCAGGAGATCGATCTGTGCAGGGTTTTCGACCGACATGTCGAAGAGATCTTCGGTCAATATTCCCAGGATTCCATTCAGGCTGCCGTAAACACCGGTGAAAACGTCAGGGCATGCAAGACAATCCTGAATAACGCCCGCGGCGCTGGCATTTATAACGGCCGTCGGTCCGCCGGATTGAGCGACAACGGCTTTTCCCTTTAGCGTAGGCATGGTTTGCTTCCTGCAGTGGTGGGTAGGTCATCCGCCGACAAACAGCGTTGGCATTAGTTGCCATTATAGAGATTTACGCGCCGCGGGCAATAGTGTCCGGGCGGTTAAATGGGGGTATATCCGAGTAAGAATACCTGCAGTGGCGTTTGCCCGGAGCGGTAAGCGTATCTTAGTCTGTAATTGGACGGTGTAACTGCAAGCTGTCCGCACTGACGTGGCCAATATATAAACGCCTTGTCCCCAGTGATTACCATGCAGAAGGCCAAAGAGGCCAAAAGAGAATCAGAATAATGACTATACAAGATCGCACAGGTGATTTCCGTATCCTGCTGTTTTCAATGGGTGGGTCGCGATCCGGCACGTCATATCCGGACCTCCACAGTGACGAGTGGACGGTTATTGAAATCGAAGACGAGATAGACGCCTTCGCCGCCGTCAGGAGCAAGGAAATCGATTTGGTCATACTGCACATGTCCCTCGACGACTCCATCGATTCGGACCTGGCGACTGTCCTTCGGGGCATCTCACCGAGGCACTACCTGCCGATTATGATCATGGCCAGTGATTCGGCCGAAGCACAGCGATGCCGCTTCCTCAACAGCGGCGTCGATGACGTAATAGCCGAACAGACCTCGGAGATCGAGGTCCGGGCAAGAATACGCGCGATGCTACGCATAAAGGACCTGTACGACCAGTTGGCCTCCTCGCGAACCGCGCTGGAACTGGTGTTGGATCGCGAACTGAAACTCCTGGATCGTTTGCAGGAGGACAACAAGGCCCTGAAAGCCAAATGCACCACCGACCCGCTGACGCACGTTCGAAACGTGCGATCTTTCAAAGGAATACTGGCCCACGAGTTCAAGTCGGTCAAGCGGTACAATGGTTCGCTGAGCATGTTGGCGTTGGATATCGATCATTTCAAGATTGTCAACGACACTCATGGGCACCACAGTGGCGATTACGTCCTGAAGGAACTGGCGGTAATCCTCACGCGATCGGTGCGAGAGTCGGATGTAGTGGCCCGGACCGGCGGGGAGGAGTTTTGCATACTGCTCCCCAAGGCCGACGAGGAGCAGGCCGCAATGTTCGCAGAAAGGATACTCAAAGAAGTGAGTACCCGAAAGTTCACCGTATTCGGTAGCGATATACACGTTACGGTCTCGATCGGGCAGGCCACGTTCCCCGATAACCCCGAAATAACCACGCCGAACATGTTGGCGTATTTTGCCGATCAGGCCTTGCTGCTGGCCAAAGATACCGGTCGCGACCGGACCGTGAAGTTCAGCGAGATGCCCCTGGAGATGCGCCTTCGCATGCGAAAACAGCAACTTGACGCTCCCGAATCATCGGAAGGAAACCGGTCCGTCCGGTGTGAGATGACGAATATGGAAGTTCACTCCTGGCAGATATGATCTACTGCTCAAACTGGCCCGCGACGGGGTCGTGTGGGAAACATTCCAGCGGGCAACCGGCGCACTTCGCCTTGGGGCGGCAGTATTCTTTACCAACCGCCACGATCTGCGCGTGGTAGTCTTTCCAGAGTTCAAGGTCTTCGGGCAGTGACGACTCGAAGAGGTCCTTGACCTGCTGGTAGTCCTCTTCGGGGCAGGTCATCTCGTGGCGGACCATCATGCGGCACGTGTAGCGATCGATCACAAACGTCGGCTTCCCCGCGGCGTAGAGGATTATCGAGTCGGCTGTCTCGCGGCCGATACCGTTTACGCCCAGCAGTTCGCTCTGCAATACTGAAACGCTCCGATCGAGGAATGCGGCGATGTCGTCGCCGTAGCTCTCGTACACGCTCGCGATGAAGTTCTTCAGACGCCCGGCTTTGATGTTATAGTATCCCGCCGGGCGAATCAGTCCCGCCAGGGAGTCAGGGTCCATCTGCTGGAGCACGGAGATGCTGACGGCGCCGGCGTTGCGGAGATTGTCGAGGGCCTTTTCGACGTTTGTCCAACTCGTGTTCTGAGTGAGAATCGCCCCGAGGCAGACTTCCAGCGGTCCGTCGCCAGGCCACCATCCGTGGTTACCGAACCGCTTGAGCATAGCCTCGTACATTTCCATGAGCGTCTGTGCGGTCGCCATGTCCGGATTGTACCAAAGATTCGCGTACTTTGCACAACCCTCGCGGCGCGGGCTCGAATCTGGTAGATTCATGGTATGAAAAGACATAATGCGTTTGGGCTAATGGCGGGGGGCGTCCTTTGCGTGGCGCTGGTTGTCGCTATGAGCGGTACCGCGTTGGCAGAGGCGGCGGCAAGGCGTCCGGCCATTCGCGTCACTAATTTCTCTCCGGGGGAGACTATCCGCTTCCCGGTAGTGCTGATCCGCGGCGAGTTGTCCGATGCGAAATTGGAGGCGGTGACAGTCAGGAACAGTTCGTCGAAGCGGGCGGTGCGAAAGTGGACCGCTCTGGCGAGCGAGGGGAAGTTCAAGGCCCTGGCCGAACTGGTTCCGGGCGTTAACAAGCTCGCGATCTCCGCCGGGGGTAAGAAAGTTACTCTGGCGTTGAACTACAAACTCCAGAGCAACCCCTACGTTGTGCGAGTGCATTACTTCGTCGACAAGTCGGGCGACACTCGCTTCCAGACGCCGCTGAAAAACGATCCGCAGAACTGGCGGGGTAAGCTGGACACGGCGATGAAGTTGATGCAGACGTTCACCGCTGAGCGGCTTGGTGATCTGGGCCTGGGGCGGCGGACCTTCAATCTGGAACTGGACGACCGCGGGCGGGTCAAGGTCCACATTCTCAAGGGGCGGCGGGATGCGGAGTACTATCAGAAGCTCACCGGCGGGCAGTTGTATGGGGAAGCCGCCGGCGAAATCAGAAGGCAATTCCCCCACAAGCGGGCGAAGAATCTGGTGATTCCGGCGTTCACGCGTTTTAATCCGAAGACCGGTAAGGTCGGGGCTCACACCGCGCTGGGCGGTGGGAATCTGGCGCTGTTTGGAGGGGGCGATCTGTTCTCCTGGCCCGACAGCATCGTAGGCGTGCAGGCGGCTTTCATGAACGCTACGCGCGTGGACCCCTCGAAAATATTCAGCGATTCGGTGGGCAGGCATACGTTCTGGGCGAACGCTTCGACGACAATGGGGGCGGCGCTGCACGAAATCGGGCATACCTTCGGTCTTCCGCACAGCCATGACCGGCACGACATAATGACCCGCGGACACGATCGCCTGAATCGCTTCTTCACGCTGGTCGAACCGCCGCACGCGAGACGAAAAGAGACGCTGGTATTCAAGGACAGCGAAGTCGCGCGCTGGTCGCCGGTGAGCGGCGGGGCGCTTGCGGCGCATCGTTTCTTCGCACTGGACGCACGTGCCTGGAAAGACGCCGGGAAAATCGTCGCGCGAGTGGACAAGGCGTCGGGGCTGGTTGTGATCGAGTCGCCATACGGGCTTCGGTATATCGGCCTGTGGAAAGTTATCTCCGGCGGGCATACGATGTCAATTGCCCCGGCGCTAATCGCTCGGCGAGACAAGAGGCCCGGGAAGGTCACGATCCCGCTGGCTGCCCTGAAGAAGCGGTTGGGAGATGTGAAACTCAAGTTCAGGATAATCGATGATGAGGGTTTGGGCAGTACGGTTTTGCTGTCTTCGCTGCTGAAGCAAGCCTCGTAGACGATCGGGACGATGGAGAAATTTGATGGGAACGACTGACGTGAAACACCAAACCCCGCACCAATACGCGGACAAGAGCAATCGGATCTACAACCGGGCGTGGTCGATCTTCTATCTGTGCTTCGGGTTTGGTCTGGGGGGATTGATCGCGGTTTGGCTTTGGATGAGCTGGTCCGGCGGGGGGGGGCTTCTTACCGACCTGACCACGGGTTTGGAGTGGACGATAGACGTTATCTTTACGATTGTGCTGGGCTATGCGGTGATCATGCTTGTCTGGGTCGGGTTCACCGCACCTGTATTCTGGTCCGAGATCGGCGAGAAGCTTGTCTTTCGCAAGCTCATTGGCGTGCAGATAAGCGAATGGTCCGATATCGAGGTGATGACGCTCGATGAAGGCAAAGGCGAGGATACCGCCTCTGCCGCGGGGCGAAAACGCGGCGCGAATAGAAGGCTGAGGATCGCGCTGTTAGAAGATACTATGGAACTGACAGTAGCAATTCCCCCCGCACATTACGATCGCATTGTCAAAGTCGCCGGTGAACACGGTTTCGTGCTGGTCAAATCCGAATCGCCAGAGGCGGAGCCTGAGCCTTCCGATAGTGTGCCCGAGTCTTCCATACCGGCGCCCAAACCGTCCGAGAGTTCACCCGAGCCTCTCCAGAGATTGCCCGAACTTCCCAAGGATTCCACCAAACCTTCGGCGGGTGTGAGCAGGCTGTTCGATATCCTGACAGCACCTGTCGAATCGGCCCCCGAGACAGTCAAGCGCACATCCAAGACCGCCAAGCGCAAGTCCAGGTCTTCAAAGCGCGCCTCCAAATCCTCGAAACGTTCCAGAAAACGGCGGCGTTGAAACCGCGTACTTCAAACCGGCAGCATTCGATCCTTGATATCCTCGCTCGCAGGCGGGATAATGATAGTTGAAAACCCGAATAGGGACTCGGGCTGACAGGCGTTCGGGAATCGTGGCGATGTTCATATGCCACAGAGGAGAAGTCCAATGGACGAACTCTCAATCGAGCACAAGAGAACGTGGGTAAAGGGGCTTCTGATCGAGTGTCCGATGGGCACGGCTGCCGATAATTGCCCGGCGCGTGACTTGAGGACCATGCCGATCCCAAAGCGGCTGATAGCGGTCGACTCGATGACTGACGAGCAGGTTGAAGAAGTTGTCGTGTTCCACAAGCAGTGTCTGAAGAGACGGGAAGCCCCGTAACTCTGGCCCGGGGCGCCGGTGCGTCACGGTTTGGTTCGTTTGCTCCAGACGGTTTCGAGCAGTGTCAACGCTTCTTTCGATTCAGTGTGATCCGGGTACGTCAGGACCACGCGAGCGAGGGAGTCTCTTCCCCGGGCGGTATTGCCTTCAGCGATGTCTCTCCGCGCGCGGACGATAGACGACCGCACAATCAGTTGGTCCGCATCGTATTGGCAGGCCGCCGCGATCCTGGGATGAGTGCGTTTGATTTCCGCGAGCATGCGTTTGGCTTTGGCGGCCGATGCCGTGCTGGGGAATCGAGTTGCCAGGCGGGTGAGTTTCGCGTAGGCGGCGCCGTGTTTCGACGCCTTTATCAGGCGCTGGGCCTCTCGCATCGCTTTGGACGCCTCAACCGCGGGGACGATCTTCGATCCGCCTCCGCCTTTGAGCGGGGCGTCCAGTGCGATCAGGGCCTGCTCGAAGTACCTGGCGGGGGGGCAGGTGTGTCCCATACCGGGCACTTCAAGATAGGTCGCGTGCTTGAACTTGAACTTCTTGAAACCGTTAACGTAAGTCGACTCGGTCTCCTCCCTGTTAAAATCGTGCTGCCCGGTAAGCAGCACGAACCGGTTCTTGAGGCGAGCCTTGCTGTAGACCGCGGACACCGGTCTGATGAACCTGGCGCCCCAGCCTTTCTTGGGGTTCTCCAGCGACTTGATCATCGTGAAGAAATAGCAGCCGACGATCGGGATCGCGCCGTCAAAGGTGTCTGCGAAACTCAAACCAAGCATGCTCGAACACCGCCCGCCGCCCGATATGCCGGTCGCATAGACCCGGTCGGGGTCGATGTTGTACTGCTTTTTCATATTGCCGACCGCGTCGATGGCCAGTCCCAGGCGGACCCAGACATTTTGCTTGTTCCCGGAGTTGTAGGCCGCGATGTGGATCAGGGAGTGTTTTGCGTACAAGCTGTGGGGACGCATCATGCCGAAGAAATACGCGCGAGGCCCCGGGCTGATGTAGACCATGAGCCCGTACGGCTTGGCGCCGCTGTAGTTCGGGGGAACGTAGACCTCGAACGTGAAATCCTTGAGCTTGTAATCAATGTGCTGCTTGCCCTTCTTCCAGCCGAGCCTGCGGAGCATTCCGTCGAGATTGCTCTGTGGGCTTCGTTGCTCGAATTTGGTCCGGAAGAATCCGGTCCGACCGCCCTTGGCGGGCCTGGTGGCGGTTTTGGGAGATTCCTTGCGAGGGATAGGTCGCCCGCGGCCAACCTCGTAGACCTTCAGATTGCTCGAGCGAGCTTTCGTGACGTCGACGCGAACGGGCTTACCGTCGACGACGGGCATTTGTATTACGATCAACTTCCCGGTATTCGGGTGGCGGGCGATCTGAAGATGTTTCTCGGGCTCGGCGCCAAACGCCCAACTGGAACCCAGGAGGATTGTTGCAACTCCAACGATTATTTTCTCGTGCAGCATAACACGCCTCGCGCTGGGGGGGACCGCGGTTAAAGGGCAGAGTCTTGTTTGAATCATACCTTCCCCAAGTTGAAAATCACGTGTTTATGCCCATTCCTGCGGCAAAATCTTGCCGGTATCCTTGACGGCCTTGCCCCCCGCTCAGTTGTCTGGATGGCAATTTCCGACGTTCGGCCGTATAAGATATATTATGGACTCAAGCGTCAGTGGCCTTGTGCATCCGGGACGAGCGGAATTGAAAGGAAAACCGATGAAACAACTTACCCGCATTTTCGTGATTACTGGAATGGTTAATCTGATTACGCCTCTGGGCAGCGCCACAGGCGGGGCGGGCGATCTGCTGGCCGCGGAAACCGGACAGGCGCCCGTCAAACACGCAGTTCAGGCCAACAGCGACTTTGCATTCGATATGTTCAAGCAACTCGCCGGTGAGAACGCGGGGAAGAATCTCTTCTTCTCGCCCTATTCGGTATCGAGTGCGCTGGCGATGACCGCAGAGGGCGCACGCGGTAAGACTGCGATGGAAATGGGCAAGGTCCTTCGCTTCCCCCAGGCCACGCGGCGGGTGGGCGATGATGCGCAACTCATCCCGTGGCGCACGTCGCTGATCCATACCGGTATGGCCGGTCTCAACGATCGCCTGATGGGCGAAGACACCCCTGCCCAGCAGGCCGCCCGAAAGAAGATTCCCGAGCTTCGCAAGGCATTGGAGGCTCTCAGGGCCAAGACCAAAGCTCTTCGCACGCAGCGAAAATGGCGAGAATACCAAAAGGCCGCCCAGGCCGAACGCGCCGTCGCCGCTGAACTCAACAAAGCCTCAGCCCAGGTAGACCAGTACGAACTCCGCGTCGCCAACGCCCTCTGGGGCGAGAAGACGTATCCGTTCCTGGACGCCTATATCAAGACGATCAACAAGTACTACAAGACCGGCGGTATCTTCCCGGCCGACTTCAAGAACAACTTCCCCACCGAGCGTATAAAGGTCAACAATTGGGTGGCCGGGCAGACGAAAGATCGCATCAAGGACATTATCCCCCAGTTGCCTCCCGATGAGGCGAGGCTTGTCCGCCTGATACTCACCAATGCGATCTACTTCAAAGGCGCTTGGTCCGTACCGTTCAAAGAGGCCAACACCAAGCCGCGGGATTTCACTCTGGCTGACGGTAAGAAGGTCAAGGCGCCCATTATGAACGCCCGCAGTCTGCCTGCCGGTCGCTATGGCGCCTTCAATGCTGACGGATCGCTGTTCAAGACACCTCGCATGACCAGACGCGGACAGAAGACAGCCCTCTACCCGGGCGACAAGGGCTTCGCCATGCTTGAACTGCCTTACAAGGGTGACGACATTACGATGGTGCTCATCGCCCCGAACTCACCGGGCGGCTTGGGCTCCGTCGAGAAGAATCTCTCCACAGACAATCTCGCCGCATGGATCGCCAAACTACAGAAACGCAAGACCCACGTCTTCCTGCCGAAGTTCAAGCTGGAGACGAAGTACCAGATGAACAAAACGCTCAAGGCGATGGGCATGGTCCGGGCATTCACAGATCCGCGCATGGCGAACGGCGCTGACTTCACGGGAATGTGTGCTTCGGAAGATCCCAGGCTTCGACTCTATATTACCAAGGTCATCCACAAAGCGTTCGTCGAGGTCAACGAAAAGGGCACTGAAGCCGCCGCCGCGACGGCCGTCATGATGGCAGTAGCGGTCTCCGCGCCGATAACAGTGCCTTTCACGCCGACCTTCCAGGCCGACCGCCCATTCCTGTTCGTGATTCGCGACAAGAAGACCGCGAGCATCCTGTTCATGGGCCGGATAACCAACCCGCAGACGGAGTAACGCCCGGTCGATTACCTGGCCGCGGCCTCGATGTCCTTGTTGACATCCTTCTGAATGGCGGTCCAGTCGGTGCGCCGCGTTCGGGCCAGTAGTTGCGGATTATAGAGGCTCGATGCAATCTTGCTGTAGCGTTTCCAGTGAGCGGACGCGGCGGTGAGATGCTTGACGGCTTGGGCCTGCTGGTCCTTATCCTTGCCGGTGCGGAACGTCTGCAGCGCTACGCCCCCGCGGATCTTGGATGCGTAGTACCGCCCGAGCAGGCTCATCGCCTCGATATCGGCCAGCGTGCGGTGGAGTTCTTTGGTCGGCTTGGGCGTTTTGGCGCGGATCGTAGCGAGCGTTTTGTCCGCCGCGGTCGCACTGGCGTCCAGGCGGTCGGCGATCTTGAGCGGAGAGACGCCCTTGATTTCCTGCTTCCTGGCGGTTCGCTCGACGTAATCGCGAATGCTCACCAATCCGCTTCCCTCCATCGTCGGGCACTTGATGAAATCATCAACAGTGTGGAAGCCCTTTCGCTGGTCGGTGCATATCTCGACGGCCCACATGAAATCCCAATTCCGCCAGTGGAACCGGTTGACCTGCGGGATGATCTTCGACGCTGCCCGCCATGCATCGTACAGGTCCCCGGGCGGTGCCTGGGGCAGCTTCGAGCCCAGGACCTTCTCGAAGAACGCCCGGTCCAGCTTCGGATCGTAGCCGAGGCGTCCCCAGAGCATGAAGTTGTACCAGTGCTTGCGTATCTCCAGTTGGCGGGGATTGTCCGGCTCGGTGGAGGTGTGCTCGCGACCCCAGACGTAACCGTCGGAACCCATGTGGTATCCCGCCGTCAGTTCCGCCGGCGGGAGGTTCTTCAGGAACTCGCGCACGTAGTCCGGATCGCCCCAGCGGAAGTTGAAAATGTCGTCATTACGCAGATTCCACCAGCCCTTGACCTTGTGGGTTTTCATTTCGGCCAGCAGACCTTTGACGAAAGGCGGCCTGGTCGATGAATAGAGCCTTGCCCGGGCGTATTTGAAGCCGACTTCGAACGAGTCGGGGTATTTGGACGCGAAGTCCCTCATGATCCTGTCCATCCCGGAATTCCACACGCGATGGATGAACCGCACCTTGCGGTCGGGCTGTTTGGCCTTTGCGTCGAGGATGCCCATCCCGTAAACCGCCCACAGCCATTTCTCGCGGTCGTATTTGTCCTTGCGGTTCCGCATGCCCTCCCCGGCGGTCACACCTATGCCCTTCAGGCGCGGATAGGTCAGGATCGTCTGGCGAACGCACTGGCGGATGTAAGCGATCGTCTTGGGATTATCCTGGGCGTTGGTCAGGCCGTACTTGCCCTCGGCGCTGTTGACCATCACGTTCCAGGTGATCCAGTAGACGTCGATCCCGCGGGCGGATGCGTGTTTGAGTACGCGGCGCCAGAAGGCGATCTTCTGGTCCATCGTCATTTTGCGGACGACTTTGAGATTCGCCAGCACCTTCGGCGAGACGTACTGGGGCTCCCGCCACGAACGGGATTGGTATTCCGGCTTGATCTTTGGTATGCAGACGTCTGACAGGGCGACGTCGGGGTAATCGGGACACTTGACGATCGACGGGAAGGGGTGCGGGTTCCAGAGCGTCAGCGTGTTGTAGCGGCAGATCGCCAACTCGTCGAAGAACTCGCGCCAGAACTCGAAATTCCACATCTCCACGATGTTCTTCTGGGCGGCGTCTCCGGTGTCGTCGTAGCTTGGCGTACGGGCGTCGAGGGGAATGTTGAACTTGATCCCGCGTCGGGCGATGGCGGGCGCCGACAGCTTCTCGGGAATCTTCGCCAGAGGCACACGAAAGCTGATCTGCTCGGCGAGGTCCAGCCCGCCGTACATAGCGCCCGAAGCGTCCCTCGCCAGAACGCAAACCAAGGCGCCGGAGCGACGGATGCGAAAGCCCTGGGGCTTTATAGCCGCATCAACGGTAACCTTGCCCAGCAGGCCCTTGGCGAGCTTGGAATCTGCGGCGCCGATGATGATAGCGATGTCAGCGGTCTTGGGCGATTTCGCCAGATCAACCATGACGCACTTGCTGTTTGAACGTTCGAGGGCCTTGGCGATCCGCCCGGCCGCAAACTCCGCCTGGGGGACTCCCTTTCGATACGCCACGACAACCGCATCGGCCGCCAGGCACGCCGAGGCGATAGACAACACGGTTGCAACGCTGACTACAAGCCCCCACGCACGATGATGCCTCATAAAGCCGAACCTTTCACTTTGCGGGCTTAACGATCTTCGGGGATTTCGCTGCGAACACGGCGAATTCCGCCAGCCCAATGTGCCCGTACCCCGTCTTGACGCCCGTGACTTTGAACTGCACCCAGGACACTTTCCGGGCGGGGAAAGCTACTTCCCGTCCGGACGACGCATCGTCGGGCAGGGAGCCGACCTTCACTGTCGCGCCATCACTGAACGTCAGTTCTCCGGTGGTGATGTAATCGTATTTGTTCGGTCGATCGAACAACCACACGCGATCGATCATCTGCGGAGATTTCCATTCGAGGCGCAGCCACGCGCCTTTGCTCTCCTTGTTACTGGCCCATTCCTGTTTGATATTACCGGGATATCCCCCGACCACACCGTCGATGCCCCCGGCGGGACTATAGCCCGGATGGGACGAACTTGCTGTCGCCTTGGCCTTGGGGGCGATGTTGGACGGGCTCTTGAGCGGATCGACCGTCGGTGCGGGGAGTTTGTCCGACGGGCGGAGAAGTTTCATCTCGTAGAGGCACATGGCATACCGCGTGGCGGGGGGGCTGGAGGGATGCTTTCGCACCCAGTCATCCGAGAAACACAACCACATCATCCGCCCGTCGCGGTTAATGAACTTGGACGGGATGTTCACGAAATACGCCTGCTGGCCGAACTTGGGCATGAACGCCGCAAGCTTCCACGGACCTGTGATGCGGTCGGCCTCGAGGATCATCGTATCGTACGTGCCCATCCCGCTGGCGCCACCGTCAGTGACGCACATGAGGTACTTTTTCAACGCGGGGTTGTAGGTGGCCGTCACGCAGCCCATACGGTCATTCCATTCCAGCAGCGGTTTTATGCGGGCGAATTCCTTTGTCCAGATCGCCTTCCCGTCAGCATCGCGACCCGCGAAGAACTCGTACTTCGTCACATCGTTGATGTTCTTCAGCGTCGGTGTTACGCGGGCGAGGTTGACCTGGTCGCCGGAGACCCAACTGCACGTCGCATCCTTGCGCGTGGCTCCGTGCCCGGTGAGGTACGCCTTTCCGTCCGGCGAGTGCTGCATGTTCTTACCGAAGTCGACGAAGTGCGGCGAACCCATTTTGATCTTGGCGCCACCCTTGCCCGACTCGCCGAACAGCGGTTTGGCTGGAGTGCATGGAGTGTCGGTCCACGTCTTACCGAGGTCCTTTGAGATGCGAAAGCCGACAAACGGTCCCATTATGTCCCAGGGATACTTCTTCTTATCGAGGCAGTACGTACCGTAGTACCACACGCCTTCATGCACGAGCGATCCGCAGGGATATCGTCCGCCGTACGGAGTGGCGGGCGCCTTGTGCAGGCCCAGCGCGGTCACTTTCAGGTTCAGTGGATCGTCGCCTTCGATCTTTGCATGTCCGGTGGTCCATCTCCTCGGGCCGGAACTGGATCCCACCTTGCCTACCCTGCCGTCGGTCCACGGCGAGTAGAGATGTCCGTCGGATGCCCAGGACGGATACCACGTATCGGCAGTCGTGTAGTTCTTGTACCGCCCGGTGAATACAACGCCCGTAAACAGTTTCGATCGCGGGAAGGGACAGTCTTTCGGCGGGGTCGAGGACTGGAACTTCGGACCGCCTGCCGGGGCGGGCACGAGACGCTGGGTAACGCCCCGATCGGCTTCGGCAGCGGTACTCGATGCCGCTAATACAAGTATCAAAAGGCTCAGCACGGAATATCGCATTGGGCACAACTCGCTATTACGGTTTTTTCGGTGCCGGCGGGGCACCTTTTTCCGGCGGTTTCAGCTTGGCCAGTTCCTTCTTCAGTTGTATGAGCTCCTTCTCGAGAGGCTCCAGGCGATCCAGTGCGCCCCGCATTGTCGTCTGGGCTTTGTCCAGGTCGATCTTCAGCTTTTCAGTTTCGCGCCTGACGGCCTTCAGGACCATCCTGGCGCTGTCGCGATCCCTTTCGGCCTGGGCGAGCAGTGATGCGGTCTTTTGCAACTCGGTCGCTGATGAATCAGAGGTGGATTTGTTCTCGTTGCATCCCGCGGGCAGACCGCCGCACAGAACGATTGTTAAACACAGTGCGACTGATTTGACTCCAGCCATCGCAATTCTCCTTCATTCCGAAGTTTCTGCGGCGCCTTAAGATCGGAAACAACTGTCAGTGCAGATATATGTACCCCCCTGGCGGGTGATTGTCAACGCCTCAGCGGTAATCATCCTCAAAGCCGCCTTCTGATCTTTATGAATCCGGTGATCATCTTGGCGGTCAACAGCCCCGTGAATGTCCACAGGACGTAGTCGATACTGCCCGGGAGTACGTACAGCTCGATGGCGAACCAGGCGTAGACGAAGAATCGCGGGCGGACCAGCCATACGTAAGGAATCTCCAGAGCGTTGCGGATCATCGAGAAGGCGACCACGACGGTGTAGATGAAAATGTAGCACGCGCCGGGGACCACCGAGATAACCCCGCCGGCGATCAGCGTGATTGTCGATGCCGCAATGACAATCTGGTCTGTCATAGTGTCAGTAAACGATCCCTTGCGAGACGCGGTTTGTGTATAACGGGCCAGCGGTCCGTCCAGACCGTCGAGGCACAAATGCAGCGCCAGCAGCCCCAACGCCGCGGGCCTGCAGAAGAAGTAGACCGGACAAAACGCCAACCCCGCCGCCAGCGACGCAAGCGTCAGGATGTCAGCGGTGATGTGACACTTCGCCATTGCCCACAGCAGCGGACCGAGCATCTTGCGCCGCACCTCCTGCCCCCAGACCATCAATTTCCGGTCGGCTGCAGAATAGCAGTCGGCGGAGGGCTTGTCGGGGGCTTCGGTGGTCACTGGGATACCTCGCATCCGTCGGGGACCGAGACTTTGCGCATGTTGCATCGCAGGCCCCTGATACCAGATCCCGTATTGTGGAACGTTATGTCCTTATGCTCGAAGTCGGAAACGGCCACGTGCGTGTGCCCGCAGTAGACATCAGTAATTCCGCGGGTAAGTTCCTTCGACCCACTGCTTAGCGACTTTGCTATATGAGCAGCGCATCGCCTTGGCGGCCACATTGCGTGGACCAGGCGGGTGGCCTGGATCGTATGGATCAGGTGATATATCCAGCCCAGCAGCGGTGAGATCCGCAGTACAGCGGGGGGGATGCGGCGATCAAATGGATTTCGCCCGTCCCGCCAGAAGAGGTCGCCGTGGGTAAACAGGACCCCGTCCATGCGCAGATATGCCGGTCGCCACTGGAAGTTTTCGATCTCGTCGGTCAGTTTAGCCAACCGATGGGTCAGGCCCGTAAAGGCGTCGTGATTTCCCAGGATGTAATACACGGTGCAGTCTGGGTGAGCGGTCGCGAAATCGCTGAGCCAGGCGATGGAGGCATCGAGCGTGGCTTCAACCCCGGGCAGGACACTCCAGCGAAAGTCAAATATGTCTCCGTTGAGCACGAAGAAGTCCGCCTCGAATGCGGCTTCACCCATGCGCTCGATATATTTGCTCGGCCTGGACCACCGGGCGAACATGTGCAAATCCGAGATAACGTATCCTGTCGGCATGGCGGTACTATAGGGGCCTCGGTCGCCGGACGCCAGATGCCACTGGATTGGAGCAACTGCGCCTGTATGCTGCTTGCGGTTCGAGGAGTGCGTCGATACGATGAGATGTGAACTTTGCAGGGAGAAGCGGCCATGAACAGATTGGCTTTGACAGCGGTTGTGATATTCGCAGCGTCTTGGTGCGGGGCCCTTGGGGCAGGTGCGAAGCAGACGATCAAGCTTGATATACCCGCTCCGAAGGATTCGGGCGGCGGGATAATCGTCGCTGACGTCAATGGCGACGGGAAGATGGATTACCTTGTCACCGTTCCGGGGCACCTGGCGGTCTACGGTAATGACGGGAAGAAGCTGTGGGGCAAAAAGCTGGAGATCGCCGTTGGCGGGCAGAGTGAATCCAAAGGTCTGCCCGGACATCACGGACCGGGCGTCGCGGCCGGGGACGTCGACGGCGACGGGAAGTGCGAGGTGGTATTCCTGACGAAAAACTCAGTGCTGCACGTTGTCGATGGGGCGACCGGACGCCCCGAGGCCACTGCCAAACCGCCAGTGCCCAAAGGCGCCACACGCTGGGAAGTGGCCATGATCGCCGACTTCCGACGCGCTGGGGGAGACCGCGACATTCTCCTGCAGGCCACCAATACGCGTGGATACCGAACGGGCAGGTTCCTGGCGGCATATGCGATGGATCGATTACTCAAGGGCGGCGAGCCGCTGTGGGAGACCGACAAATTCGTCTCCTGCGCACACAACGCCGCGCGCCTGGCGGACATCAACGGCGACGGGAGGGACGAGGTGCTCGGGGCTACCGTGCTTTCCGCTGAGGGCAAGTTGCTGGCCAGGGCGTCCAAATTTCGAGGGCACATGGACAGCGTGTTTGTCGCCGACGTCCGGCCGGAGATCAAAGGGCTCGAAGTGGTCCTGCTTGAAGAGGGTTCCAACAGCGTGCAAGTGCTCGGGGCGGCCGGGGCGATCTGGCGCAAGGACTTCAAACGCACCGAACCGCAGAACGCCGTAATCGGGCGATTCAAACCTGGAAGCAAGGAGGTCTTCATCTGGTGCCGATCCCGCCACAACACGCACCAAAAACCGTTTGTGTTCGACTCATCGGGCAAGCTGGTATTCGACTACAAGATGGACGACGTAGCCCCCAAAGGCTGGACCACCAGCGGCGTCGAGGTGATCCACACGATCGACTGGACGGGTAAACCCCGGCAACTCGCGTGCGCCAAGGAACGTCACCGCAGCGGAGATGTTTGCATCTTCCAGCCGCTTACGGGCAAGTTCGTCGCCCGATTCCCCGAAAAGGCCGACCGCCTCTACGTAGCCGACGTCACCGGCGACTGGCGGGAGGAGATCATCGTTCTCAACGGCAGTGAGTTGCACGTTTACAGTAACCCCGCGCCCAATCCGCACCCGAAACGAAAACGCCTCTGGACGGACCGCAACTATCGCCGGCTCAAGCAGTGTCACAACTACTATTCGCCGTGACGCCGCGGGCTCACCTGCGTGGCTTGGGTATTGTGCAGTCCATTACCAGCTTGAGCATCGCGACGTATCTGGCGTCCGTCGTTGATGTATATCCCTTTGTGATCAGCCCCCATCCATCGGCCGAAACGGGCAGGGGAGCTTTGAGGATGCGGCTTTCGTCCGGCTGGGCTACGTTAACGAGGGTCTGGATGGGCTGGGCGGCGAGTTTGGCGCCGAACAGTTCCTTGATGTAAGCTCGCAGCACCTTGACGGCGTCCTTTTCGGGCACGATCCATTCGACCTTGTCTCTTTGCTTGTAGTCGCCATATCGGATGTAGTTCATGTCGGCCCATTCGACGAGGCGCTGGAAACTGTCGGGGTCGAGTTTGACTTTTTCGTGACCCTTCAGGATCAGCGGTACGAGTTTGCCCGCGTGTGCGAAGAGTTCCTTCGGGCGGGAATTCACACTCTCGGATGTCGGGCCGAAGTTCGACTTGCGGATGGCGACCTTCACCAGGCCCGGATGCGTAATGAGGCTTTTCCAACTGTTGGTGTACTGGGCTATATACGCCCATCCGCCGTTCTTGCCCGCACGGGTGTATCGGGGGCCCCGGGTCTTTCCCAGAGCTCCGAGAAGATTCAACTTGCCGTCGAACTTCTCCAGCCCGTGACACTTGATGCAGTAGCGGTCGAGCACGGGCTGGACCGTGCGTTTGAAGCTGAATCCACCGGGATAACTCGCCCCGGCGGGAGCTGTGAGTTCTTTGGGCGGTTGCTTCATGGCGCTGAATCGCGCCACTGGAGGGGTTCCGGGAGGTTCGTGGCATCCGATGCAACTCCGCCTCTCACCGGGCATGAGGTGGAAGAGGCTTCGGAGCGTCAGCATCGCCATACCGTTCTTGTCGAGCGATTGGATGTACAGTGTTTTCCTGGCGGGTACCTTGAACATTACCGAACCGTCTTCGTTTACCGGGACCGTGCCCCATATCTTTCGTGCGAAGTCTTCACGCTCTCCGGCCCAGAAAGATCCGCGCGACGGGAGGTTGATCATTTCGATTATGCGGAGCGACTTGATATCGCCTTTCTTGATGATGCCCTTGGGATCGTTTCGCGTGAGGTATACGTTCTGAACGATCAGAGTGGCTGTATCATCGGAGGTTTCGGGCAACTGTGACGGGATTACCGGCGGGGCCTTTCGAGATATGAGCGGTAGGGGGGAGACGCACGAGATGTCCGGGTCGACGTAGATCGGCTCGCGCCCGCCGAGAGTGTCCACCAATACGATACCATGCCCCCAGGACAGCGTGGGCTTGTTCTGCTTGTTGATCGGATTGGGACTGTATCCGGCAAAGAAGATATCTTCGGTGACGGCGCAAGGGGTCATGTAGTTGCCCGGGTAACCCCAGCCTTCGGCCTCGGGGTAGGGTACTTCGGGCGTGAGTTTCGCGATCGGCGCGAATCCGTCTTCGCCCTTGTCCGGATCTATCACGATCAGCGCACCGGTGGTATAGCAGTGGTGGGCGGTGGCGGTGGCCACCACTTTTCGCGAGCCTGGGATCGCGCGCGTTTGGGAGATCATGTAAGGCAGGATTTTGTTCTTCTGCTCGGGGGAAACGTCTTTGTACCAGTGCGGCGCCCGTGCGTCATGGTACATGAACGCCCACGGCGTGGCGGAGTTAACGCCGTAGAAATTTGCCACGCCGGTACCGTCCGGGCGGATCGACCACAGCTTGTGCAGGGCGATCTGGTTGCGGTTATTGTATTCCCAACGCGTGAAAACTATCCGTCCGTCGTTGAGCATCGACGGGAAGTGTTCGTTCCCCTCGGCGTACGAGATCGGGTGAGGATTGCTCCCGTCTGCATTAGCGCGGTAGATGAGGTAGGCCGGCGTATACCGCCCCCCGTGACATCGCCCGTAGTTCTGGCTTCGCGTGGAAGTGAAAGCAAATCCGCCGCCCGGCAGATAGCATGGGTCGAAGTCCTCGACTTCCACCGTGCTGCGATTACCGATGGTTTGCTTCTTGTCGGTCTTCGTGCCGGTGAGCTGCTTCACCCACGAGCCGTCGGTGGCGCCTTCGTAGATGAAGTATCCGCCGGGGTGCTTGTCCCTGTCGGCGCGGTTTTTCGATTTGCAGCAGTATGCGAAGATCACTTTCTTCGCGTCGGGCGAAAGCGTTGGGTGATTGAAGTCTCCGGCGGGTAGTTTGTCACCGAGCAGCGAGGCGGCGCGGGGCGTGGTCTTCCAATTCGCCAGCAGCGTCAGGCCCGGTCCGCCGCGGGCGTGGCGGGCGAGGTACTGATCGCAGTTGTGGCTGTACACCGGCGGGCTGTGTTTGTTGATCAGGAGCTTCTCGAAATCCAGGGCGGGGTGACTGAAGATGATCCGCCGGCGCAGCGCGGAAATATGTTCGTACATCGCCACCCAGTCGGCGGAGTTGTCCGCGGATTTCACTTTTGCTGACAAAACGTCGAGTTGCTTTCTCATAGGGGGCAGCTTGACGGACTTCTCGACAAAGTCGATGGTCCGACTGGCCAGTTCCACCGCCTCGAACGCCATCGCCCTGTAATACAAGTTTCGCACTTTGACCACAGCCGCGATGTCCAGGGTCTCGGAAGCCAGTTTGGTCGCGAGTTCTTTGTCTTCGTCGCGGCAGTGCTTTGCATAACCCTCCGCCAGGGTCTTGGGGTTACCGTTGTTGGGATTGAGGAAAGCGTCCCAGATCAGATCAGTCCGCTCCCGGTAGATCTGGCGCAATGCTTCGGAGGACTGGAAATCGGCGAAAAGTTTCGGAAGATACAGATGCCACGTCCCGCGGTCCCTGCCGTAGAACTTCTTGATCAGCGACTTGTCGGCTTTGAATTTCACCTGCTGGGCCGACCAGCTTTCTACAAGAGTCTCAAACCAAGTGGTTTTCCTGGAATATTGCAAATTTCGAGCGGTCGCGGGCATGCAGACAGCGAGAAACGCAAATACTGCGATCAGGAGCGGGGCATATCTTAAAGGGAGAGATTCCCTCGACTCGCGGTTGGTTGTCATGACGTTCTCCATTGTGTTCGGGAACAACGTTGCAGCCGACGATACGAATCAGAAAGATATATCGAGAGGAGGCAAGGTGCAAGCGTCTCGGTTGGCTTGGGCTGAATATCCGGGCAACTTCGGTGAAAAAGAATGCCGATGCATCTGGTCCATATGGTATAATAACATAGGCTGCAACGTTACCGTGTAGACTTGACAGACTCCGCCGTAATGCTGTATCGGGGACGGGACGGTCGGGCCGGTCATGTCTGAAGGATGTTGTCGTGATACAAGAGAACGAAGCTGTCACACTTCTGCTGAGCGTTGGGGTAGCGATCTTCATCGCACAGAACCGGTCGCGGCTCACATTGCTTCCATACCACAGACTGGTAATCGGCTCGTTCCTTGTGCTGCTTGCCGCACGCATACTGACTATCCTGGAGGGATACTGCTACGAGGAGATTCTCAATTTTGCCGAACACATCTGTTACTCGATTAGTGTGCTCCAGTTGGCGGTATGGACGTGGCTGGTAATGGGCAAGGGGGTCAGGGAATCATGACCCGTTTTGTGGGTGCCATTGACGTCGTAACGGCCACTGCCTGCTTGGCGGCGGTAGTGATACTCGCCAAGTATTGGCGCCACCGCCTTCAAAAGGATGTGAAAGTGGCGTTGAGTATGCTGCTGGTCGTGATGACGTTTCATTATGGCAGCAATGCCCTGGAGTGGTGTGGGATCACAGATGCGCTGGACCCAATCGAGGATTACGTGGAGATTCTCGAACCGGTACTGTGGGGCGGGTTCTTCTACATCTTTCTCCGCGGAGTGGCGGAGAGGAGCCTCCGAGCCTCCGAGGAGCGGTACCGGACGCTTGTAGACAACCTTCCGCAGAAGATATTCCTGAAAGACACCAACTCGGTTTTTGTCTCATGTAACAAGAACTTTGCCGCCGATTTGTCCATCAATGCTGAAGATATTGCCGGAAAGAGGGACCACGATTACTACCCCGCGGAACTTGCCGACAAATACGTCGCCGATGATGCGCGCATCATGGCCGGCGGACAGACAACGGAACTCGAGGAGCAGAACGTTGCTCACGGGCAGGTGCATACGGTCCACGTTGTCAAGACACCGGTGAAGGACCGCGACGGAAAAGTCGTCGGAATTCTCGGTATCTTCTGGGACATCACCGACCGCAAGCGTGCCGAAGAGGAGCGGAAGGCGTTTGATGCCCAGGTGCAGCATGCACAGAAACTCGAGAGCCTCGGTGTGCTTGCAGGTGGTATCGCCCATGATTTCAATAACCTTCTTCTGGCGATTCTGGGCAATGCAGACCTGGCGCTGATGGACATGGCGCCCCAGGCATCCGCCCGCCATAACGTGGATGAAATCAAGAAGGCTTCGCAACGGGCGGCGGAGCTGTCCAGGCAGATGCTGGCGTACTCGGGCAAGGGGCGATTCGTCGTCAAGGCTTTCGACCTCTCGGCGATGATCGAAGAAATGACCCCCATGCTGAACGTATCCATTTCAAAGAAGGCAAGCCTCAAATACAACTTCAGCAAGGGCCTCCCCGAAATCGAAGGCGACGCAACGCAGATTCGCCAGGTCATTATGAATCTGGTCACAAACGCTTCGGAGGCTATTGGCGATCGCAGTGGCGATATTTCGATATCCACTGGTACAATGGACGCCGATCGCGCTTATCTCCAGGAAACGTATCTTGACGAGGGCCTGCCCGAAGGCAGCTACGTTACCCTGGAGGTCGCCGATGCCGGATGCGGTATGTCCGAAGCAACGCGGGCCAGGCTCTTCGATCCGTTCTTCACGACCAAGTTTACCGGGCGTGGGCTGGGGATGGCCGCTGTGCTGGGGATCATTCGCGGTCACAGGGGCGCGATCCGGATTTGCAGCGAATTTGGAGAGGGTACGACTGTCACTGTCTTGTTCCCGGCCATTCGGAGTAAAACGATCGCCCCAGCCGAAGACCCTCAAGGCGACGCGGGGCAAGTCGACGAGGCATGGAAGTGCTCGGCGACGGTGCTTCTTGTGGATGACGAAGATAGCGTTCTGGCGATTGGCAGGAGGATACTGCAACGGATGGGCCTGACGGTCCTGACTGCCTGCGACGGCCGCGAAGGCCTGGTTGTCTTCCGCGAACACCAGGACGATATCGCCTGCATCATACTTGATATGATCATGCCCCAAATGGACGGCGAGGAGACCTTCGATAAGCTGCGCCGTATTAGCAGCGACGTGCCTGTGATAATGTCCAGCGGATACGACGAGGAGAGGATAACCAGGCGGTTTGCAGGCAAGGACCTTGCGGGTTTCATACAGAAGCCATACGAGTTCAAGGAACTGCGTAATACCATGCACTCTGTACTGGGGGGCTGATCGCCGGTGAGGCCTACCGCCCGACAGGTACGAACTTCACATTGCGGAATTCAAACTTCGCTCGCCGGTCGGTCTTGTACTTGTCAAGCATCGGCGAATACGTGCGGATGGATATCCGCTTGCCGACCGGGTCGATCTCAGCCAGTGCGAAGTAGCTGTTGGGCTCGGGCAGGCTGTGGTGCTGCCAGTCGAACAGCATTTCATAAACCCTGTTGCCCTTGTCGCCCACTGACTCGTAGTGTACCGTCGAGAGGTGTCCGCAGAAAACCATCAGGATGTTCTCGTGCGCCTTGGCGAATTTGTTCCAGATGTTTTCACCACTGACGTCCCGCCCCTTGTGTTCGAGGTACGAGTGCGTCAGAACGATTACCTGGTGGCCTGGATGCAGGGCAACTATCTCGTTTGCCCATTTGAGTTCGTCATCGGTGGGGCAGTAGTTCAGAGAGATCACCAGCCAGACTATTCCGCCCGCGTCGAAGGTGTGGTACGAGTTATCGTTCTTCTTCCGCGGATACGTCCCGCCGAATCCCGCCAACCGCTCGAATCGCTTGCGAGGAAAATACTCGTTAAACTTAATCGTGCTGCGGGCGCCTTTGATTTTGTCAAGGTCGTGATTTCCCACTGCCAGTATGTACGGAACCTTCCCGTCGAGTACGCTGATTGCAGCATCGAAGTTCTTCCACTCGGTATCGGAGTGTCCGTTCTCGACCATATCACCGACGTGCAGTACGTACTTGATGTCCATCGATTCATGATTGGCGGCGATCCACTTGGTTGTGCTCATCAGCACGTTGGGCCACTTCAGCGAGGCCCACTGTGTATCGGGAATGATGGCGATTCTGAACGGTTCGACGGGTGAAAGAGGGTTGGCTATCCGCGGAGCCTGCTGGCAACCGCAGACGGTAAGGGCGATCAGGAGTGTGAGTTTTGCTTTCATTTCTGCAATAATACCCGGACCTGCAAAACAAGACAAGGTTGATGATTGACGGCGTTTCGCGGAGAATCGGAACCGGCGGAGAGGATATGAGGACAACAATGCCCCAATGCAACCGACGTGAATTCTTTGAGGTGCTTTCTGCGGGTGTGGCGGTTGCGGTGCTCGGGGCGCCCGGTCAACTGAGCGGGGCGTCTCCGCGGAAAGAAACCGGTGTTTCGCAGTCGATTAGTAAGCGCATCGATGGGCGGATGTTTCCTTCAGTGTTCCAGGCGTGGAACCGTGCGGATAATCTTAAGGACGAAGATAAACTGACCACCGTCGCCCGTCACGATCTGCTGTTCCACGCTGTAGGGTTCTTCGGCCTGCGATGGGACCATCAATACCCGGGCCTGGCCGGACAATTCCGCAAGGAGACCATTCCCCGTGCCTTGGTCAAGCGCAAGAAGTTGCTCGAAAAGAATCCCAATCTTATTCTCCTGGCCGAGATCCGCTATCGCGACGCGAACAAGAGATGGTTTCCGCCCGACCACAAATGGTGGAAGCGGGGCAAGGACGGCAAGGCGATGCTTGGTTGGGCTGAAGGCGGTCATTTGCAGATGGATTTCTCCAACAACGCCTACCGCAGGCAAGTTGCGGTCCAAGCCGGCGCGGCGGTCGCCAGTGGAGTAGTCGACGGGGTGATGCTCGACTGGTGGCGCGACGATGACGATCGCCTCGCGTTGGTTAAGCTTGTCAGGGCCGCCGTCGGGCCCGAGGGGCTTATTCTGGCCAACCCAAACGATCGTACTACGCCCAGGACCGCCGAGTTCATCAACGGCTACTTCATGGAGTGCTACAGATCCGCCTCGCCCGCTCACTGGAAGAAGATCGCCCGGACGCTCGCCTGGGCGGAGAAGAACCTCCGCAAGCCGCGAATCAACTGCCTCGAAACATGGTATCACAAATCGCGAAACGATCTCAATCTGATGCGGGCGGCAACAACGCTGTCGCTGACGCATTCCGACGGATATTGCCTGTTCTCTGACCCTAACCCACTGCCCAGCGGCGATCATCTGCACAATTGGTATGCGTTCTGGAACAAATCGCTCGGGAAGCCCAGAGGACCGGGGCAGGCCAATGGTGACGGCAGCACCAGACGCGAATTCGACAATGGGACAGTCATCTACAACCCGATGGGCAACAAGCCTGTCACCGTCACGTTCGGCAAAGAGAGAACTTCACTATCGTCGCTCAAGGTTGCACGGACCCACAAAATCAATCCCTGCGACGGCGATATTCTCTTAGTGAGGCCCGCTCGGCGTCACTGATCTAGGTCGTCGCGGTTGCGTTCCGACCGCCGAAGGCCCCGCAGCGGGAACAGCAGGACGCCGAAGAGGTTGTAGACGTTGTGTCGCGCGTGGCGGAGCATGTCGCGGGCCGGGCGGGCGCCTGGGTCGGTCATGTTTATCAAGAGCAGCAACGCGGTGACTCTTGCAAAGAAAGACAGCACAAATGTAACGTGCCAGTTGTTCCACATGAATACCGTGGGGTTGCCCGCGGCGTCTACCGGACCGAAGACAATAGGCGCGGTCTGAAGCCCGCGAGTAAAATGCGCCGTCAATCCGCCGACAACTCCGCCCAGCACGCCGCCCATCGACATCAGAACCGCGTGGGCGGCTACATATTTGCTGCGACCGTGGCTGTCGGCGAAGCTGAGGATGATATTGTTCTGGGCCTGCATTATCGCGGTCCATCCCACGCCGCCGATGATCAGCGCAATCAACATCACCATCCACGCCCCCACGGGGCTTTGCGGCGTGAACCAGACCGCGTCGGAATGTCCCCAAAGCCCGCCGACGGACGAGGCGATGTAGCTGGCCCCGTCGAGTACGAATTGCGGAGCGGGCGTGTGGCGCGTGGCGAAGAAGTAGGGCATTATCGAGAAAATAATGCACGACGTGCCAAGCAGGAGGACGGGCCTGCGCCCCCATTTGTCGAGCAGTCGCCCCGTCAGACGAAGCGACATCAAACCGGCCAGCGGGCCCATGACCACAAAGAGCATATCCGAACCGAGTTGTCCGAATTGGTAATTCTCGAGCAACGTTCGCCAGAAGTACGGTCCGGACACCGTCATCGCAAAGGTGGTTGCGGCGCTGTAGGCGGCGTATCTGCGGAATATCGGATCGGTTAGCGGGGCGATCAGAAGCTGTCGAAAGACCGCCCGGACGTATTGGGCGGCATGGGACGCCCGGGCAGCAAGCCCATCGCTTTGGCGACGGTCTGTGCGGATGTCGACAGCGGGCGTGCGAGGTTTGTCCGGAGTTGTTCCGACAACCTCGCGAATCCGGAAGAACAGCAGGATGTCGGCCATGCCCAGCAGCCCGGCTGCAAAGAACACCCAGCAGATGCACCGGAGCAGTGTCGGCTGCATCGCCGCGGTGATGATCGGATCGGCCCCTTCGGTCCCGGCGCGGGTTACGCGGTCCAGCACCAGGCCCAGGAAGATTACCGACGGGATTTTCACCAGCAGCGTGAAGGCGTTTCTGTTGGCGAAGTATCGCCCGCGAATCCGCCGGGGGATCAGGTCGCCCATCCAGGTATGCCACGCCGGCGTCGCCAGAGACAGCATCACCGAACTTATCAACACCAGCGTGAGCATGCTCCATACCGCCCATATCGACGGAAGCGGCAGGACCAGCGGTATTACCGCGATAACTATCCAGAGGAATCGCGACACCAACCCGCAGAAGAGGAACTGATATTTCTTCAGACCGCTGCGTTCGACAAGGATTGTCGCAGCCAGTTGTGCGAAAGTGGCTAGGAACGTCAGCGCGGTCAGCATTCCGAAGTGGAAATCGTTGAAGCCCAGCATCCGCCCGAAAAGGTTCAGTCGGCTGCCCGATACCGCAAACATCCAGATAACGCCCATCATCCACGCCGCCGTCACCAGGCGCATCGACCGGCGCAACTCAGGTCCGCGAACGGACAAGGCTGGGAGCACATCGTAGGATTTACTACGCCAGAACATCAGGGCCTCCTACGGGCGTTGGAGCTGCCTATTCCCACTCGATCGTGGCCGGCGGTTTGGAGCTTATGTCGTACACCACGCGGTTGACGCCGGGGACCTCGTTAATGATCCTGTTGGAAACGGTTGCCAGGATATCGTAGGGGATCCGCGACCAGTCTGCCGTCATGAAGTCCTTGGTGTCCACCGACCGCAGCGCCACTACATTCTCGTACGTTCGCCCGTCGCCCATCACACCTACCGACTGCACCGGAAGGATCACCGCGAATGTCTGCGAGGTCTGGCGGTACAGATTGTTTGCGACTATCTCCTCGAGGAAGACATTATCCGCGCGGCGGAGAATATCGAGCTTCTCGTCAGTTACCTCGCCGAGGCATCGCACCGCGAGCCCGGGACCCGGGAACGGGTGACGCCAAACAAGGTTCTCGGGCAGGCCCAGGAGTTCGCCAACCTGGCGGACCTCGTCCTTGAACAGGTCGCGGAGCGGTTCGATCAGTTCGAAGCCCAACTGCTCGGGCAGACCGCCGACGTTGTGGTGCAGTTTGATATTCGCCGCGGTGCCCGCAAGCGAATGGCCCGATTCGATCACGTCGGGATACAGCGTTCCCTGAGCGAGAAAGTGGGCGTTTTCGATGCGATCCGCCTCGGCCTTGAAAACATCGATAAACGTGTGGCCGATGATGCGCCGTTTCTCCTGCGGTTCACTGACGCCGACCAGCTTTCCGAGAAACTCATCGGCCGCACGAACCGTGGTGAGATTCAACTTGAAGTGGTCCTTGAACGTGCTCTCGACAAGTTCCACTTCGTTCATTCGCAGCAGACCGTTATCGACAAATATGCACTCCAGACGGTCGCCGACTGCTTTGTGAAGCATCGCCGCCACCACCGACGAATCGACCCCGCCCGAGAGCCCGCAGATTACTTTCTCGTCGGGACTCACGCGAGATTGTACGTCGGCGACAACAGCGTCGATGAAGGAACTCATCTTCCACAGCCCGTTGCATCCGCAGATGTCGAACAGGAAATTGGTGAATATTTCCCCGCCGTGGGGGGTGTGGGTGACCTCGGGATGGAACTGCACGCCGTAGAACGGGCGGGTCTTGTGTTTGACCGCGGCGATAGGGCAGGTGGGGGTCGCCGCCAGCGGAAGGAAATCATCGTTGAGCGTGCGGACCTGGTCGGCATGGCTCATCCAGACGGTTGTCTCGGTCGGGATGTTCTTAAGCAACATGTTCGGTTCGGTGATCCGCAGCGAGGTCCGCCCATATTCGCGCGACTCGCCGGACTCAACTTTCGAGCCCATCAGTTGGGCCGATATCTGCATCCCGTAACATATGCCCAGGATGGGCACGCCGAGTTCGAGTATTTCCGGGCGGCATTTTGGGGCGCCTTCCTCGTAGACGCTGGACGGTCCGCCGGTGAAGATCAGGCCCTTGACGTTGATATCCGCCAGTTCGTCGACCGAAACGTCCGGGTGCGCCAGAACGCTGTAGACCCCGCTGTCCCGAACGCGGCGAGCGATTAGCTGGGCGTACTGGCTGCCGAAGTCCAGGATGACGATTGTTTCAGATTTTTCGATAGAACCGACCGGTGAACTCATTGCTCTGCCTCTGTA
Organism: uncultured Planctomycetaceae bacterium; assembly: GCA_964607575.1. Lineage (GTDB taxonomy): Bacteria > Planctomycetota > Phycisphaerae > SM23-33 > SM23-33 > BS750m-G57. Next base: position 30,856 of record CAZSLS010000014.1, on the reverse strand, counting down.
GCGGCCTCTGGAAACAAATCAATATACGCATCCGGAGGGAGGCAAGCAATTCCCGATAACCTTTTTTGTCCCGCGGGGCTTCCATATGGGAAAAAAACCGGTCTTGCCCGCACCCTCAGAACATAACCGCTTCACACTACTTCATCGGCGGTGTATACTCACGCGGGTATGGGCGGGTGTTCGCCGCGATGTCGATTACATAAGGAAGTTCTCGATGAACTACATCGGAATCGATCTTGGCACGACGTTTTGCGCCGTCGCCCACCTCGCCCCCCAAGGCCGACCCATCACCATCCCAAACGCCGAAGGCGAACTTACCACCCCTTCAGTGGTCCTGTTTGAATCGGACGATTCGGCGATTGTGGGGCGGGAAGCCAAACGCGCAGCGCTCGCCGAGCCCGGAAATGTCGCCGAAGACGTCAAACGCCACATGGGCGAGGAGTCCTATCCCAAACTCTTGCGCGGTCGGAGTATCTCTCCGATCAACCTCAGTGCGATCATTCTCAAGAAACTCCTCCAGGACGCCGAAGCCCGCCTCGGTCCGATCGACGGGGCGGTGATTACCGTACCGGCTTACTTCGACGAGAACCGGCGCCAGGCGACCGCGGCCGCGGCGCACTCGGCGGGACTGACGCTTATCGGGATCATTAACGAACCAACGGCCGCCGCGCTGGCTCACGCGTTTCGATCGTATACGACTCCCGAGGGCGGTGTAGCCGAAATCCTCGACGCCGACGGTCAACTTCCGGAAATCTCCGTCGTCTACGATCTCGGTGGCGGGACCTTCGACGTTACGGTATTGCGCGCTGTCGGATACGATCTGACCGTTCTGGCAACCGCCGGCGACGTGCAACTGGGGGGCAGAGACTGGGACAAACGCCTCTACGACCACCTGGCAGACACGTTCGTCAGTCAGCACGGGTCCGACCCCCGCGATGACGCACTAAGCCGCCAGCAACTGGAATCCACCGCCGAGGAGATCAAGAAAGACCTCTCGCGCCGAGACCACACGCTGTTCGTGGTGAACCATGCGGGCAAGAGTCTGCAAGGCGAGTTGACCCGCGGACAGTTCGAAGAGATGACCGCCGATCTCCTGTTCCGCACGGAAAGCCGCCTCCACCGCGCCCTGCGAGATGCCGGAATCGACTGGGGAGATGTTGACGACGTGCTGGCGGTGGGGGGCTCGACCCGCATGCCGCAGGTCCAGGCGATGCTCTCTCGCGTGACTGGCATGACCGCCGACGCGTCGATTTCTCCCGACGAGGCCGTTGCGCATGGAGCAGCTATTCACGCGGCGGTTTGTGTCGCCGCGAGCGGCCGGGCGGAAACACCGGTAGCTGAACCCAGCGCCGACGATATTGACGATCCCGATGACATTGTCCCCGGAGAGATAGTCGAACCGGTCCGCCCTGCGCCTCCGGTCGAACCCGCGACGGAACTCGAGCGACTGGCCGAAGCCGCCGCCGTCCCGCAAACCGAAACACCCGCCGGGCGAACCCCACTGGACGAGTTGGCCGCAGCCCTCAACTGCGAAATACCTCCGCCGGAGTCCGGGCGGACATCCGAGCGGCAATTCGACACAACCGCGATCGATAACGAGAAGAAAGCGGAGTTCCTGAACTGGCTGGGCGCAGAACTTGCCACCTTGATCGGATCGATTCATACCACAAACGTCAATGCTCACACGCTTGGCGTTGTAGCCGAAACGCAGAACGGAAAGCTGCTCGTCTCGCCGCTGATCTGGCGAAACACGCTCCTGCCCGCCCGCGAAACCAAAGTATACGCCACGGTCATCGACAGCCAGGAGCACGTGACGGTTCGGATCGTTGAAGGCGAATCGAGGGCGGCGGAGGATTGCCTGCTCGTCGGCACGTGCATAATCAAATCCCTCCCGCCCGGATTGCCCAAGGGCTCGCCGATCGTGGTGACCTTCAACTACGATGCCGACGGGCGATTGCACGTTCACGCGGTTCACATGGCTTCCGGTTCGTGGGCCGAAACGTTCATCCGACGAGGTGAAGGGGTCGATGCCGCCAGGGTACACATGAACAAAGAGATACTCAGCAGATTCGACGTCTCGTGAAGACTGAGATTCTCGAATACGCCGAGACCGAGAGATCGCTGTGGCAGAGGATCGATACAGTCAGTGGTTAGGCATTGAAGAGGGCGCCCGCCCGCCAGACCATTACACGCTGCTGGGGATCGCACGTTTTTGCGACGATACCGACCTGATCGACACCGCCGCTCACCAAAGGCTCGATCTGCTCGATCGGTACTCGCTTGCCGGATCGCGACAAAGCCGCGACACCTGCCAGCAGATGATGAACGAAGTGGCCAGGGCTCGCGTCGTCCTGATGAACACCCAGCGCAGGGAAGAGTACAATCGACAACTCGCCGGGCAAATCATCGACGAACCTCCCGCCGCCGAGGAGGTAGAGGAACCCACCCAGGAAGCGCTGGACTCATACAAACAGATCGTATGGGCACACCTGGGTAAATGGCGGATGGACGCCCACGAAGAACGACTCCTGATCGCCGAGGCCGCCACGCTTGGTATCAACGCTGAGACTGCCGTGGCGATAGCACGCCGAATAAACAGCCAGGCCGAACATCTCGCCCGCGGCAAGCAAATGCGAACTGCCTTCGGTGCGATATTCGCCGCCTGCGCCGTCCTTGCCGCGATGGCGGTCTTCTTCATGTTTCCCCCTGACCGCCGCGATACCCCTCCGCCGGAAATTGAGGACACGCGCACCGGCGACGTGCGATCCAAACCGCCCGCCGTTTCCAGGCAACCGACACAGCCCGCCACCCGTCCCGCCGCCAAACCGAGGCAATTCCAGGAATTCCAGGTTGCCATTGTCGCCATGGTCGCCGCACGCCGGCCTGCGGCCGCAAAGGCGAAGCTCGACGAGGCAAAAGGGCTCTTCCCTGGGCACGCGCAATTGGCGGTCCTGCAGACGCAGATCGCCGAGCTCACAGCACAATTGGCGCCCAAAGATCGCATATACCAGGCACTTCTTGAAGAGAGCAGGTCGCTGGCGGTCACGGGCATGCACGAGAAGGCCCGCGTGACATTCCGCGTCGCCGCGGGCATCTATCCGGACGAAGCCGCCGCCGGCGAACTCGAAAAACTGATCGATTCCATTTCCGCCGGGCTGGCGGATATCAACCCGGCGAGGCTTACCTCGTTGGCGAAAATCGACCAGGCCGAGGCTTACCGCGCCTGGCCGTTCACGGCGGAGGATGCTATCGGGCGACGCGATGCGACGGCCCGGTCTGTCGGGATTCCACCGGCGATTCGCCTGAAGCTGGGTAAAGGCCCGTCGGGCGGAGCGGTGATGATGAGATTCCTGCTCATCCCGGCCGGACGGTTCGTTACCGGCTCGTCGGATGTCAAGGTCGCACGACCCTTCTACATATCCGCCACGGAAGTCACCAGAAGCCAGTGGTCGGCGGTCACGGGGAAGAGCCCTTGGGCCCGGAAATCCAACGCCAGGGGCGATACCGTCCACGCCGCCAACTGGATCAGCGCGGGCGATGCGCGGGAGTTCTGCAAGATACTCTCCTCGCGCCTGTCGGGGCTGAAGGTGCAGGTTCCCAACGAAGCGGAGTGGGAATACGCCTGCCGCGCCGGGGCGGGCACCGCTTTCAGTTTCGGGGACGAGCACACCAGGCTCGTTCAGTATGCATGGTATTTCCGCAACTCCGGCGGGAGCGAGTATCCAAAGTTCGTCGCCCGAAAGAAGCCCAACGCCTTCGGTCTGTACGATATGCACGGTAATACCGCAGAGTGGGTTCAGGCGCGCCGGGCCGGGTCGTACGAGCTGCGAGGCGGGAGCATCAAGGACCCGAGTAACTCCGCGAGAAGCGACCATCGCAAGCTTACCGCCGGTGCGAATGATTATTCGACCGGCTTCAGACCGGTGCTGAAACTGGCTGACGATCCCAAACCAAAACCTACCACGCGGATCGCCACGACCAAACCCGCCGTACCGATCGCCGGGGGCTGGCCTTTCGACTCCGCGGAGGCCAAGGCTCGCCAGGAAGCGGCCGCCAGGAAGTATCGAATCACTCGCAAGCTCGTGCTGAAGCTCGGGGGCAGCCAGAATCTAGCGCTCGTTCTGATTCCTCCGGGCGAGTTTCTCATGGGTTCGCCGTCCGGTGAGAAATCGCGCGGGAAGGACGAACGCCTGCACGCGGTCAGCATCTCCAGACCATTTTACATCGGGATCACCGAAGTAACTCAGGCGCAGTGGAAAGCTGTGATGACCACTGATCCCTGGTCGGGCAGAGCCTACGGCCGCAATGGTTCGACACTACCGGCCAACCACATCGATTCGGCGGAGGCCGCGAGCTTCTGCGGATGGCTGTCGCGGAAGACAGGGCGCAAAGTCCGCCTGCCGAGCGAAGCCCAGTGGGAATACGCCTGCCGGGCGGGCAGCGGCGCGGCGTATTGTTTCGGCGACGATCGGGGGCAGCTTGGCGAGTATGCCTGGTTTGCCGATGGCAGCGCCAAGGCGAAGGGCCCGCATCCTGTACTGATGAAAAAGCCCAACGCCTTCGGCGTATACGACATGCATGGCAACGTCGCCGAATGGTGCCGCGATCGCTATGATCCGGAGTTCTACAAGAAATCGCCCCGGACCGATCCGGTGAACGCAATCCCGTTCGATGGAGGGGGGCTGAACGTCTACCGGGGGGGCAGCTTCCTGTTCGCCGATGCCTGCCGCAGCGCCGACAGGCAGTCCGGTGCAGTGCGTCCGCTACCCAGCCTGATAACGCGTCTGGGCTTCCGTGTGGTCGTCGAGATCGGAAAGCCCTCGACGGGAGCAAAGTTCATAGCGGAACGTGGCGTTGCCAAGGTGTATACGACGTGGCCCTTCGATTCAACCGAGGCCAAACGGCGACAGGCGGCGACCGCGGCTGCCCTGGGCATAAAGCACCAGGTAACACTGCCCCTGCCGAAAGGCAAGAGCAAGATGACATTCGCGCTTATCCCGGCGGGCACCTTTGTCATGGGTTCGCCTATGACCGAGAAAGGCCGGCGCGAAGATGAAGTGCAGCACAAGGTGAAGATCACCAAACCGTTCTACATGTCCACTACCGAGATTACGGAAGCCCAGTGGCTCGGCGTGACCGGTTCCAGCCATTCGCTCGGCCAGAGGCGTATGAGTACGCTTCCGGTCCACAAGGTCGCCTGGAGAGACGCCATCGGTTTCTGCGATAGATTGAAGAAGAAGACCGGGCTTCAGGTCCAGTTGCCTACCGAGGCGCAGTGGGAATACGCCTGTAGAGCGGGCAGCGCCGGGGCGTACTCCTTCGGTGGATACGTTTCGGAACTGCGCCGCTACGCCACTTATGTCCCCGCGGGCGCCGGGGGTATCGCCAGGGCGGAGATGTCGGAAGTTGCCCGGAAGGAGGCGAATGCTTTCGGCCTGTATGATATGCACGGTAACGCATTCGAGTTGTGCCGCGACTACTACACCGCCGCCTACTATTCGCGATCGCCCGATGCCGATCCGGAGAATAAGATATGGAAAGGCGGACGATACCCTCCGGGCGTTATGCGTGGCGGAAGTTGGCTTAACGAAGCGAGATTGTGTCGCTCTGCCGCCCGCGCCGTGTTCTACAGGGGCAAACGCTCCGCCGCCGGATTGAGGGTTATCTTCCCGCTGCCGGACAAGGCTAAGCTGGCTTCTCCCATGTTCAAAGCCGCCGCCCCGAGACGCTAGCGGTCACCCGCCCATGTCGGCTTGCGTCATGAATGGCTCGCGCACGATCGTACCGGTGACCTCCACGTGCAGGCGGCGGGCGGTGTTGCGGGCGACGCGGACGGTAATACCGTCCAGCGTTCGCCATTTCCGTTTGAAATCGTCGGCGCTCGCGCCGCGGTAGGTTTTCGGGTCGCCAAGCACTTCAAGCACTCGCTCGTGTGCGTACTGGGCGTACATGGAAAGGACAACGGACGTTCCTTTGGCGTTTTTCGGCGTCAACGGTCTGGTGAGGGTGTTCAGGAGAATGTGGTTGTAGAGGACCGATTCAGGGATGCTCACGGGGACAAACGCCACCGCGCGCGGTCCTCCGGACCTGGCGGGAAGTGCGGTAAGGCGTTCTTTGATTTCCCTTCCCGCCAGCCTCACCGGCAGCGACTGATTCATCGCCTTGGAGAACCGCACCGACGAGCCGGAAAACTGCTTGTTGCGCATCTGGCTGATGCCCGAGTTATCGGGATCACCGCGGGTCTCAAAGATCGCGGCCTTCATGATCGATATGCAGCGATCGACCTCACCGCGTGCTATCGGCATGACAATTTCCCTGTCGCTGAGTGCGGCCAGGCGGGCGTCGCCAGGCGTCGCCGCGACGCTCTGGCTGACCGAGGCGACGAGTTTCAGTTCATCCGGAACCGCCCGGGCGGCCGCGCCCGGCATCACGCCGAGATCGATTTCCATCGCGTACCGGTAGCTGGTTTGAACGTACAGCAGGCGGTGCGATACTACCGCGGTGAGGCAGGATCTGGCGATCACCGAGCCGCCGGTGTCTGTCAGGGCTCCGGCGATACGCATGTTAGACCCGAAAGCCGAACCCCCGCCGCTGTGTGGCCCGATATAACCGGCCCCGAGAATCGTTCGTTCCATCCCGCCGGGGAGCGTCGCGGGCAGCGGGCGGGCGAGTTGGATTTGATCGAACTGGCTCCAACTCGGAGCGCCGCATCCGCCCAGCAGGGCGGTCAGAGCGATCGCCGGTAGACAACATCGAGCTATCGTAAATGCGTTAAATTGTTGCTGCATTTCAGTCTTCCAGCAGGTTGACGTCTGAGGGCAGGTTCATGCCCATCTTCTCGCGGAGGGCGAGCATTCCGGCGATTCGCTCGCGGGCGAGGGGCTTCTCGCCGCCCATCTGGTTCACCAGGCAGTTGATCTGGGCGGCCTGTTCGAGTACTTCCATCTTCGCGGCCGCAGCCCACACGTCCACCCCCGCCACTATTACGCCATGATAGGGCAGGATAACGCAATCGTGATCGACGACCACCTTGGCGACGTTGTCGCCGAGTTGCTGTGTGGTCGGCGTGGCGTAGTCGGCTACTCCGATATCGCCCAGAAAGAGCATCGCCTCGGTCAGGACCTGCGGGCGTATGGTCTTTCCCGCCGCCGTCAGGGCCACGCAATAGCTCAGGTGCCCGTGCAGCACGCCGCCCACATCGCTTCTCGCATGGTAAGCAGCCAGGTGCATCGGTACTTCCGAGGTGGGGGTCAGATCGCGATTGGCATCGGTGTGCGGGCCGACCTTCCTACCGTCCGAATCGATGATGATAAGCTGCTCCGGCGTGAGCAACTGCTTGAACGGGACCGACGGAGTCAGCAGAAAACGGTCCTCGTCGAGGCGCGCGGAAATGTTGCCCGCAGGCCCGCCGATAAACTCCCGGGCGTACATCATCTTTGCTATCCGGCAGATATCTTCGCGAAGTTTGCGTTCGGTTTCGGAAAACATTTCTTCGTGGTGTCCTTTCATTGCGCCGGTGCGGCCGGGTCGTCGGGGCGCGGCGCCGTCGGTGATTGTGTTCAAATCAGTGCTACCTGTCAATGCGGGGATGTGCAATAATAGCCCTGGTGTCGGGCGCGCTGGTGCTTTGGGCGGTGGTAAGCAGAGATTGGAACATGGGTAAAGACAAGATACCTGTCGGTCGCGGACCGAGGGACGATTGGCATGAGATGATCCAGTCGATGAAGGGCGACAGCCTGTTCGCCTGCGAGGGCGGTGCATCGGCCTCGCTCGGGGTAAAGATCGAAAAGGAGCGCACGGTAATCCGCGGCGGTCTGGATATGAAGATGCTCCTGGGGGCAGGCGGAATGAGTCTTGCGGGTGTCGTGCTGCTGGTCTGCGGGGTGGTGTCCTTGTTCGGGGGATTGGCGATATTGAACGTCGTACTGCTTATCGTCGGTCTGGGTGCTGCCGGCGGCGGGTGTTTCATGCTTTTATCGCGACCGGGGATCACCATGTCGCCCGATGGCAGGGAACTGATCCTTGCCATCGGACCGCGGCGCAGGTTCCATCTCGACGCGAAGAACCTTATTCCGCGACTCAGCCTGGCTTCGGAGCCTGACGGTGATGACGATTCGCAGGAGGTCCGCGAGGTCCATCTCAAGCTATTCAACATCAAGCTGCGGCAGGCGGTGGTGCTCATCACCGGCGGGCAGGATCACGCCGGCGCTATCTGTCGCAGTCTCGATGAGATGCTCGGTACCGACAGCATGGACAGCACATTTGCGGAAGTGAAGCTGGCGGGCATGGGCGACGATTGGGTGAATGTCGAAGCCCCGCCGGCGGACGATCTGTTTGAGGCACTTGCCGATGGGCAGGCCCCCGCCGGCGACGAGCCCCGAGCCGAGCGGGCGGGGCGACCGATGTGCGTCGGCGGGATCATATTCTCGGGCGCCAGGCTCATCTTTCCCGCCCGCGGGATAGCGATAGTGAAGCTCCCGCTTATCAGAAGGTTCGCCTTGCCTGTCGGGATAATCATGGCGGGCTGGATCGTAGTTGTGCTTCTGTTAAGCGTGGTTGGGGGATCGGCCGGTCTACCACCCGAAACGGCGATGCTAGTCGGGGAAATAGCATTTGCGGCGCTGGCCGTCTGCGTCTCGATGATCTTCTGGTATCACGGAGGCCCGATAACGATCGACCGCAAGAAGAACGAGATTGTCGGGCCTCGAAGGAACAAGTGCGGGTTCGCGGGCCAGCCGATTTCGATTAGCGAGGTCGCAGTCGTGCAAACCTGCCTGAACGCACCCCGGGACGCGTCAAAGGCAAACGCCGGGAAGACGCCCGTGTCCAGTTACGAGCTGAATCTCGTCATGAAGGATTTACCGCGCCGCGTGCATCTGATAACCGATACCAATGGCGATCGCGTGCGAGAATCTGCCCGGACCCTCGCGAAGTTCCTGGAAGTATCGCACTGGGACTGCACCGGCGAGGACCAGGACGAGGACGAGTGATTATTCGACCGCCGGGGCGCTGTCGTCGTCGGCAACGGAGCGGAAGTGCTTGTCGGCCTGTTCGGCGAACCATGTCTGGCGTCCGAGCACCATTGAGATGTGGCCCAGGAGCGGGAAGGTGACCAGTTTTTTTCGCACGCCGGCCGCGTTGTAGACCGCCACGCCGTGGGAATGGGGGACGATAGCATCGATTTGCCCATGGACCACGAGCAGCGGAACTTCAAGTCTGGCCGCGGCGAGAATCGCCGAAGCGTCATCCGGATTGAAGTCTGCAAGTTCGCCGGCGCGGACGACGACCTCCTCGAATTTCTCTGCGCCCATGAACGGGACAAACCTCCTTGCCGCCGATCGCATGTCCGTGTAGGGCGCCACCGCCATCACCGCCCGGCAGCGCGGATCGATCGCGGTATATTGAATGGCGATTGCGGCGCCCATTGACTGCCCGAACACGTAGATCGGTTCGGTGATTTCTCCGCTTTCCAGCAGCGAATCGATAACGTCTCTGGCGTCGTATTTTTCCTTGGCTCCGAAAGTCGTGTACACGCCTTCCGACCGCCCGTGGGCGCGGTGATCGAGCAGTACGACTTTGTAGCCCATGCGTGCCATATGCCGGCCCATGGTGAAGAACCGCGCCTTGGAGTCGATAATCCCGTGGAGGATCAGAACGGTTCCGCGCGGCGGGTCCGGGGCTTCGGCGTTGCCCTGAATGACCCACACGTCGAGCTTCGTTCCGTCCGCGGTGGGAATACGGTGGTGCGACGATATCTTGCCCTTGGCGATGAGTTTCTCGGCGCTTCCACGCCACCAGAGAGAGGATTTGCCCTTGGCGGTGCTGTGCTTGACCATGCGGCGCGCGTAGAAATCGACGCTGCACCCGTTGGAGACCACCAGGGCCAGCGAGGTTATCGGATACACCAGTGTCTTGATCTTCCTGCCCATGGTTGCCTGCCTGTTTCAGGTACGTCTGAACTGTTTCTCGAGGTCCTGGAGGGTTAGTTTCAGAGTGGTCGGGCGCCCGTGCGGGCAGGATGAGGACTTCTCAACATCCTCGCGCCGCGCGAGCAGAGATTCCATCTCGTCGCTGCTGAGCGGTTGTCCGGCTTTTATTGCGGCTTTGCACGCCATTACCTGCAGTATGTCCTCGATGAGCTGCTCGGGACCGGTCGAGCTGTCCTCGCCCAGCGTATCGAGCACCTCGCGGAGAAATTCAGGTCCCTGGGCGCCTCGCTCGGCCAGCAGTGTTGGAAACTGCTGGATGGCGATCGTTTCCGGACCGAACGGCGCCACTTCGATACCGAGCCTGGCGAGCAGTTCTTCGTTGGCGTTGAGCAGGTCGGCCTCGCCGGGCGTAACGGTGAGTGTCTGGGGGATGAGCATTCTCTGTGCAGTCAGCGACCCCGACGCCAGGCGGGCCTTGAGGTCGTTGTAGATTACGCGTTCGTGCAGCGCGTGCTGGTCGACTATTATCACGCCGTCGGGGCATTGGGCGACGATGTAGGAATCGTGGACCTGAAAAAGCGCCGCGCCTCCGCTCGACACCGCTGCCGGCGGGGCGGTTGACGGGGGTGGTTCATTCGCAGTCTCCGGCCGCGGCGCGGCGCGCTCCAGCGGGAGGGGGAATCCCTCCGCCCTCGGCGGCGGGCTCGACCCGCCCCCGCGCGGGCCGTGAGATTCAGGGAAACTCAGGTGCGGCTGCGGCGGGGGCGCTGACTTGAAAAAATCGGCCATCGCCTGACGCAGCGAACTCTGGCGTTCGGCGGCGGCGGGGTCGTCGTCGGGTGCGAGTGACGCGGCCGGGGTGAGGTTCGACTTGTTGAGCGTCTCCCGCAGCGAGGCAAGCAGCAGTCCGTGGACCTGCTGGGAGTTGCGGAAACGCACTTCGATCTTGGACGGGTGTACGTTGACGTCGACGTCTCCGGGGGGAACTTCGATGAACGCGAAAGCGACGGGCCAGCGTCGCGGGTCGAGCAGACCGCGATAGGCCTCCCGCAGCGAATGGCTCAGTACGCGGTCGCGTATATATCGCCCGTTCAGGAAGAAGTACTGCCACTTCCCCGATCCCCTCGCCGCCGACGGCGGTCCGATGAGGGCGGCCAGAGACATCTCATCGCCGCGGCGGCCGGCGGTCAGGAGGCTGTCGGCCAGTTCGTCTCCGAAGAGGTCGCCGATTCGCTGGCGGGTGGTTTCGCAGGCGGGCAGGTCGTGGACTTTTCGCCCGTTATGCTTGTAAAGGAACGCCACGTGCGGGTGGGGCAGGGCAAGGCGTGCGATCTGTTCGGTCACGTGCGCGGACTCGGTATTCGCCGTCCGCAGGAACTTTCGCCTCGCCGGCGTGTTGAAGAACAGGTCTCGCACCGTCACGGTCGTCCCCGGCGCCGAAGCGCACGGTCGGACATCTTCGACGCTCTGCCCCGAAGCGGTGACCTCGAACCCGCCGCCGTCGGGCGAGTCTGCCCGCCGCGTTCGGATATGGGCGTGGCTGATCGACCCCACCGACGCCAGGGCCTCGCCGCGGAAACCCATCGTCGAGATACTGAACAGGTCGTCCTCGCCGGCGAGTTTGCTCGTGGCGTGCGGGACAAACGCCTTCGACAGATCGTCGCCGTCCATACCGCAACCGTTGTCCGAGACGGAAATCAGCTTCTTGCCCCCGTCCTCGATGGTTACCTCGATGCGCGTGGCTCCGGCGTCCAGAGAGTTTTCGACCAACTCCTTGACGATGCTGGCCGGGCGCTCGATGACCTCTCCGGCAGCGATCTTGTTGACAAGATGTACGGGCAGCACGCGTATGGGCATGACGAGTAAGACTCCGTATAACGATTGCACTGATTCTAGGCCCGCGAGCGTCAACCCTCAAGTAAGATCGCCCGATAACGGTCAGATCAGTTCAGGTCGGAGTATTGTTTGGCGGATTTGGTTTGGGCCCGGATGGCGGAAAACACTCCGGAAACGGTTGGCTTGGTGGCGGGCGGGCCCTTACCGGTTTTCATACCCTCGAACGGCTTGGCGGTGAATTTCGCGAACTCCATGGCAACCTTCTCGGCGATCAGGCCCTGCTCGTCGCTGGTACCGAATACGTGGATCGGTCTTTCCGTCCCGTCGGTAGTCATCAGCGCCAGCAAAGGCGCCCGCCTGGTGTTCTTACCGCCCGAATCCTTGATAGTCGTGGTCGAGCGGGTCACCATCCTGAGGAACCAGTGGTCTATCTCCGCGAAGCTGACGGTAAACTCTCGTTTTGAACTCTTGAGATGCAGGGAGGCGAGATTCTCGTCGATTTCAAATTGCGTCTTCCGCCGAAAGAGAGAGGTCAGCAGCGAAACGACTCCGACGCCCGCTGCGATGGCGAATACCCTGCCGATGACAACCGACGCCATGGTTTCAAGGTCGCCGAGAATCAGGCCATGGTGGATAACAACTGCAAAGATGCTGAAGAAGCACGTAAGCCCGTAGCCCATCGCAAAGGCGAACAATGGGGCCCGGCTGGGATACAGGACAATCCCCTGTATGTCCTGGCGCAGCGTGCCCCAGCATGGAATAGCCCAGGGCAATCGCATCTCGCCGGTCAGGAATTCTCGATCCCGACGAAAGCGGTAGGGGGTGGTGACCGTGTAAACGATTCCGCCAATCCCCACGAGGATGAACGGCTGGAGAAACAGCAGCAGGAAGTAACATAAACTGGGTGTTTCGAGGCTGATTGTGGCCTCGGTTGGTTTGCGGGGATCGTACCAGACGGTGATCTTCCTTCCGGGCGGATGGTCGTCTACGATCTCTGACGCGTTGCCATGGTTGCTGCTGGAGGCGAACGATCCGTAGGCATACCGCATGGACGTGTGCTCCCGTCCGTTAACAACATAGCGGTACTTGATAAGCGGTTCATACGTGGGGCCCGAATCGCTGTCGCCGGGGTTGGTCTTGACCTTGGATGCGATCACCTCGCCCTCGGTGCTGACGAATCGATTCCGGGCATCGTGCGATTTGTATATTCCGTAGACGACAAAGACGAGAAATACGCTGGTGATCCCGCACCAGAACAACGTGAAGGCCGCGGCGCCGATGAGCTTCTTTCGGCCCGACGGCAACCGAGAGGCCGGCGTTTCGGTGACGCTGTCTTCGATACCGATAGTCTCGACCGGTTCGGGAGAGTCGGTTTCGACGGGCTTGGGGGCCTTGGATTTCTTGCGGTTCGAGAATATACGCCCCAGGGCGAACGTGATCAGCGGAATCCCCACCAGCAGCCATCCCAGACCGATTACCCACCCGGTCTTCCAACTCACGAACATCGAGCCGGCAAGGAAGGCGAACGCCGAGACCGCACACAGTCCGACGAACACGCCGAAATACGGTCCGGTCCCTCGCATATTCACCGACATCCCGCGACCGCCTGATCGGCGCCGGGAAAAGTCCATTTGTGGACCATTGCCTGTCAGCGCCGTCTGAAGCGTCCGCAGGCCAATGGCAATAAAGGGCAGCATGAAGATGATGAAGCCCAGCAACTGCGGTTCTGCGATGGGTTCGAGCGTACTTATTTCGGGATCATCGGGATCGTACCACGCCTCGATCTTGTCGCCCGTCTCGAAAGCCCTGTAGAGCTTCCGGGAGTATTCGTTGGCGAACTGTCCGCCCTGGTGGTGTTTGGCGTCGCGCGCCTTGCCGGCCGCCACGTAGCGATACTCGATTACACCCTCGGTGGACTCATCTTCGCCGAATTCGTCAGTCTTGGTCTCGGGCGGCGTGTAGGCGGTGACAGCCCCCGTCACCGGCTTGTAGACCAGCGCCTGGCGGATTTCCTGGTTAAGTTCCCGGGCGATGAAGAAGAGCATGCTTGCAACCCCGCTGGTCCAGATGAGCCCGAAAACCAGCATCCCGCCCCTGGCGATGAGCGAAATCTTCTCAGTGGTGTGGTCGTCCGTTTGCACGTTCAATTCCGCCCCCCGGTCAATCCTTCAGACCGCAGGCAACACGGGCATGGGTGAGGGGTTCATTTCTTTTCATTGAGCAGTTTGACCATTCCGCGGCCGAGGGCGTCGCCGACATTCATGTAGGTCTCAGCGTTTCCATTGTAGTGGAAGCCCTGATTCCTGGGGGAGACTGATGCGTCTTTCCAAAACCCTCGGGTTTCGACGGTTAAAACGTTACCGGCGAACTCCAGGTACTTGCCCTTGGCGCCGCTTACGGCAAGTTGAGCCTTGGCGACAGTCACGTGTGGACCTTCCATTTTCCAACCGCCGAATCCGATGGTGGCTATCACAAAGGGCGCTTTGGGCGCTTTGAATTCGGCCCGGTAGGCTTTTATGAGATTGACCAGGTTAAACTCGTAGCGGCTGGCGTGCGCCGCATTTCCATCCTTGTGCCCCTGCCACCAGACGAATCCGGCTATTTCATATCCCTGGTCCTTGTACTGCGGGAAATGCCTGGCAAAATTATCCAGTACGTCATGGGTCCCTTTGACAAAATCATCGTACTGCTTACCGGCGTACCAGTTAACCGCTTTCTTTGGCTGGCCTTCAATCCATGAAGGACAAGTGTCCTTGTATCCGGCATATGTCCTGCCGTCGAACGTGAATCTCTTACTGCCCGGCGGAAGTATATCCCAGCCCAGACTTCTATTGCCCTGTGAGGCTTTGATGATGATGACCGGTTCGTCGTGGTAATATCCCATGATGTGCCCAAACTGCAGTTCCGGTCCTATTGAGTTGGCGTTGGCGCCACAACCTACAGTTAACCACTTATTCGCCGTTGCGGTGACCACACCCTTGTACCAGACATCTTTTCGCACAGTCCAGTTCCCCTTGTCATCGATCAGGTGGGGGAATTTCTTGTCCGTTTTCACTACCGTATTCAGCGTTCCGGGAATGTCCGTTCTCCAGACCCACCCCAAACCGTCAGCCGCCTTGGTTAAGAATGTAATTTTGAAGGGATATTTCTTGCCCGCCGTGAACTTGAAATCGGTATGTACGGCGTTCTTCTTGCCGGCCTCTTTTCTATAGACTTCCACGCCGGCGACTTCCATTATGTTCTGCGTCGATGCGCTGTATCCGGGGTTGAATTGGTAAACGCCGGCGGTTTTCATTTCTATAAAACCCCTGACGACATGCGTACCGCCGCCGGGAAATGGAGTGGGTTTTACGCCGCCGTAAACGGGCAGTTTCTTTGTCTTTATCGGTTTCAATTTATCGTAGTCAGCCGTCGGCGAGTACGCCCCCGAATAGACTGAAACTACCGGATCTGTAATCTGTTTTCCCCACCGTGAAGTTCCGCCGCTTATCTGGCCTATCCCGACCATATTCGATTGGCCCGACATGATGTACACCTTAACCGGTTTTCTGGTCACAGGTGACTTCCCGTCCGGATCGGGTAATTGCGCCGGGATCTTCTTTGCAACCGCCGATTGAACGAAAAGTATGAGACAGGCAAGGGCGAGGCTTACCGGTGTCTTAATTCGGGCTCTCGTGGTCATGTCATTTTCCTGTCTATTTTGAATTACTTCCTCGTTTTCATTGAGCAGCCTGACAATTCCGCGCGTGGGTGTCGGTGGCGGGGTTTACCACTTCTCCAACGCATCGCAGACGGCGTGTCCGGCGAGGTGAACCGGTTCCACCAGCGCGCCGAGTTCCGTGGTGGATTGTGCGGTATCGACTCTTTCGAGAAGAGAATCGAGCATCTCAGTGGGCAGGCTGGCTTCCACTCCGTTGGCCCGGATGATATCCAATATCTTCTTCAGACGCATCGAAAGCCTGTTGCGATAGAACGAGAGTGTGGAATTATCGATAAGGCCCGCCTCAAATGCAGGTCCGAACTCATGTACCGCTGTGCAGAATTTCTGCGTGAAGACAAGTATCATTCCCGCGACGGGATTGCCCGCCGAGAGGATCCGGCCCCATTGTTGTTCCTCCTGGCGTTCGTGAGGATCTGTAACGTTGGTGGAGTATTCGGTCATAACAGCAAAACCTTCCTTCCTGAATATCGAACTGATAGTAACTGTGATTCCGCGCCGCCGCCGGACCGTTCGTCATGGCAGGAGAAGTTGTTGCCCTGTACGGTCAACATTGCCCCTGGTCAATCCTTCAGGCCGTATTCCTTGATTTTGCGGTAGAGCGTTCGTTCGCCTATGCCGAGTATCTTGGCGGCCTGTTCGCGATTGCCAGATACCATGGCCAGCGTGTTTCTGATGAGTTCCTTCTCGGCCTCTTCGATGCTGATGCCGGCGAGGTTTTCGAGCTGCCTGTTCGGTCCGAGTCCCGGCGGTGTGTATATCTCCGGCGGAAGGTCGTCGAGGGTGAGTTTTTGGTCGGCGGCCATCACGACGATGTTCTCGATCACGTTGCGGAGTTGTCGCACGTTTCCGGGCCAGTCGTATCCGAGCAGGACGCGGGCGGCGTCCTTGTCGAGCGACTTGATCTTGCGATCATGTTTTTCGTTAGCCTGGGTGATAAACATGTCGATCAGGAGCGGTATATCCTCGCGTCTCTGGCGTAGCGGCGGGATATCGATCGTGGCGCCCTTGATGCGGAAATAGAGGTCCTCGCGGAATTTTTTATCAGCTACTTTTTGGGCGAGGTCATGGTTTGTGGCGCTGATGATGCGTACGTCGACGGTGGTCGGCTCGTTAGAACCGACTCGCACGAGTTCGCCGCTCTCCAGTACGCGGAGGAGTTTGGCCTGCATGCCCGCGGGCATGTCGCCGATCTCGTCGAGGAACACCGTCCCGCCGTTGGCGTATTCGAATCGCCCCTGGCGATCGCCCACCGACCCGGTGTAGGCGCCCTTGATGTGCCCGAAGAGTTCATCTTCCAGCAGCGATTCGGTGAACCCCGCGCAGTTTATCGCCACGAAACGCTTGTCCCGGCGCAGGGAGTTATTGTGGATCGCACCGGCCAGCAGCTCCTTGCCCGTTCCCGATTCGCCGAGCAGCATCACGGGCAGATCGGTAGGGGCCACCCGGCGGACCGTGTTGAGGATGCTCATCATCGCCGGCGAGATGCCCGTGATGTTATCGAAACCGTATTTCTCGTCGAGGCGGCATTTGAGTTCGATAATGGTACGCCTCTGAGCGGTCATTTCCGCCGCACGGGCCACCACTATACGGAGTTCGTCGAGGTCGAGCGGTTTCTCGATGTAGTCGAAAGCGCCTTGCTGGAGGGCCTCGCGACAGGTGCTCACCGAAGAGTGCGCGGTTATGAGAATGACCTTGGATGCCGGTGAGTGTTCGCCAGCGGCTTTGAGAACGTCCATACCGCTGTCGTTCGGTCCGAGCATAAGGTCGGTGATGATAACGTCGAAAAGTCTGCTCTTCATCCGATCGACGGCCGATCGCCCGTCATGGACGATGACGCAGCGATGACCCATACGCGCCAGACCTTCTTCGATAACTTCAGCGTGCGGGACCTCATCTTCGACGATAAGAATCTCAGCGGTTGCGTTTTCAGGTATTTTTGTTTTCGGAATAGTCATGACCGCGATACGATACTTTCAACGGCGGGCAATTGGCAAGTGGCAATTTGACACATCGGCGGACGGCGGCGTTCTGGATGGCGATGTCGGTGATGTAAGTACCGGTTGTGCGAGATGTTAATCGCCTGTGACATACAACGCGGCGTCAAGCGGAGTTTTTAGGGAGGCGTTGTGACGAATAAACTGCTGGAAACGCTGTCGGGCGATTGTATTACCAATCCTCAATATACCTGATGTGGATGGATGGCAGGGCGGTCGGAAGGTTCACAGTTCCGGCCCGCGACCCGCCCGACTTAAGCGATAAACATGTCGCATGCGAATAGATCGATGTGTGCCAAGGTGCTTATCTTGCGGTATGATAGGGGAGTTAGAGTGGCGTGCCATGCGATGCTGGGATCAAAGCGGCGCCAAAGTGATCGGGCTGGGACCTGTGAACCATATGTGACATGCGACCGGCAGGGCATCAGGTTCTATCGAGCGGAAGTGAGATGGTGAATCGCGTGCCCTTTCCGAGTTCTGAATCGACGCGAATGGTCCCGCCGTGTTCGCGAATGATGCGGCGGGTGGTTGGCAGGCCCAGACCGCTTCCGCCTGACTTTGACGAGAAGTACACGTCGAATACGTGCGGAAGGGCCATGGAATCTATGCCCGCCCCGGTGTCGATAACTTCGATTGTCCCGTTGCCCCTGCTGGATGCGACGTTGATTATCAGTTCGCCGCCATCGCCCATGGCGTCGACTGCGTTGATCATGAGGTTCAGCAGGGCCTGCTTGATGAGGTTTGAATCGATCCTGCAGGGGATGGTATCAGTGCCTGGCGAGGTCCGCATTATCACGTCTGCGGCTTCGGCCTGCGGAGTGAAAAAGTTGGTAAGGTCTTCTACGACGCGGCGTAGATCGGCGCCTTGGAGTTGCAGTTCGTACTTACCGGCGTATCTCAGGAAGTCATCGAGAATCGCCCGCAGGCGCTGGGTTTCGTGCTGTACGGATTCGAGGCGTCTGCCCCAGCGGCGGTGAAGTTCATTGTCGTAGCGCACGAGATCTTCGGCAAGCAGTTTGAGATTCATATTGATCGTGGACAGCGGGTTCTTGATCTCGTGTGCCAAACCGCTGGTGACCTGCCCGAGTTCACGGAGATGTTCGGTGCCTCTGGCCCGAGCGGCAAGGCGGCGGGTACTGCGCCACATCCGGGTCGAGGCGCGGAGTGTCAGGAGAATCCATATCGGCGCTGGAAGCAGCGCCGCCAATATCAGCCACCAGATCATGATTCGATTATCGTCTATGAAGCCGCAAAACCAACAAAAAAAGACGGACCGGCCGCCGAAGCGACCGGTCCGCAATGTTACCTCGGGATCCGGTTTACAGCAGGGCTTTGCGGGAGAGCTTCACTCTACCCTGGTCGTCGATGTTGATCACCTTGACTTCGACGGTGTCGCCGACGTCCACAACGTCCTTGACGTTCTTGACGTATTCCTTGGCCAGTTCGGAGACGTGGCAGAGGCCTTCGAGTCCGGGCAGGATTTCGATGAACGCACCAAAGTCGCGGATGGAGACGATCTTGCCGGTGTACGTCCCGCCGAGTTCGGCTTCGGCGGTGAGGTTCTCGACCATTGCCTTTGCGCCTTCTGCTCCTTCCTTGGAGAGGCAGAAGATCATGACCGTACCGTCTTCCTCGATATCGATCGTGGCGCCGGTCTCGTCCTGGATGCTGTGGATGGTCTTTCCGCCCGGTCCGATTACCTTTCCGATCTTGGAGGGATTGATCTTGACCGATAGGATTCTCGGGGCCAGTTCGCTGGTCTCGGGGCGGGGTTCGGCGATGATCTCAGCCATCTGCTCGAGTATGAAGCTCCTGGCCTGGTGTGCCTGGGCGAGCGTAGCGACGATCCGGTCCTGGGAGATTCCCGGTGCCTTCATGTCCAGTTGGATGGCGGTTATACCCTCGGTGGTTCCGGCGACTTTGAAGTCCATGTCGCCGTGGAAATCCTCTTCGCCCATGATGTCGGTAAGGAGGACGAAATCGTCGCCGTCGGAGACCATTCCGATGCTGATCCCCGCCACGGGCGCCGAGATGGGAACGCCGGCGGCCATCAGGGCCAGCGTCGCCCCGCAGATCGTCGCCTGGCTGGTCGAACCGTTTGACCCGAGCATTTCGGCTACGACCTGTGCGGTGTAGGGGAAGTTGTCGCGGTCGGGCATTACCGGTTGGATGGATTTCTCGGCGAGAATTCCGTGTCCGTAGTCCCTGCGGCTCGGTCCGCGGATCGGGCGGATTTCTCCGACGCTGAACGGCGGGAAGTTATAGTGCAGGGAGAAGGGTTTTTTGTACTCTTCCAGGAGTCCGTCGACGATCTGCATGTCGCGGGGCGTACCGAGCGTGGCGATGCAAAGTGCCTGGGTCTCGCCGCGTGAGAAGATGGCCGAACCGTGCGTTCGGGGCAGGGTGTCGATCTCCATGACCAGCGGGCGAACTTCGTCCATTGCCCGCCCATCGGGACGGATCGACTGCATTATCAACTCGCGTTGGATTTTGCCTTGGGTCTTGTAGAATGCCCGCTTTACCTGGGCGGGGGTGAATTCGAATTCTTCCTCGTCGCCGTCTTCGGGACAGTATTCGGCGAGAGCGTCTGCGCCGATGGCCTTCAGTTCGTCGTTCCGCTCGACCTTGCCTTTGATCTGCTTGGCCTGGCGAATGCGGTCTCCGTATTTCTCGGCGATGGCGGTCTTGAGTTCCGGCGACACGGGGTTCTCGTCGTAGGTGCGGTCGATCTCTCCGGCCTGCTGTCCGAGTTCCTCGATCATCGCGATAATTTCTTTTGCGGCTTCGAAGGCCATCTCAATTCCGCCGGCGACGACCTCATCGGACATTTCCATACCGTCCATTTCGATCATGTTGACGCCCTGGGGCGGTCCGGCGGCCAGCAGATCCATGTCGGATTCGGCGGTCTGCTCGACGGTCGGGTTGAGGACGTACTCTCCGTCGATGTATCCGACGCGTGCGGTTCCAACGGGGCCCTGGTAGGGGATTGGGGTGATGTGGAGCGCCGCGGCGGCGCCGATCATCGCCAGGAGATCCGGATCGTTGACATTGTCGAAACTCAGCGTCATGCACTGGATCTGGACTTCGTCGGTGAAATCTTCGGGGAACATCGGTCGGTTGGGTCGATCGATCATCCGCATGGTGATAACTTCTTTGTTCGAAGGTCGTCCCTCTCTCTTGAAGAACCCGCCGGGGATCTTTCCGCCGGCGTAGCGGTTCTCGCGGTAGTCGACATACAGCGGGAAGAAGTCCAGGTCCCGCGTGGGCGTCGCCGACAGCACGGTGCATAGTACCACGGTCTCGCCGTATGTGACTTTGACCGCTCCGTGTGCCTGCATGGCCAATACACCAGTTTCCAGCGATAACGTCCGTCCGCCAATTTCTCTTTCTACTCTAATTAAACTCATTCTTTCTTTCCTTACTTGACACGGCCCGGGATGGGCCTTGGTTGGCGGCACAACGCCGCCGTAACGATATATAACCTTATGCTTCCTGTGTTTTCTTATACGGGGAGATCGCCGGTCCATTGGGAGACGGCAGGTAAGTTTCGGCTACCCGTCGGTATGCGGCGCCGACCGCATGGAGGGATTCGCCCCACGTCAAAGCGTTTCATCACGCAGGCTGCCGGGAGTCCGCCGGAGCTGCCGGTTCCGCGGCAGCGGGTGGCGGTTACTTGCGCAAGCCGAGTTTCTTGATCAGGGCCCGATATCGGTCGTTATCGATTCCGGCGAGATACTTCAGCAGACTGCTCCGCTTTCCAACCATCTTGAGCAATCCGCGGCGCGAGGAGTGATCCTTCTTGTGGATTTTCAGGTGCTCGGTGAGGTGGTTGACTCGTGCAGTGAGAATAGCCACTTGTACTTCAACGGAACCGGTGTCTTCATCGTGACGCCGGTTGTCTGCTACGATGTTCTTCCTGTCAACTGTCTGTGTATTCGCCATTTTCGTTCCCTGTGTTCGCCGCCACATGCCGGGGCAACAAGCCCTGAATGCAGCGAACATCGCTCTATTGTTATATTTCCTTGCCTGTTGTTCTCTATTATCCCTGCCGCCCGCAGGCAGCAGGACCCCCGACGATATTTACTACCGGATCGATTAACTCAGAAGTTCGACTATCGCCTCCAGCAGTTTGTTCATCCGAAACGGTTTGGTGATATAGCGGTCCACACCAAGACGCTCGGCGTAAATCTTGTGGCGGTTTCCAAGGTTACCTGTGACCATGATAACAAACGGCTTCTCTCCGGGAGTGCGGTCGCGCTTGATCCGCTCGAGCACCAGAAAACCGCTCCGCTTGGGCAGCATCATGTCAAGCACGACAAGATCCGGTTCACTTTCCTCGATCTCCCGGACAGCCTGGTTACCATCGCCCACAGAGACCACTTCCGGGCCAAGATCCTTCAACGCCATTTCCATGGCGATCCGGATGTCGCGATCGTCATCAACTACGAGAATTTTCTTGCCTTCCAGCTCTGCGGCCATCAGTAGTGCTCCTTGGGTCTACCCAAAAGCTATTGATTCGAACGAAGTATTCTATACATCGGACACTGACAGGTCAATACTCTAAATAAAGCGAAAATCATGTGAAGCATCTTACCGGTCGCGACGAGGCTATATCTTGTCCCCATTCAGCAGCGACCTGGTGAATCTTGGCACGACGCGCTTGTTGGCGAAGAGAAGAGGAACGAGCATCTGAAGGCTGGCGTCCGGAGGGCTCAGGTAAGGCCCCAGCGCTTTGCGCCACGATGTTTTGAAACCCATAAGATGCTCCTGGATGTTCTCGTCGCTGCCGGCGAGCACTGACGCGGCGCAGCGGGCCGCCAGCAGGGCCGAATGTGTCGACGGGTATAACGTCTGCCCGGTAACCGCGGCGGCGAATCCACCGGCCGAACCGGCCAGCAGACACCGTTTGGCGGTGTGCGAGTTCAGTTCCATTGCGACTCCGGCCTGCGGTTGCCATAGCGCGCCGTCGGCCTTACCCAGCGACAGACGCTCGGGCAGGACCCCGGCGCCGCACAGACCGCCTATCAGGCTCGATAGTTCTCCGACCCCCGGTCCCTCACCGAGAGATTCGGACATTACCCTGGCGTGCAGCGTGTTGCCTGCGACGAAGTACATCCCCAGATCGCTGCGATTCGGCGTTTCCACCACGTTGAGGGACTTGTCGGTGATTTTCGCGGCCAGCGCCGCCGTCAACGGGATATCCAGGCCCGCGACGCTGAGTTGCGAGGGGAACGATCCGCCATTGGGCAGCGACAGATGCCCGGCGGCAGTGGAAGCCGACCCGCCGACAAAGAGCAGGAGCCTGGCTCTTGACTTGCATGTCCCCGACAGTACGACACCGTTCTCCTGCAGTTCGACGTTTGGAAGAGCCTTTGCCTTGCGCAAGCGGACACCGGCCTTGCGGGCCTCGACCGACAGGGCCTTGGACAACGCCGCGGGGTGCAGAAAGTAGCCCAGTACGGACCGCCCGCGATACTCGGCCTGCTTGCAGAAGTCAACGCTGTGATATCGCACGGAGCGAAACGGTGTGGCGAAACATTTTTTCGCCATCGATTTGGGCATACCCTCCAGGGCAAACAGGCTCGCCGGCGCCCAGTCGATCAGCGGAGATTCATTACCGGAAACCGGGGAATCCACGAGGATCACGCTGAGTCCGTCTTTGGCTAGAAGATACCCCGCCGCCAGACCCGCCGGCGTGCCCCCGATTATTGCGATGTCAAATACCTTTGCCATGAAGGCCAACAGACTATCAGGGCAAGGGTCATGCATGCAATTGACAAATCGCTCCGGGTCAATAATTGTGCCTCTCATCGCCACCGCCGCCGTTGGCGATGATGTCGCGATTGGTCACACTGCAGGGCCTGTGAACATCCGGGATTACGGGAAATTCCCTTGCTCCACAGGCCCCGATAGGTTTTATTGGTGTCGATCTACTGCGGCGAGTTGGCGTGACTGCGACAAGGGCGGTTTTGTTATGTTTTTCTTTATCTGGTTTGGCACGAAGCACAAGACCCGGAATCTGGGTGTTGTTGCCGACCACTGCGAGGTCTGCGATTCCATGCAGCGTTTCGAGGTGGTCGATCACTATGAGGCCGGGCATATCTTTTCGATCTCGCTGACCCGCGGGGAATTCAAGGGCACATCCCGCTGCTGCCTGGCGTGCAGTACCGAGGTCATGTGCTACAAGGGCGATTACAAGGAATTCTTCAAACGTACTCAGGCCGGCGGAATGCCCATCGACAATCTTGCGGCCGCGACCAACCCGCGACTGCTCGATATGCGGCGCGACCGGGCCGCCCTCGAAGATATGGCGCAGCGCGCCGCGGCGTCCGCCCCGGCCGACGTTCACGACAATGCGCCGATGCGTCTGGCCTTAGAGCGCCTCAAAGATGTGCAGGAGTCGGGCGATCCGGATCAGACCCGGGAACTGCTCGACGGCCTGAAGGCCTGGGATGATCTCGACGCCGGGGGGCAAACCGTCCTCCTGGACGAAGTCAACAGTTTCGTGGACGAAACCAAACAGTGCGATCAAACTGTCCGCTTTCTCTGGCTTATGGGCAAGAGCTATCCGCTCAACGTCGGTTGCCTGCCCGGGACTCTGGTGATCCTGGGGATCGCCGCGGTTTTCGTATTCTATCCGCCTGCCCGCAGTTGGTTGTGGGGGAGTATTATCGGGGTGGTCGGTGTGGCGGCGACGTTTGGCGTGTACTGGAAGATCCGCGACGCGGGCATTCGCCGATGGGTGAGGCGCAAGCTGATTCCGATGGCCGAGGAACGCCGCATCGACTTTGACATGCTGATCGCCATGCTGGCGGGAGTCGACCTGAAGGACGAAACGATCGACGAACCTATCCGCGATATGGCCCAGGAGTTCGAGAGCATCGCCTCAGTCCTTCTGGAACGCGGCAAGATCGCCATGCCCGAAGAAACCGACGAGACCTTCCCGGCGTGATTCGAGGAAGAAAAAACGGAACTACACTTTGACCTTCTGATCGGTCGGGATCTTCGCGCCGATGGTCTTCCGCCATTTGCTCAACGCTTGGCGCATTTCCTCGGCTCGCCTGGGGAATTTCTTTGACAGGTCAGTCTTCTCGCCGCCATCGGCTTCGAGATCGTAGAGTTCGAGCTTTCCGGTTTCGAAGAACTCGATGAGTTTCCATCGCCCATTTCGAACCGCGCCGCTGGATACTCCGCCCAGGAAATGCGGTTTGTTCAGCGGGTAATGCCAATACAACTCATCACGTTTTACCCGCGCCTTGGGATCGCGGAGCATCCCTGCGATTGAGACGCCGTCGAGATGCTGCTTTGGATCGGTCGCCGCGGCAGCCGCAGAAGCGAACGTCGGGTAGAAGTCCACGTTGGTTGTCACTCCATCGCACACGGTGTTCGGGGCGATCTTGCCCGGCCAGCGGACCACCAGCGGTACGCGGATACCGCCTTCGTACAGCGAACTCTTACCCCCGCGAAGAGCACCGTTAGACGTCACCTGCGACTCCCCGCCGTTATCGCTGGTGAATACGATAAGCGTGTTGTCGGCCAGTCCCAGGTCGGTGAGTTTCTTGACGATCATGCCCACGCCGTCGTCGATACTCTCGAGCATAGCCGCCAGATGCGGGTTGTGGTGCGGCGCCCAGTGGTTGCCCGCATCGCCGGTCTTGCCCGCATCCTTGCAGAGATAGCAATTCTTCCGCTTGCTTGCCGGCGGGGTGTGCTTGCGGCGATATTTCGCCACGAGTTCGGGCTTGCCGTTTAGGATCGTGTGCGTGGCGAAGTGGGACAGGTAGAGGAAGAACGGGCGGTCCTTGTTCCGGTCGATGAAGTCGACGGCCTCGAGGTTCATGCGATCGACGAGATATTCATTGCCCGGGAGGCGCTTCTTCTTAACGTTCAGCCAGCAGATCTTCTGCTTGCGAAACACGTACGGGAAGAAGTTCGCCCCGTTGCCCACGCCCTTGATCTCGTTGATGAGTTCTTCGTCGAAACCGTGATCGGTGGGGCGGACCTCGACCTTGGCGCCGTGGTAGCGATACCCCGTTAGATGCCACTTGCCGATCATCCCTGTGGCGTATCCGTTTCGCTTGAGCAGTTTTGCAATCGTCACGTGATCGGTCGACAGCGGCTTGTCGCCCGGGCGGAGGTAGTCGGTGATGCCCACGCGAGCGGGGTACTGGCCGGTAAGAAACGCAGCCCGATACGGCGAGCAGACCGGCGCCGAGGCGTAGGCATTGGTGAATCGCATACCATCTTTGGCAAGACGGTCGAGATTCGGTGTCTCGTTGAAGTCATTCCCATAACAGCCCAACTCCGCCCAACCGAGATCGTCGGCGAGAATGAATATAATGTTCGGACGCCGCGGGGCGGCCTTCTTGTCGGCGGCAAGGGCTCCGCAACCCAGCGCCGAAGTGGTCGCTCCAACACCGCAAATGCCCAGGAATTCTCTTCGCGTGAAGTTCATGTCTTTAATATTCATATTACCGAGTATCTCCTCTACGCTCGTCCGTCCGGCCGGGGTCTCGTCGCCAATGATTCTAACGAAAGCGGTCGGGCAGGCAAGGCGGGGTGAGTTTACTGTGCTGTTACGCTGTCGACTCCGTCGAAGATGCGGATCAGGCGATCTCGCAGGGCCTCGGGAAGCGGAGGGCTGAGGATCGACGCCACGTTGGCCTCGATGTGCGAGATGCTTCCGGTGCCCGAGAGCACAACGTCTATGCCCGCCTCGTCGCGGCAGAACCGGTAGGCCGCATCGGCCAGACTGCTTGCAGCACCATCGGCGACCAGGAATCCAAGCGGGTCGGACGGGTCGATATCCGCAGGATCCAGGCGTCCGCCTGCGACAAGTTCGGCGACCAGTTCTGCCAGTCTCCGGGGCTTGCTGAACGCGTTTCGGACCACGAACATCGCCTGGACGGCCTGCCCGGCGGCTTGACTGTGAGCCAACACGCGGTCGCGAGCCGACTGGTTCAGCATATTGAAACCCACCATCAGCACGTCCCAGCAGTCATCGCCCACCGCCTCGGACAGCATTGCGTGCCCCGGGTCGGCGTTGAAGCGTTCGGTTATGCCCATGAAACGGATATTGCCCTTATCCCGCTGGCGTATAAGCTCTGGCACGAGCACATCGCGAGCCGATGCGTACTGAGACGGCAGGACACCGTGAAGATTGTACAGGTCGATCACTTCAGTCTCAAGACTTCGCAGGGACTCTTCGATTCGCGTCGCCAGTTCGCCCGGCGTCAACACGCGCTGGTCGTCGATATAGGCTGAGCACTTGGTCGAGATGAACAGGTTGTCGCGGCGCGCTGGGCGGATTGCCCGGGCGACGATCTCTTCAGTCCCATATGAGCGGGCGGTGTCAATGTACGTGACGCCCAACTCCAGGGCGCGGATCACGATCGCCACCCGTTCATCCATCGCCAGCCCGGCCGATCGCCCGAGCCTGCTCGGCCCGCCGGTCCCCAGGCCAAGGCGGCTGACGGTTTGGCCCGTGCGACCTAAGATTACATATTTCATCGACATCTCCAAAGCCCCCTCCGCCCCGAGCCATCCAATTTAGCGATCCACGCGTCCAATGTCCCGAGCCAGGCCCGCCCGTTCGATAATCGCCACTACCGGTCGGTGGTCTGATTTACCTTTAGCGACCACCCATGCCGAGGTGGAGTGCAAGTTGCCGGAGTGCAGGATGTGATCGAAGCGGTTTCGCAGTGTGATCGCCCCGACCCTCCATTGCCAGGTGTTCGACGAGGTGTCAAACTGCGACAGCGCATCGGTGAAGCCGCGCTTACCAAGCCACGCTATCCCGCCGCCGGAGTCATTCTCGTTGAAATCGCCCACTACCAACCGCGGGCGCTTGCTGTCCATATGTCCATAGGCTTCGGCGATCTCCCGCCTGTGAATCTCCGGCGTGTTCATGTACGCCGAGGGCGAGATGCTGCCCCGGTCCGAAAGTGGCGGGCGCAGGTGGACGTTGCATATATGCACCGGGCCCAGCGGCGTGTCGGCCTCGATGATCCATGACGGAAACCAGCCCGCTTGCGGCTCGGTGTAAGCCACGTCGCGGAATGGCCGTTTCGAAAGGATGCCCATCCCGCCGGCCCCGCCGCGGTGTTTGTAGCGGCGGTGAGGATACCTCTGGCTCAGCGCGGCGGTCAAATACCGCTGCCATGCGGGCGTGATCTCCTGGAGACAGACGATATCGGCGTCGGTTTCCCGAATCGCCCCGACCGCGTCGGCTGCACCCGGCATACCGTAGTTGACATTATAAGTCATCACCGAGAAATGCGGACCCGTCGGCGGTGCGCCCTTGCGGGTAGTTCGAAAATTACATCCCGCGAAAACGGTCGCCGCCAAGGCGATCAGGCACACTAACGCGGATGTTCTGAGCATTATCAAACCTCTCGATCGCGGGTTATTGGCACCGCTATGTGCCCGGTATTATACGAGACAGCAGCGGACATGGGTTGTTTCAAATTGCAGGAATGGTTGCCTGGGCGCCCGGTTTGGGTACAATCTTATTGGAGTGATGCAGGAAATACGGGAAATATGAATCGCGAAAGGAACGCAATATGAACCGCGACCCCTCAGAGAGCAAATGCAACTGCGCCAGTCGTCGAACTTTCCTTAAGTCGGCGGCGGCCGCCGCGGGTGGAATATCCATCGCTTCGGTCCTTCCGTGCCAATTGGCCCAGGCCGCCGAAGCCAAGAAGAAGCCCAGCCCGTGGGAAGTTCTCTTCGACGGTAAGAAACTCGACAAGTGGGACTACAATCCCAAGGCCTGGCAGGTCAAAGATGACGGATCGGTCTACAGCCCGGGCAAGGGCGGGGACATGTTCTCCAAGAAGAAGTACCAGGACTTCACGCTGGACATCGAGTTCAAGATGTCCAAGGGCTGCAACAGCGGCGTGTTCGTCCGAATGGCCAACCGCAGGAACTGGCTGCACAGTTCCATGGAGGTTCAGGTCCTCGATTCGTTCGGGAAGGCGAAGGTCGGCACGCATGACTGCGGGGCGGTCTACGATGCATTGGCGCCGAGCATAAACGCCGCCAAGAAGGCCGGCGAGTGGAACCGCTACTTCATCACGTGCTTCAAGAATCGCGTGTTTATTTCTCTCAATGCGGTTCAGATCATCGACATGAACCTCAACAAGTGGGACACCGCGCGCAAAAACGCCGATGGATCGAAGAATAAGTTCCGCGTCCCGCTCAAGACGCTCACGCACCCCGGATTCTTCGCACTGCAGACGCACGGTAAGCCGGTTTCGTACCGCAACATCCGCGTCAGACCGCTGACGGCGCTTGGCAAGTGCCCCTGCTGCGGGACCGAAGGGCCTGTTGGCTGGTTCTGCGGAAAGTGCAAAACCGTATGTGCTCCAGCGGTGAAGGTATCCTGCAAAGAGTGCAAGAAGGACGTCGCGGCGGGCATGTTCTGCAAAGAGAACAACGCGTTCCACCTGCCCGCCGAGAACATCGAATGCGCCGAGTGCGGTAACGCACCGGGAATGGTCTGCGAGATGAGCGACTGCGGATACTCACTCTGCAGCGGCGTGAAGTACTGCGACGAGTGCGAGAAACCGTACGCCTATAAAGGGGCGGGCTGCCCGGTCTGTGCGAAGAAAAAGAAAAAGTAGCGGCCGGTTCATGAAAGTATGGTCCACCTGCCTTGGGCTTGTGCTCATCTGCGCGGTCCCATGCGCCGCGGGGGGAGCGGAGTATTTTGTTTCGCCCGATGGCGCGAAGGGAAATACCGGGACGCGGAAGTCGCCGATGTCGCTGTCTGACGCCAACACAACGCTGTTGCCCGGTGATGTGGCGATTCTTCTCGACGGTACCTACACCCGCGTGCCCATAGCGCCCGCGCGCTCCGGGGTAAAGGGCAAGACCATTACCTATCGCGCTGCCAACCGCCACAAGGCGCTGTTCACCGAAGGCGGTGGGGCGTCGAAGTTCCGCGGTGCGGCCGCGATTGTCGCCAGCGGTCGGGCCCATATCACTGTTGACGGGATCAAGGCCGCAGGTGTCAAGAGGTGGCTGATTGGCGCTAAGTGTCACCACATCACCCTGGTCAACTGCCATTTCGAGAAGTCCACCGGATGGATCAACTGCCGCTTCGAGGATAACGGCGATGGAATTCATCTGAAGGGAAACCACTTCAATGAGGGAACGGATCTCGTGAGCATTGACGGGGGCAGCGGGCATCTGGTCGAGGGCAATTACTTTGGCGACGCCACGCATACGGGCCTGGTGCTGCTCGGCGTGCAGCGGTCGGTGGTGCGGGGTAACAAACTAACCAACAGGCGGTGGCGATGCATGGAAGTTGAAAGCCGGCGCCGCAAGCCCTACCGCCTGTCGGAGTACAATCTCATCGAGGGAAATGTTTTCGATTACTCTCCGTGTTCGGCGATCCAGTACGCCGGTAATCGCTCGATCCTCCGGCGGAACATCATCAGGCGATGTCTTACGGGCATGAACTGGGCGAACTACGTGGGGAGCAACAAGGGCTCGAAAAAGCGGTCGCCCGAAGCGTGGCACGACGAGAACAATCGCTTCTACAACAACGTTATAGACCAGTGCGGTCCGAATGCGACGGTCCTGAAACTCATCGCCAAAGCAAAAACCGCCGGATTTGCCATCGCCGAGAACAAGCCCCTCCGCGGATATGCCATGGTCTTTGCCACCAACATGTTCAACCCGAAACTGAAGGGATACGAAAACTGCGCCTACGGCGACAACGTGGTGGTCAACAACATCTTCTACCGCAACGGCAGCAGCGTTCAGGGCTCAGACAAGAAGGGCAAGACCGCTTCGCGGACCACACACGTCGCCTTCGACTGGAACGCCACACCGCAGTTCGGACGGTTCGCACACAACGTCTTCTCCAATGGTCCCCTCGGCGCAGCCGCAGCGCCGGTGTTTTACTTCTGCGATGCACCATATCTCAAGCCGCCCGAGCAGCGAAACCGCTCCGTGGAGAGCTTCCAGAAGAGATACCCCCAATGGGCTCGCCGCAATGTCGACATCGCCCCCGGGTTCCTCGCCGCCGACAAGGGCGATTACCGCCTCGGATCGAAAAGTCTCTGCATTGACGCGGGCGGATCGCTGACCAAGGCCAGGGGCGCCGGGCGGGGGAAAACGATTCCGGTCAACGATGCGCTGTTCTTCAGTGATGGACACGGGCTCGTCGAACCGGATGTGATCTTCGTGGGCACCGAGCGTGTGAAGATTGCCAAGATCGACTACAAGGCCCGCACGATTACCGTCGATCGAAGCATCTGGTGGTCAAAGGACGTACCGGTCACGCTGGACTACAAGGGCAAATCACCAGACATCGGCGCCTACGAGATTCGCTGAAGGGGACCCCCGGTCTCATTTCTTTGGCGGGT
>CAZSLS010000013.1:0-59046 GCA_964607575.1 uncultured Planctomycetaceae bacterium | reverse complement strand
CGACGATGAGCCTGCTGGCGATCGGCGGACTGCTGATTCTCCGCAGGCGACGGCGAACGTGATCGCGAAGGCGTAAGAGCAGCAATTTTGAAAACGCACCACGGGGCGGTCTGAGCAATCAGATCGCCTCGTTTGTTCGCGCCGCGCGTACTGGAATATCCCACGATATTAAACAGTAATTTCCGTGAACGAATCGTCGATCGCGATATGCGTGTGGAACCATTACCCCGGTGAGCGAAACCCCCGGGTGTAATCCAGCATGTGGATATTTCGCATTTTGCTTTCGCGACTTTCAGCGGAGCACTACAATCAATTCGTGACGGATTATGCTCGATGACCATGCAAACCTTCGGCGGCGAGAGTTCCTGATGCATTCGGGGATGGCGGCGATTGCTGCGGGCACCGCCGTCGCCGGTTGCAGTTCACACGAAGAGTCTCCAAGAAACGCCACGCCGAAAACCTCAACTACAGGAAAGAACCCAGTGACAGCGGTTATCTACGATCCCATCTATAACAAACACTTCGCCGGAGACGGACATCCCGAATCGCCTCGCCGACTCGAAGCGATAATGCAAGTCCTGAACGAAACCGATTTCGCCGGTCGCCTGGAGATCATCAAGCCGAGAGACGCCGGCGACGACGAGATCCTCGCCGTTCACAGCAAACAGTATCTTGCCCAGGTCCGTAGCGATATCACCTCGGGCCGGAGAATGCTCACGATGGGCGACACCGACGTCTGCGCCGATTCGCTCGATGCGGCCATCAAGGCCGCCGGCGGAATCTGCCTGGCAGTCGACCAGGTCTTCGCCGGGAAATACCGCAATGCGTTCTGTGCGGTCCGCCCGCCGGGGCATCATTCAGGTGAATCTCGCGGATCGGGGTTCTGCGTGTTCAACAACGTGGCGATCGCCGCGAGACACGCGCAAAAGAAGCACAAGATATCGCGAGTACTTATCGCCGATTGGGACGTACACCATGGAAACGGTACGCAGGAGACTTTTTACTCCGACCCGTCGGTACTCTTTTTCAGTACGCACCAGTGGCCTTTGTATCCCATGACCGGCCGCACCAACGAAACGGGCGAAGGCAAGGGCGCAGGGACGACTATCAACTGCGCCTTCGGCGCCGGGGCCGGGCACGAACAGATCGTCGGCGCGTTCAGGGACAAACTCATCGGCGCCGCGGATTTGTTCAAGCCCGAACTCGTGCTGATCTCCGCCGGTTTCGATTCGCGCCTCGGAGACCCTCTCGGTGGATTCTGCCTGACCGACGAAGACTTCGCTGAGTTGACGGGAATAATGCTC
The DNA here is from genome assembly GCA_964607575.1 of uncultured Planctomycetaceae bacterium. Taxonomy (GTDB): domain Bacteria; phylum Planctomycetota; class Phycisphaerae; order SM23-33; family SM23-33; genus BS750m-G57. Next base: position 57,742 of record CAZSLS010000013.1, on the reverse strand, counting down.
GACATCGCCCGGAAGCACGCCTCGGGGCGCCTGGTGTCGACACTCGAAGGCGGATACAACCCGACCGGACTGGCAAAAGCAGTCCGCGCCCACTGCCAAACGCTCGCATCCGCGAAGGCCTGAACACCCGCCCGCCGGGAAAGCGTTACTGCCTGGCCTTGTGCGCCAATTCCCACCATTTCATCTTGGCGTCCCGATTGAACGGGGGGCTCAACACTACCTTCCCATTCTCCTCGGACACTACGGTTCCGTCGCTGTAGGCGATGTTCACCGACCCGAGTATGGGGTGGCTTGCCCAGTCACTCGAATTGTTCGCGCCAATGTACGTGTGCCCCGATTGCGCGTTGAAGTCCATCGACAGACCGTATCGCCCTTCACGTTCGGCATCGGTGTACTTGTATTCCGTGAGCAGATCATCCCGGCTGCCAAAGCTTGAAGTATGTCGCCAGAAATACGAATACGAAGACCCGGAAATGGTCTTCTTGACCCAGGACTCCTCGTCCATAGTCGTATCGTCCAGCATTGAAGAGGACGGGCAGAGCAGCGTCCTGAGCGGTACGTAGTTTTCCTTTACGAGTATTCCCTGCCCGACGGCCTGGTCGTACATCCTGACGTTGGGCGTGACCAGGTAATATCCGAACGTACCGTAGAATTTCCACACAATCGGTGGTTTGTTGAAGTGGTTCTCACTAGCGTAGAGGGTGTGCGCCTTGGCCTGGTCGCCGAGGTTCCTTTTGCATTTTGTTTGCTGCGCCAGGGCCATCGCCCGCCGCAGCGCCGGTACTACCATCAGAAGCAGCAGCGACAGAATGACGATCACAACCAGCAACTCCACAAACGTAAACGCCGCGGCACGTGATGTGTTGGATTGTCGCATTGCAGATTTCCCGGGCTGCGGACCTGTTGTCCACAGCACCCGTCAAGGCTCTACTCAATTATAGACCATTGCGCGGCTAACGCCAAATTCACTTGTAACCTATCGGTTCGAGGTCGGAGATCTGGATCTGCATTTCAAACGCCCCTGACTGGACGACTGCGAGGTCTTTGTCCATGATGAAGCGTATCAGCGTCGCCCGCTTTGCGAACGGTACGACGTAGAGTTCCGCCCCCGGTTCGGTCGCAAGGACGGCTTTTCTGGAGGATTTGGCTTTCCTGGACCCGGATCGCCCGCGGCGGATCGGGCGGTCGGCGCCGCGTTTGGCCCGCGGTTTCTTCGCAACCGATGCATCCGTGGCGAACGGTCCTTTCTGCGGGAAGAGTTCTTCAAGCGTCAATTCGATCGGGCCGTCCGGCGTTTTTACGACAGCCCGCCCCGCGGCGAGATCGAGTGATTCCAGGATCCCCGTTCCGGGCTTTCGGTCGATCGGGATTTTCCGGCCCGTTTTCGCATTGGCGATCTGCTTTGCCCATCGTTCAAACTGGTCCCTGGCCTTAGTGAGTTCGCCGAGTCGCGTCTCGCACTGTCGTCGCGTTTCCCGGGCCATCTCCGTTTCCCGGCGGACCTGTCCGGCCTGTCGGGCAAGCTGCGCGCGAAGTTCGTCGATTTCCTTTCTCAGATCGCCCTGCCCGAGGTCCGGCATAAGTTCGCGGATGGGAACTTCCATTTGCATCTGTCCGGCCTCGACGAGTACGACCTGGCGATGGGTCTCCATTCGGACCAGCGTACACTTTCGCTTCAGCGAGGGGATGAATATCCGATCTCCGGGCTTCATTTCGTCCAGAGTCGCCAACCATGTCAGGAATTGTCCCCGGAGGTCCTGCACGTCAGCGATACGCTCTTCGTAGTCGTCTATACGATCGAGGGCTTCCGCGTGGGCGGCCTGGGCTTCGCTGCGGGCGGTTTCGGCCTGACGGCGAGCGGCGCCGGTGGCCTGGATCGCTTTGCGAAACTGTTGTCCGCGGCTGCCGAAATACTTCCTTGCCGCCGCGACGACCGCCGGCGGAAGTCCGAGGTGCTCGGCTACGGTGATGGCGTGAGATTCACCCGGCGTTCCGATGCTAAGGCGGTAAGTGGGCGAGAGGGTTTCGACGTCGAACTCGACCGAGGCATTGTCCACGCGATCGCGATTGTATGCATAGGCCTTGAGCACGCTGAGGTGGGTGCTGGCCATCGCCAGGCAACCGCTGTCGCAAAGCTGGTCGAGTATCGCCTGCCCGATGGCGCCGCCCTCGTCGGGATCGGCGCCCGATCCGAGTTCATCGAGCAGCACGAGCGTTCCGGGGCGGGCGGTTTCGATGATGTATCCAATGCGTTTGATGTGGGCCCCGAACGTACTAAGCGACTGCTCGAGCGACTGCTCGTCGCCTATGTCGATCAGCACGTCGGTCATTACGGGTATCGTCGCGCCGCGCCGGGCGGGTATGTGCATCCCGCACTGCGCCATGACTATAACCAGCGCGGTAGTCTTCAGCGTAACGGTCTTACCGCCCGTATTCGATCCGGTAATTACCAGCAGATCGAAGTCGCTGCCCAGGCGGATATCGATAGGTACAACGGCTTCGAGCTGCCTCGATGCGCTCCTGGCGCCGCCGGAGGAGGGGGCCTGGTCGACAAGCAGCGGATGGCGGGCCTGGTTGATTTGCAGCGGTCCGCCATCGGACACGTCCGGGCAGATCATGTTGTATTTCAGGGCGTATTGGGCCTTGGCGGATATCACGTCCACCTCGGTGACGGTATCCATCGTGGAGGTAATACTCTCCGCCCTGGCAACGATCAGAAACGCCAGTTCGCCCAACAGGCGCTGAATTTCTTTCCGCTCGTCTTCGGCGAGGCAGGCAAGCTGGTTGTTCAGTTCAACCGAGGCATTGGGCTCGATGAACACCGTCGCTCCGGTGTTGGACGCCCGATGCACCACCCCGGGCAGGCGGCCTCGGTTTTCGGCTTTGACTGCAAGAACGTACCGGTCCCCGTGCATGGTCACGTTTGTATTCTGCAGGAGTTTGGCGACCTCCGCGCGACGGACGTAGCCCTGCATCACGTCGTGAATGCGGTGTGATGTTTCGTCGGTCTCCCTGCGAATGCCCTTCAGTTTATCTGATGCGTCATCGCGAACGGTCCCGTCCGAAGCGACGACACGGTCGATGGCATCGGTTTCGCGTTGGAAGTCATCGATTCCGGCAGCGAGCCTGGCCAGTGCGTCCAGTTCTTCCGGTAAGGCTCGCAGGTGCTCACCGAGGCAGGCGGCGCCCCTGAGCGCAGATGCGATGGCGGCATAATCTTCACCGCTGCCCCCCCCGCCCGGGACCGCACGGAGGACCGCGTCGGTGATGTCGCACACGCCGGCGAAGGGAAGTCGCCCGGCGTCACGAATCGCCCGGACCATTTGCGAAGTCTGCTCCAACGACGCACCTACGGTCGCGGCGCTGTCTGACGGGGCAATATCCCGCGCCATGCATTTGCCCAGCGACGTTGCGCAAAAGCTCGCGAGCAACTCGCGAATACCGTCGAACTCGATTTTTTCCAGTGTAAAAGAATCCATAGATGTCCCCCTTTTATCAGGGATCGCGCGTAATGAACACCGATAAACTGTTCATTTTACACAACGTGCGGTTGCATCGGGCGGGAGGCTTGCTACGATATGTGCATGGCCAGAAAGAAGCCGACCGGCTCGATAACGTACAAGCAAGCCGGCGTCGATATCGACGCGGGCGAAGAAATGGTTCGCAAAATCGCGCCCCTGGTGAAGCGAACGTACACACCGCGCGTGGTCGACGAGTTAGGCGGATTCGCGGGCTTGTTCAGCCTCGACTTCAGAGAGAGGCTCCTGAGGCGCAATTACAAAGACCCCGTCATGGTCGCATGCACCGACGGGGTTGGTACGAAACTCAAAGTCGCCATCGGCGCCGACAAGCTCGATACCGTCGGGATCGACCTGGTGGCGATGAGCGTGAACGATCTGATCTGCGTCGGCGCCGAACCGCTGTTCTTCCTGGACTACCTGGCGGTGGGCAAACTCGCCCCGGACCGGATGGCGGAAATCGTCAAGGGTATATCCGCCGGATGCCTAGAAAGCCGCTGCGCACTGCTCGGCGGCGAGACGGCGGAAATGCCCGACTTCTACAAACCCAAAGAGTTCGACCTCGCCGGTTTCGCCGTGGGCGTGGTCGAGCGGAAGCGGGTAATTGACGGTAGCAGAGCCGAGCCCGGCGACGTGGCGATCGCACTTGCCTCCGACGGGTTGCACTCCAACGGTTACGGACTGGCCAGACGCGTTCTGCTGGACCGGGCGAAATACAAGTTCTCTTCGCGCCCGCCTCTTCTCGGCGGGACCACCGTGGGCGAAGAGATGCTCAGACCGACGAAAATATACGTTCAGGCGATCGCGAACGTCCTGAAGCAATATCGCGTGAAGCGCGTCGTCAAGGCCATGGCACACATAACCGGCGGCGGGCTGCCCGGTAATCTCCCCCGCGTACTTCCCGACGGGCTGACCCTGCGGGTAAAACGCAATTCATGGGAAGTGCCCGGTATCTTCAAGCTTATCGCCGCCAGGGGCCCGGTAGATTCGATAGAAATGATGCGCGTGTTCAATATGGGCGTCGGGTTCGTGATGATTGTGGCGCCGTCGTTCGTCCACTCGATCATGACAACCCTGACCAAAGCCTCCCAGCGATGCTGGGTGCTGGGCAAGGTCAAAAAAGGCGGCCCGGAACTGCAGTGGGCATGATATAACGACTGGCAATTGGGAACTGGCAATTGGCAATTGCCACAGAGGTGTTATATGTCTGACCAACCAACAATTCTCGTCGTCGGGTCGATAAATATGGACATGGTGGTGCGCGTCGCGCAGATGCCTCGGGCCGGCGAGACCATACCCGGGGAAGGTTTTGCGACGTCGCCGGGCGGTAAGGGCGCTAACCAGGCCGTTGCCGCCGCCCGCACCGGGGCAAAATGCATCATGCTCGGACGGGTCGGCGACGACGCCTTCGGTCACACGCTCAAAGAGGTTCTCGCGGTCGACGGGATCGACTGCGAAAACGTGATGGTGACGCCCGAAACGTCGACCGGGACCGCGATGATCATGGTCGACGGACTCGGTGAGAACTCGATCGTGATCTCCGCCGGCGCCAACCAGGCCCTGACTCCCGACGACATTTTTCCCTGTAATGAGCTGTTCAACCTCGCCGATATAGTCCTGCTCCAGTTGGAGATACCCCTTCAGACAGTTCGCGCGGCGATGGACCTCGCGAGGCGACACTGCTGCAAGATCGTTTTGGATCCAACCCCGGTCTCCGGACGTCTGCCCGACGAACTGCTGGCGGTGGATATAATCACCCCAAACGCCGTCGAAGCCGAACAGATAACCGGTATGCAGGCCGGTGAAGAGCGAGTCGACCGCCAGGTGGCCTCGCAACTTGTCGAACGAGGGGCGGGGGCGGCGGTACTGAAGATGGGCGGCAGGGGGTCGCTGGTCGTTTCCGCCGACGGAGAAATCGCCCGGGTACCCCCCTACCGCGTCGACATCGTTGACACTACAGGCGCGGGCGACGCATTTACAGGGACACTGGCGGTGGCGGTGGCAAGGGGTAACAGCCTCGCCGACGCCGCCCAAATCGCCAACGCCGCCGGCGCATTGGCATGCACGAAATTCGGGGCACAGGCGGCGATTCCAACCCGGGATGAAATACACATGCTAATGGAAGATCAAAGGGAGTAATCACCGTACCGACCGGCGGCGGGCTCACTTGATCTCCCATACAGTATCGCCCTTGACGACGCACTTCGCTATCGGTTTGCTCTTCCTGTAGTACATTCTGGTCTGATGCGCCTCATATCGGAACCCTTCGGCGGTTTCGATCTCGACCTCGCCGCCGGGTTTGATCCCGTGCGAAGCCATGAGCCTCCCCGACCAGTCGACCTTGAAGACCGCGACGTCCTCGGCGCGGCGATTGCGCATTGTAATTCGACGACGGATACCGAAGCGTGCAGACGGCATTCGCTCGGTCCGGTGGAGCCTGAAACCGCGACGCCCCCCGCTCATCTTGATCTTGTGGAGGCTCCCTACCGCCTTTTTCGAGACCCCCGAATCCCCGCTGACAATCACGTATCTCAACCAGGGCAAATGCTGGAGTTCGAGAAAAGTCTTATCGCCCCCGGTCCAGCCCGGTCCGATCGTAACGCCGTTGAGATCCCTACCGACGGGCCACCTGTAATAGTAACTGTGAAGTTGGTGGTAATAGTTCGCCACGCCCCCTTTCCGCTCGATTTCGATCGCGGCGGTCAGACGATCGCTCTTCCCGCCCCGGCGTTGCATCGCCAACCCCAGCCCGCGCGAGACCTGCATATCCTTCTTGCCCATCGCCTCGAGCGACATCACAAGTCGGTAGGCGTCGGGCTCCCTGTTGGTCGTGCGGATATCCCGCCAGTACATCCGCTTACCGTCGGGGCGCTGGGTCAGTACGATCTTGACTTTTTTTCGCCGATACTTCTCGATCGAAAAAACAAACGGCGCCGCCCGTCGCCAATACTGCCTGATCGGTATCTTCTCCGAGGCGATCTCCTCATCGCCGATACGCAACGTTACGGATTTGGGATCCTGCCTGCTCCCGTCGGTGTAACCGGCGTCAACGACCAGCCACTTGTCGCCGCCGCCGATCGTCATCTCCCGCGACAGCGTCAGCGGTTTGCCCCGGGCGGCGATCGCCGGGAGAAAACGCTCCGGCCCGTCTCCGCAGGCCAGGTCGCGGAAACTGCCCCACTGGTAATCACCGCGTTTATCCAGGCCCGGCGTCCATTCTCTCCAGACGTTTGCCCGAGACCCGATATGCCTGGCGACCCGGCCAAAAAGGCGTCCGCGGTCGAAAGTCAGTTGCGGATCGAGCCAGTCGAACTTGTCGCGAATGTTCAGCGGGTCGGCTTGCGGGGGATGGTTTCGAGCGGCAGGGTCGGCCTGGAGGATAAGCTTACCGCCGGCTTTCGACGAAACCGGTATCCGTATGACGCCTGTGTCGATGGTCCTTGCCGAACCGATCATCAGCGGGCTCTCGTACGCCGGTTTGTTTTCTGTCGATCCAAGGTAGACTCTGGCCCGGACGCACCCGCCGGTGTTGGCAATGCTGTCGAGCCCGAGGTGGCTTTGAAACGACGATGCCGTCGGCGGGATTGCGAATATCAGTTCGCTAAAGGCGTGAACGCCAAATCCCCATGCATACATTTTTCCGCCGCTGTAAAGCAGTCCGCCCGACGCGTTCCGGTCCGCACGCCACGGTAAGAGCACGGGGGTGACCGCGTCGACCGGAGCCATGCGGGAAAGCGGAAACTCGGTTGGTGCAAATGACCATCGCATGCGGATAATCTTAAAATCTACCCAGAGCGGATCGAGACTCCAGCCCGGTTGGATCATGTGATCCCAGGTCTCAGGGGACCCCATGGCTCCCGCCGCGCCTGCGTGCATCTCCTTGCGCAACTCCATGTCGGATATGTCTCGGCGCCTTCTTTCGACGGCGCGGAGCCATCTTTCTTCTTCGGTGGCGAGTTTCAATCGGGCACGTTCGATACCTTTCTGTCTGCCCGCCAGTTCCGCATCGAGCCTCCCGATCGCCTCGACCCTCTTGTCTTCGGCTTTCCGCTCATCGGCGTCGAGAGACGCGAGAGCCTTTTGATGCGATCTGTTCATGGCGTCGATGTCTGTCTTTCGTCTGGCATCGCGTTTGTCCGCCGGTATACCGGCCAGTCGCTTGTCGATCTCCTTGAGGTCACTGTGATACGTCTGGGTCAGCTTCTTTCGCCGAGCGGCGAATTCGGCGGCGTTGTCCCGCTGCTGTTTTTCCAGACTGGGCCTGAGTTCGGTTCTCGCCTTGTCGCATGCGTCCCGATTCTTCTTCACTATCGCGTCGTACCCGCTCACAATCTTGTCGTACTGGGCCTGTGCCTTGTCCATAGTCTCGCGGCTCCGGGGCTCCCTGGCGATGAGGCTTTCGATTTGGCGGCCTAGATGTTCGCGGTGCGAAGCGACCCTCTGCTCGGCCCGTTCGGAAGCGAATGGCGTGGCGACCATCCGCGTCCGGCTTGCGGTGGCGATCAGACCGTCTGCTGTTTCCAACCTGACCAGTCGCGCCCGGAGGCCCGGACTGAGCAGGGCCAACTGTCGGTAGTGCGCCTCCCATGGGTCGATGCGCGGCATGTGGATTTCGGCGATATCCGCAAGTTTCACGGTGCGGACGCCTCTCTTCAGCAGCAGGCTGACGGAATCCGATCCCCAGCGAACGTCAGTGAAGCCCTCGCGCCGACCGCCCTTGTATATCACCTTCCCGGGCTGGTATTGCTGCAGATCGCCCATCTTCAGCACAATCCGTTTGATACCGCCGGGCAGAATGCGCACGTACTTTTCGGGATGCTCGGGAGAGTGGCGCGGACGTTTGGACATGTCGGCTTTGACGAGCAGGTGCGGCGGTGTGTACAGCATGCCCCTGTGTCTTTCGCGCCGAGCGCCGACCACGACCCCGACAATTCGATCGCCGCCCACGAACTCGACATACCCGCCCCGCTGGGCCTCGGATTTGCCCGCCCCCGTCGCGGACCACGGTTTGAGAACAGTGTCGCGCATCCACAACAGCGGTTTGCCCGGCGCGGAGATGACCTTTCCATCGAGCCGAACCGTACCGCCAATCTCGTGCCAACCGGTCAACTTGTCGCCGGAGACCATCCGCCCGTCGCTCAAAGCGGCGACATAGCGCCCGTATCGCACTGTCGCCGCCGACGCCGACAGTGCCTGGACGAATACCAGTACGACAAGCAGATTGAAAGTTCTCTTATTCTTCAACACTGCCCACCGTGATTATCGCGGGACGACATACTCACTTTATTTCCCATATCGTGTTGCCGTTGGCGGTACACCTCGATATCGGCTTGCTCTTATTATAGTCCTTGCTCACGCGGTATGCTTCATATCGATACCCCTCGTGCGCGTGCAATTCGATCTCGGCGCCGGGTTTGATCCGGCGGGTTTCGGTCAACCCGCCCCAACCGTGGATCCGAAAGAACACCACTTCCTTGTCTCCGCGATTACGCACCGTAAGAGTGCAACTCATACCATTCCACGCCGACGGGGTCCGCTGCACTTCCCTGCTGACAAATTCCTCGCCCTTGGAAGTTTTGAGTTCGGCGATCGCGCCGACCGAGACGCCGCAATCCTTACTGACAAGCACCATTCTCACCCAACTCAGATTCTTGAGTTTAGCAAAGCTCTTGTCTCCGCCGGTCCAGTCGCAGCCAATCATCACACCATACAGATACTCGTAGCGAAGCTGACCGGTGACCTCGTTGCAAAAGGTCACGTAACCTCCCAACCTCGCTATTTCCAAAGCCTCCAGCACTTGGGCCTTTCTGATCCCGCCGGACTGCAATGTCAACCCCAGCCCTCGCGGAAGCTTCATATCCTTCTTACCCGCGGCGGTCAGTGCACGGAGCAACCGGTAGTCCGCGGGAAGTTCCTTCGACGTGCCAATGCCCCGCCAGTACAACTCCTTGTCATCGGGCCTCTGGGCCAGCTCGAGTTTGATCTTCTTACCGCGATACTTCTCGATCGGAAAAACAAGCGGCGCAGTGCGCGGCCGCCAATACTGTTTGATCGGTATCGCCTCGGCGGGGATTTCCTCGTCGCCGATACGCAGGGTAACAGCCTTCGGATGCAAATCCCCGCCGCCGGGGAAACCCACATGCACGACCAGCCATTTGTCGTCGGCGGAGACTGTCATCTCCTTCGACAGTTTCAGCGGTTGGACCTTGGCTCGCAGGGTCGGCAGGAAGAGCCCTCGCTCATATCTGGCGGCCCAGTCGAACCAACTGCCCCACGTGTAAACACCGCGTTTGTCAAACTTTACCGTCCATCCGCGCCAGGCACCCACAAGAGATCCGACATGCCGCCCGATCTCGCCGCGGAGGCGCCCCTCATCGAGTGCGAGTTGCGGTTCGAGCCAGTCGAATTTGTCGCGAATGTTCAGCGGGTCGGCTTGCGGGGGATGATTGCGACTGGCTGGGTCAACCTGGAGGATCAGGTTAACACCCCCCTTCGGAGAAGAGGGAATCCGGATCGCACCGGTATCGGCGGTCTTCTTTGAACCGATCAACAGGGCACTTTCGTATACCGGTTTGGTCTTTGTCGATCCGAGGTAAACTCTCGCCCGGACACATCCACCCTCCTCGACAAAGCGGTCGAGACCCAAACGGCTGCGAAACGATACCGCCGCGGGTGGAATCGCAAAAGTCAGTTCGCTGTACGCGTGAACGCCAAAGCCCCATCCGTGCATCCGCCCGCCGCTGTGGAGCAGTCCGCCGTCAGTGTTCCGGTCCGCACGCCACCGCAGCATAGCCGGACTGACCGTCTCGACCGGCGACACGCGCGAAAGCGGGACTTTGTCGGGCGTCAGCGACCATCGCATGCGAATCGTGTTGAAAGGCACCCATAGCGGTTCGAGGCTCCATGCCGGTTGGACCATATGAAGCCATGTGTCCGGAGTACCCTGCGGACCGGGCAGCGCATTGCGCTTGGCTTTGTACGATTCCAACTGCGTCGAGTATCGCCCCCAGCGTTCGACGGCAGCGTCGATTTGCTGCCTCGCGGATTTCAATCTTTGCTCTGCCTGGGCGACGTAACTCCGGTTCCGCTCCCGGGCCTGCTCGAGTCTCGCCAGTTTCAGGAGATTCGCCTTCCTCTTCGTTTCGCCCCTCTTGGCTTCTCTGTTCAATGATGCAATTGCTCTGTCGAATGCCCTCTTCTTTGAATTGCGGAGGTTTCTGTAGTGGTTGTGTTTGGTCTCCGGTTTCTTGGCGATTTGTTTATCGAGGGCCTCGATCTCATTGCGGTAACTATCGTTCAGCTTCTTTCGCCGCGTGGCTATTCTGGCGGCATCGTCTTTTTGCTCCTTTTCATAACGAGCTTTCAACTCGCTCCGTTCCTTGTTGTATGCGACCCGGTCCGCCTTGATCTTCGCCTCAAGCGCCGCAACCTGCTTGTTATAGTCGGCGCGGGACTTCTCGACCGCCTGGCGATACTTCAAGTCCCTGGCCGCCAGGCGTTCGATATGCTGGTCCAGTTGTGCGCGACGCGCGTTTGCCTGTAGCAATACATTATCGGAAGCGAATCGCCGCGCACCGAATCGCGATTCGCTCCCGGTGGCAATCAGACCGTCAGTTGTCTCCAAGCGTATCAGTCGCTGGCGGCAGCCGGGGGCCAGCACCGCCAACTCCCGGTAATATCCTCGCCACGAGTCGATCTGGGGCATGTGGACTTCGGCGATGTCCGATAGTTGCGCCGTGCGGCTCCCGTCCTCCAGCAGAAGCAGCACAGATCCCTCACGCCAGCGAAGGCTGACGAAACCCACTCGCCGACCGTCCCGGTAGAATACCGTACTCGGCTGGTAGCGGCGGCACAAACCCGAGCGAAAGACTACCCGCCTGATACGCTCGGGCAGCACACGCACATATTCCACCGAATCGCCGTGGGTCCACAAACGCTTTGGCGAAGCGGGACGGACCACCACGTGCGCGGGTACGTACACACCCCCGGCGCGGGCTTCGGCTTGCCCACCAACTATACGCCCGACGATTCGATCGCCGCCCACAAATTCGATATACGCGTCCCGCTGATATTGATCCGTCGTCCGCCACGACCGCAACTTGCTGTCTCGCATCCACAACAACCCCCGACCGCGCTGCGTCACTACCACACCGTCCAAGCGAACAGTAGCCCCCGAGCAATCCCATCCGGTCAACTTGTCTCCAGAAACCCTCCGCCCATCGTCCAGAGCAGCCGTATACCGCCCCTGCTGCCCGGGCGCCGACGACGCGGCGCACGCCAGACCAAGAGTTACTGCCAGGAACTGATTGAAAACTCTCTCTATCACGACTCTTCTCACGACTTTCACGAGCAGTACCTGCTATAGTGACCGCGCGGGCAGGAGCGGTGCGGCGGGTTATTCATCCTGCAACCGACACGATTACCCTTCTTCTTCGCGGACCGTCAAACTCACAGAAGAACACCGACTGCCACGTCCCCAACGCCATCCGACCTCCGACTATCGGGACGACCGCCGAGCAGCCTACCATTGAACTCTTGACGTGAGCGGCCGAATTGCCCTCGACGTGTTGATAGAAACTCTCACACCACGGAATCGCCTTGTCGAGGGCGGCCAGCACGTCGTGGATGACGTCCGGATCGGCGTTTTCGTTTATCGTCACGCCGGCGGTTGTGTGCGGGATGTAAACAGTAACCTGCCCGCTGACCACGCCGGTCTCGCCAATCGCCTCCGCCACGCTCGGCGTGATATCAACCATTTCGTCGCGGGCGTTTGTTTGCACGTCAAATGTGGTGTTGAACATAATCAATACTGTACGAAACAACACCGAAGTTATCAACTCGGCTGATCCCCGGCAGCGGGCTCACTTGATTTCCCAGACAATGTCGCCCTTGACGAGCACCCTCGATACTGGTTCGCTCTTCGCATAGTTCTTGGCTACCGCGTATGCTTCGTATCGGAACCCCTCGTGCGAATGCAGTTTGCGCTCGCCTCCGGGTTTAATCTGGTCAAAGCCCTGGAATCCACCTCCGCGATTGACTTGAAAGACCACTACATCCTTGGCGCTGCGATTGCGTATCGTCAGGACGCAACTGATACCGCCAAAGGTCGACGGTGTCCGCCGGGGCAGCCAAACACCCGCCTTTCGGGCCGTGGCGACATCTTTGATCGCTTTGTTCGAAATACCGGTTTCCTGGCAGACGATCAGGAACCTCAACCATGGAACATTCTTGAGTTCGGAAAAGGTCTTCTCACCGCCGACCCAGTCGTGCGGGATCATGACGCAATGCATGAACTCATGGTCGCGCTCCTCGGTCTTACAACAGAAGCCTATAGTGCCTCCGAGCCGCATAATTCTCAACGCCGACATTGCATCGTGCTTCCCGATCCTGCCCGACTGCAGCGCCAGGCCCAACCCGCGGGTGACCTCCATATCCTTCCGGCCGACGGCCTCCAGAAACCGGGCCAACCGATAGTGTACGGGAAGCATCTTCGACGTGCCGATGCCCCACCAGCACAACTCCTTACCGTCGGGCTGCTGCGTCAGTTCGAGCTTGACTTCCTTACCACGATACTTCTCGACCGAATAGACGAGCGGCGCCGTCCGCCGCCGCCAGTACTGTCTGACCGGCAGCTTCTCAGCGGGGATTTCCCTACCGCCGATGCGCAGGGTGACGACCTTGGTGTCGATACCCCGACCGTCGGTGAAACGCACATCCACGACCAACCACTTATCACCGGCGGGGATAGTCATCGCCCTGGACAACTTCAGCGGATGCGACGCGACGCGCAGAACCGGAAGGAAGCGTTCCCGCTCGTGTCTGACGGGCCGGACAAGCCAACTCCTCCACGTGTAAACGCCCCGCTTGTCTAACGTTGCCCGCCATCGGCGCCACGCAACCACAGAAGGTCCTATATACCGACTGACCTCTTTGCCCAGGCGCCCCGGATCGAGTCCGAGTTGCGGTTCGAGCCAGTCGAGTTTGTCGCGAATGTTCAGCGGGTCGGCTTGCGGCGGGTGATTGCGGCTGGCCGGATCTGCCTGGAGGATAAGGTTAATCGGGGCCTTCGGAACCGATGTTATCCGTATGACGCCGGTCTCGACGGTTTTCCCCGAGCCGATCAACAGGGGGCTTTCGTACACTGGTTTTGTCTTTGTTGATCCGAGGAAAACTTTTCCCCTGACACAACCGCCGGTCTCGGCGAAGCGGTCGAGGCCCAAACGGCTGCGAAATGATATCGCCGCGGGCGGAAGCGTAAATGCCAGTTCGCTGTAAGCGTGAACGCCAAATCCCCACCCGTGCAACCGCCCGCCGCTGCGAAGCGGTCCCCCGTCCACGTTCCGATCTGCGCGCCATCGCAGCGTTGAGGGACTGACCGTATCGGTGGGCGGTATGCGGGAAAGAAGAATCTTGTCAGGCGGAAACGACCACCGCATTAGAATGGTCTCAAAGGGAACCCAGAGCGAATCGAGACTCCACACCGGCTGGGCCATATGATACCAGGTGCCCGGATTGCCCTCGGGCCCAGGCAGCGCATCCAGCCGCGCTCTGGCCGACGCCATCTGGCTCAGTTGCGCCGCATTCTGTCTGGCGGCAGAGGCCTTCAATCGCGTCACCGCGGGCTCCAATGCAGTCTTCGCCTGGACGAGGCGCGCGAGATTCGCCTCGAACTTCCGGCGAGACTTCAGCCCTTGGTCTTTCAAACGTTCGATATGCCGGTTCAGGTTTCTGCGATGCGCGTTTGCGTTCGGTAGTATTGTCTCATGACCAAAGGGGACGGCACTGAATCGCGATTCGCTGCCGGTAGCGATCATACCGTCTGTTGTCTCGATCCGGATCAGTTGCGAACGCACGTTCGGGCTGAGTACCGCCAACTCCCGGTAGTATGCTTCCCACGGGTCGGTTCGCGGCATGTGGACTTCGGCGATATCCGAGAGTCTTGCGGTGCGGGTCCCATCTTTCGTCAGGAGTATCACCGATTCAGCGCGCCAACGAATGCTAACGAAACCCAAGCGATTACCGTCACGGAAGAACACCATGCCCGGATGGAACTGACTCCGCAAACCCGGTACGAGAACAACCCGCCTGATGCGATCGGACAGCACGCGCACAAATTTCAACGAACTGTCCTTGTGGTCGCGCATGTGCTTTGGCGAAGTGGGCTGGACCACCACGTGCGCCGGAACGTACAAGCCATCCTTGTACGCCCCCCCCCTGACCGCCAAGCACGCGCCCGACGATTCGATCGCCGCCTGCAAACTCGATAAACCCGCCCCGCCGAGTTGGCGGTCGCCACCGCCGCAGCGTATTGTCGCGAATCCACAGCAACGGTCGCTCTCGCGTGGCGATTACCGTATTGTCGAGACGGACAGTCCTCCCAGGCGCATGCCAACCGGTCAATTTGTCCCCAGTGACCCTCCGCCCGTCACCCAGAACCGCCAGATATCGCTTCTGCTGCGCAACGGCTGGCGACGCCAGGGCCGCCAGGCCAAATGCAAACACCAAGAACCGACCAAGGATTCTCTTCTGCACGGACAATATCTACTGCTTGATCTCGAGGTATTCGATCAGTGCGCCGTCCTGCAGAAAGTACGCGATGCGTACGCCTTCCGCCGCCGTCAGCGGTCCGACCGCGACGTCTTTGCCCTCGAGTTCGGCATCGAGGTCGTCGACAAGCCAGGAGGTGTGCGGCATCTGGGCGACCGGGGTATCGGCCAGCGGACTGTCCGGAGCGAACCGCACCCACTCGACCTTGTTCGGATCGTCGTCGGGGTTCGTGCCCCAGACCTTCAGCATATCGAAGTACATCTCGCCGGGTTTCTCGGTGTCGGTGACCAGACCAATGTGATGAAACGTTCTCATAATCAACTCCTTTTCGTCGGTTGGGTTACAGGTTTATCGGCCGGCCTGGGCGTCAGGCCGGCCGCAGATCTCGTGGTCGGCCCCATTGCAGGCAGCTTGTCGCCTCGGTTTGTTATATCCTGTATGGCTTGGATCATCCAGTCGTAGAACACGTACGGGCGGTCGCCCTTGGGACCATACTGCTCGATGCGCCGCCGCCAGATGTACTGGCTAGGGTCGAGCCGACGGGCCCGGACCCAGAGTTCCATTGCTTTCTCGTCGTCACCATCCTTGCGAGCGAGCGATTCATATCGCATCCGATAACACACACCCAGACGAAATAATGCATTACCGTCTTTCGGGGCGAGCTTCGTCGCCTTCGAGTAGACCGCGATAGCTTCGGCGACCCCGGCGGCGCCCTTTCTGAGTATCAACGCATCGCCGTAGTCTCGCCAGGCTCGGGCGGTGGCGGTCTTGGCCGATATTCGCTTGAG
Source organism: uncultured Planctomycetaceae bacterium (assembly GCA_964607575.1). GTDB lineage: Bacteria > Planctomycetota > Phycisphaerae > SM23-33 > SM23-33 > BS750m-G57. The sequence goes on along the minus strand of CAZSLS010000013.1, from coordinate 41,889 downwards.
AGCAGCCAGCGATGCGCTGAAACGCGGATCCGCCGGTGCCCGGGCGCTCGATGGCTTGAACGTCTTGTCCAGAAAGCCGCGTTCAAGCGTTTTGGCCCGCACGCCAACGCCTCGGACCACGCCGTGTTCGTCGACAGCCACCGCGATCGGCACGCCCTTGCAGGCCAGGGTGTTGATCGGATCGTAAACGATCGGCATCTCCAGGCGTTTCCATCGGGCAAACAGCCTGCAGCGGTCGGGATGCTGCTCCTGGGCGACACCGAGTACGACCAGCCGCCCCTGAGCGACCCATTTCCTGGTTGCTGCATACCACCCTGGTATGCTCTTGCGGCAGCCCGCTCACCAGGAGGCGAAGTGCAGCAGCAGAACTTTCTTACCGCGAAAGTCCGCCAGGGAAACCGCCTTGGGGCCATTGGCGGACGGCAGCGTGAAGCCGGCGTGAGGCGCCCCAACGCGTGGCGAGTATCCTGCCGCATACGTCGGCCCAACCGACGCATATATGCTCGCCGCAGCAACCAGAATGAGAAGGTGTCTAGTGGCCATAACCTTAGTATCACTCCATCATGAAGAGCTATCAATGACTTTCTGTAGTGGTCGATATTCCCTGGGATGTCGAAGTCGGCGGTGTGATTGACCTATAATGGGTTGCTGTAGTACTGAACCGCGTTATCTGAGGAGTGAAACATGCTGAAATATTGGACGAGGACTGTACTGCTGGGCGGTATCGTGTTTATGCTCGCAGGCGGTTGTGGCGGCGGATCGTCTCTGGAGCAGGGCGCTGGTGACGGTCCGCGACCGGTGATCGGTATCAGCAGCATGTACATACCTGACGGCGAGTACACCAAGGTCAATTCGACCTACACCCGAGCAGTCAGGGAGGCCGGCGGGACGCCCTTGATACTCCCCGTTATCGAAGACAAGACGCTCGTCGCCCGGTACGCCGGCATGCTGGACGGACTCCTGCTGACAGGTGGAGATGACGTTCCGCCCGAGGCCTACGGCCAGACGCCCCTCAAGCAGACCAAGACCCTGTCACCCAAACGGCACGCGTTTGAACAGATGATCCTCGAAGCCTGGTTGCCCACAGGCAAACCGATCCTGGGGGTTTGCAGGGGTCTCCAGCAAACCAATGTGGTCTGCGGCGGAACGCTCGTACAGGACATCCCCACCCAGGTAGGCACGAGCGTCACACACAGAGGCAAAGGTAATACCGGACATGCGATCAAGATCGAGCCCGATACGAAGTTGAGGGCCCTGCTTTCGACCGAGAGCGTCACGGTTAACTCCAACCACCACCAGGCCGCCAGGAAAGTCGGGAGGAATCTGCGAATCGCCGCAAGAAGCGCCGACGGTCTGATCGAGGCGCTGGAATTTACCGATGGCAGGTTCGGACTGCTAGTGCAGTGGCATCCCGAGAGGATGCCAGACGTACATCGCAAAGCTATCTTCGGCGCGTTCGTCCGAGCCTGTAGAGTCAATCAATCTGCGGCGGCAGATAATCCGCGATGACACCGCCCACTGAAGTCGAATTCCCGCTTGCCGACGGTGCTGGTTTGGGTATACTTCACCGTCTGGCGGCGTTGTCGGAAAGGGAGCGATTAAGAAATGAAAAGACGCGATGTTTTGAGGATTTCGGGACGGAGCGTCGCGGCGATGTCGATTATCCCTTCGTCCGTTTTGGGCATCGGTCGAACTGCCCCGAGCAGCCGCATCACAGTGGGAATGATTGGTGTCGGCAACCAGGGGCGTCATCACACAAAGCATCTGCTGGGCATGCCTGAGGTGCAGGTTGCGGGGATTTGCGATCCGGTCAGGGCAAACCGTCTAGCCGCAAAACAGCTCGTCGAGAAATCCTACCGCGCATCAGTTTCACGCGGCAAGTTCAAGGGGTGTGGGGCATATAATGACTTTCGTGAGTTGCTGGCAAGGGAGGATATCGACGCGGTCTTCATTGCATCGCCCGAGCACTGGCATGCTCTGCACACGATACATGCCGCAAAGGCCGGTAAGGACATATACTGCGAGAAAGCCATGTCGAGAACCATCGCCGAAGGCCAGGCCATGGTCCGCGCCGTGCGCCGCTACCGCCGCGTATTTCAGACCGGAACTCAACAAAGGTCGTCAGCGAAGTTTCGCAAAGCGTGCCAATTGGTTCGCAACGGATACATAGGTAAACTGCACACGATCAAAGTGGGAGATCCCAGGGGATATCAAGGACCGAAGATCAGCAGCGCGGCCGTACCTGAAGGCATTGACTATGATATGTGGCTTGGACCCGCGTGTTGGGGACCCTACTTCCCCGAGCGGCTGGTCAATCTGAAGGGCTGGATGCTGTGCTACGATTACACCGTGGGATTCCAGTCCGGCTGGGGGCAGCATGATATTGACATTGCCCAGTGGGGAAACGGAACGGATCATACCGGACCCGTCCAGGTTGAAGGCCGCGCCACCTTTCCAAAAGAAGGCCTGAACGATACGGCGATGACTTGGCATACAGAGTATGTCTATTCCAATGGAGTCAGGTTGATTTTCACGAGCGACAACGAGAATCCGCATGGGATTCGCTTTGAGGGGACCGATGGCTGGATATTCGTCAACCGCCGCGTTCTTCGGGCCAAGCCGACGTCATTGCTCAATGTTTCATTCAAATCCAATGATGTCGAGCTATATAACAGCAACAACCATCACAGAAATTTCTTCGATTGCGTGAAGTCACGACGCGATCCGATCTGCCCTGTAGAGGTTGGGCATCGTACGAATGTTATCTGTAATATGAGTGATATCGCAACCCGTCTGGGCCGAAAGCTGCGATGGAATCCCCAGCAGGAGCGATTCACAGATGACGTTGAAGCCCACCGGATGCTGTCCTGTGCGATGCACCAGCCATGGCGCCTGTAGAATCAGGAGCGCACGAACGCGAGGTTTTGATGGTGAAAATGAATCGAAGACAGTTATTCAGCGCAGCTCTGGTAATGTTCCTGTCTCTATCCCTACTCGATTCCGCTGCCGGCGGGATACCAAAGAAGGATGTCGAGCGGATCTACAAGGCATCGCCCGGTAAGGCTTCCACCAAACCGCTCAAGTCACGGAAGTTGCTGGTGTTCTCGCGAATGGAAGGGTATCGCCATAAATCCACGCCATGGGGCGCCGAAGCCGTGCGCATCCTGGGCGAAAAGACGGGCGCATACGTCGCCGAATGCAGCGACGACAAGTCCATGTTCGATCGCAAGAACCTATTTCGCTTCGACGCCGTCGTGTTTAACAACAATTGCAATAGTGGAATAGTGGATCCGATCCGTCGCAAGAACCTTTTGGACTTCGTCAGAAGCGGCCGGGGATTTGTGGGGATCCATAGCGCGGCGCACCCGAAAAACTGGCCGGAGTTCGTCGACCTCCTCGGCGCTTATTCGGTTAGCCACCCATGGAATGCGGGCAGCCGCGTGACCCTTGCCGTCGAGGAGCCCGATCACCCCGTTGTGAAATGTTTTGGCGGCGCGACTTTTGCGCATACCGATGAGATTTTTCAGTTCAAAGATTACACGCGCAAGAAGCTTCGTGTCCTCGTCAGACTCGACACCTCCCGGACCGATATGAAGAAACCGGGCATATTCCGCAAGGATGGAGATTTTGGTCTGGTCTGGGTGCGAAAACACGGTAAGGGCCGTGTCTTCTATAGCGCGCTGGGACATCAGATTGACACCTACTGGAACCCGACAATTCTCGCGCACTTCCTGGCGGGAATTCAGTTCGCACTTGGCGACCTGACCGCAAATGCGACTCCCAAGTCCCCCACCGTCACCAAGCCAATCATGTTCAACACGCCGCGCGCCGATGCGGTGCTGGGCGCACTGAAGGTCTTCCCGCCCGACAATCCGTGGAATCAGCGCGTTGACCGCTGGCCTCTCCATCCGAACTCCAAGACCATAGTCGCCTCCGTCGGGCGCAGCAAACCGCTGCGATACAATCCGGACATGGCGTTCGTAATCGTACCGCCCAACCAGAAACGCATCGGCGTCCAGATCACCGCCTACCCCGGCGAATCGGACAAGGGCCCCTACCCCGTGCCCGACAACGTGCCCATAGAAGGCTGGCCCGCGAACTACTCGCGAAACCCCAAGACCAAAAAGCTGATGCTGCTCGACGTCCAGCGCGACACGCTCAAGCAAGGCGGCGACCGCCACGCCATCGTCGTTGACCCAACCAATCGCATGTTGTATGAGTTCTTCGGTATGCGGAGGACCCCCACCGGCTGGCAGGCCGCCCAGGCTTCCATCTTCGATCTCAAGACAAACAAGCTCCGTCCCAAAGGTTGGACGTCAGCCGACGCAGCCGGGCTGCCGATCTTCCCGTCCATCGTCCGCTACGACGAACTCAAACGCGGTAGGATCGACCACGCACTGCGAGTCACCATCCGCAAAACCCGCCGCGCCTTCATCGCCCCAGCCACCCACTTCGCCAGCCGTCACACGAACAAGAATTACCCCCGAATGGGCGAACGTTTCCGCCTCCGCACCGATTTCAACGTCTCCAAATTCTCCTCAGAAGTCCGCACGAGCCTGACAGCATTGAAACGTTACGGAATGTTCGTAGCCGACAACGGAATAGAATGGGCAATCTCAGTAGCCCCGGACGAAAGAATCCCCGTTCTGCACGAAGAGTTGAGGCGAGTAAAGGGTTCCGATTTCGAAGTGGTTATTTCGCCGTAGAGCCCGTCTGCAACGACGACGCCCTGGCGAAGACGTGCCACGCCGTGGGCACGCCCGATTCATACCGGTCGTTGGCCGAGCATGCATCCAGTTAATCAGAGACAACAAAATGATTTACAGAGCGAAAAGATCCACGGGCTTCAGCTTGCTAAAACTCATGATTGTCATCGTGATCATGGGTATTGTAGCCATCGTGATCATCGGTATCCTAGCCGCGGTCGCGATACCCCGGATGAGCCGAGGTTCAGCCGGTGCCGCCGACGCGGCGTTGAGAGGTGATCTGTTGGTTCTGCGAAGCGCAATCGACATGTACGCTGGCGAACACACCGGCCAGTACCCAGCGGCCGCTACCATTGAGGACCAACTCACGCAGTACACCGACATTTCGGGTGCTACGAGCGCCACGAAGACCGCGACACACATATACGGTCCGTATCTTCGCAAGAGCCCTCCGCTCCCGGTAGGCGCCAAGAAGGGCAACACCACCATTGCCGCCAACTCCGGTGGCAGCGTGGGCTGGAAGTACACCGCCGCCACCGGCGCTATCCAGGCCAATACGACAGGTTCAGAGGCGGATTCTTCGGGTAAACTGTACCGGGACTATTGAGAGCCTTTGACGCAGGGGAAAGCTAATAGCTGTCAGCGATCAGCACGAACAGAACTCCATCCTGTTAAGCGGTCGACTCACGCGGTGATCGCCACACCAATAAGAATTACCCCCGAATGGGCGAACGTTTCCGCCTCCGCACCGATTTCAACGTCTCCAAATTCTCCTCAGAAGTCCGCACGAGCCTGACAGCATTGAAACGTTACGGAATGTTCGTAGCCGACAACGGAATAGAATGGGCAATCTCAGTAGCCCCGGACGAAAGAATCCCAGTTCTCCACGAGGAACTCCGCCGCGTAAAAGGTTCCTACTTCGAGGTTGTCGTTTCGCCGTAGACACAACTTAGCTCCCGGCGGCTCGATCGATAGCTTAACAGCAGATCCCATGCCCCCCCGCCGACCCCTTCTTATTGGCTACGGCAGCGACGGCCCATTTTAGACCAGATCGATTTTGCATGGGTTATTTTGAATCGTAGGCTCCCTGTAACGCTTGGGGAACCCCGGTAAGTATTGGATATCGCGGACCTCGGGGCTGTATCCGGGCATCGGCGAATACCGTCCGGGAGATGGTAGCAAAAAGACATCAAAGACATGGAGGAAAAGACCATGAGAGATTCCAGAACACACACGCCAAGCATTGCTGTAGCAGTGCTTGTTTTTTGCGCAATATCCGCAACAGCTCAGGCGGATTTCACCAGCAGCATCGAAGCCCTCAACCCCCTGGCGTACTGGCGGCTTGGCGAGAGTTCCGGCGCCACGGCGTCCGACTCGTCCGGTTTCGGCCGGGACGGTACATATCACAACGTGTCGCTTGGGACGCAGGGCTCATTGTTCGGCGACACTGACACGGCTGTATCCTATAGACGGCACGGCTACGTTGATGTAGACCATGACAGTGCGATGCTGATGGACAACGGCACGGTCCAGTTCCGATTCATGGATACCGGATCGATCAGGACGGCCGGGCTGTTCAGCAAGGACTCCAGCGGATACGACCACGGTGGTCATCTGACCGTGATGATTGACAATGGCAAGGTCAGAACCCGGCTGCAGAGCAAGACCGCGAGCTACGACGTGTGGTCCGACGAGATTGGCCTCGATACGTGGTACATGGTGACATTCACCTTCGGCGACGATGGAATGAAACTCTACATGGACGACCTGCTGGTGGATACGAACCCGTACACCGGTGGTCTGGGCACCACCTCCGGCGGTACGGGCAACACCGAACCGATCGCCATGGGCGCCAACACCTGGGCCAGCGGCAACGGTACCGTCAAGTATCTGCGGGACTACTTCTCGGGAACCATGGACGAAGTAGTATTGTTCGACTATGCCCTGTCGCTTGAGACCATCAGCGACCTGCACGAAATTGGCTCAACAGGCGTGCCTGAGCCGGCAACACTGAGCGTACTCCTGCTCGGTGCGCTGGCAGTAGTACGGAAGAGACGCAGACCTCGGCCGGTGCGATGACGACCCGCCGCGCCTTTGTCCGACCCGCCACCCACTACGCCAGCCGCCACACCAACAAGAATTTTCCCCGAATGGGTGAACGGTTCCGCCTCCGCACCGACTTCGACATCTCCAAATCTTCCCGAGTAGTCCGCACCATCCTGACGGCCCTGAAGCGTTACGGAATGTTAGTAGCCGACAACGGAATCGAACGGGCAATCTCAGTAGCCCCGGACGAAAGAATCCCAGTTCTCCACGAGGAACTCCGCAGGATTAAGGGTTCCGACTTCGAAGTAGTCGTTTCACCATAAAACCCTATCGTCATCCGTCCTGTTTAGCGATCGACTCACGCGTCTGTCTCGGTGTGAGTGGTCGAGTGCCTTACTTATTCGTTGTCCCAAGGTGTACGTTCGGGTAAACTCAAATGATGGAATTAGACGCCAACCAAAGGCCGATAATCCTGAATTCGAGACATGTCGCCCACACGAGGTGGGCGACTGAACCGTTTACACTCGCCCCGATGTGAGACCCGCCATGAACATGAAACTGTGGCTTATTACCGGTATGGTCGCCTTGGTCGGCTTTGCGCCGCTCGCCGAGGGAGCAAAAAAGAAGAAGGCGACCGGGAAGAGTTCCTTGTTCGACAAGAGGGACAAGGACCTGGACAAGAAGGAACGGGCCGAACGCGATTTCCAGAAATTGCGGGAGATTGGCCTGTCGACTGAACTGCCCAAGAAGACCGAATCACTGACCGATGACATGGAGAAGCTGGACCAGCAAGTTACTCTCACCGATCAACAGAAGACGAAGATCCCTGCGATGCGGGCGCTCAGGGACAAGATTCTGGCAAACTGGGACAAGGTCAACCGAAAGAAATTCGACGCCATGCAGGCACGGCTGGAGAAACTCAAGTCGCGCAGGGACATGAGAACCTGCAAGGCAATTGTCACCAGGATACGATCCATGGCCAGGGCCCGGGCGATTATCGTAAGCTCAAATGAACGAAAGTTCTTTACCGCTCTGACTGCCGAGCAGCGAGGCAAGTGGAACGCTCCGGTCATTTCCCAGGTACTGCTGGATGAATTCCAGTCGCTGGAACTGACTGACGAGCAGATCAAGAAAATCGAGTCGGCAGCGATCGCCCAGGCCAAGCGTCTGGCCGTTCCGCTGGGTTCCACAGATCCGCCAGCCCAGGTTATCGAACCTATCAAGAAATACGTCTACACGCGGATCCTTACCGCCAAGCAGCGAAAGGTGTATGCGCTCGCGAGAAGACGGGAAAAGGCCGGCAAGTAGAGCAATTAGAAGATCGGGAAGGTCTATCCGACAACCCACAGAATGGAGACTGATCTCATGTCCAAAGGTCAACTGACGCGACGGACGCTGCTGAAACACGCTACCAAGACCGCCGCGGTGACGGCCGCCGTCCCCTACGTGCTTACCTCCACTGCACTTGGCAAGGGCGCCACCCCGCCGGCCAGCGACCGCGTCGCGATGGGCTTCATAGGGGTCGGGGGGCATGGGATCGGGCGAAACCTCCGGATGTTCCTGCAGCAATCCGACGCCCAGCCGGTTGCGGTCTGCGACGTAGACCCGCGCCAGTTGTCCAAAGCCATGAAACACGTCAAGGGGAAGTTCGGGGCCGATTACAAATGCTTTACTTCCGCCGACTGGCGAGAGGTGATCGCCCGCAAAGACGTCGACGCGGTCATGATCTCCACGCCGGACCACTGGCACGTGTTGATGAGCGTCACCGCCCTCAAGGCAGGCAAGGACGTTATCTGCGAGAAGCCCACCTACTCCATCCCGCAAGGCCGCATCCTCGCCGACACCGTCAAGCGGTACAAAGCGGTGTTCCAGACGTCCACCGAGGACCGGTCGATGGCGTGTTACCACCGGATGGCTGAACTCGTCCGCAACGGGCGGATCGGAAAGTTGCAGCGTATCCGCGTGCAGTTGCCCGCCGGACCGGGCCGTGCAGGAGACCCCAAGCCCAAGCCAATCCCCAAGGGCTTCGATTGGGACATGTGGCTCGGCCCGGCACCCAAGGCGCCCTACCGCAACGGGCTGGCGCACTTTCACTGGCGGTGGAAACGCGACTACTCCGGCGGGCAGCTCACCGACTGGGGCGCCCACCAGATCGACATCGCGCAATGGGGCAACAACACCGAGCGAACCGGTCCGATCAGCGTCGAGGGCACGGGCAAGAAGCACTCCGGCGGACTCTACGATACTTACCACACCTATCACCTGAAGTACGTTTACGCCTCGGGCGTGGAACTCTTCGTCGACAGCGGCGGGACGGGCCTGCGGTTCGAGGGCTCAGACGGATGGGTCGGCAACCGCAGCTTCGGCGCGGGCGTACAGGCCAGTTCCAAGAAGATCCTCACCAGCAAGATCGGCGCCGAAGAGACGCGTCTGTTCACCTGCCGGGCCGGCGAGCACCGCAACTTCCTGGACTGCCTCAAGACGCGTAAAGACCCGTACTTCCCCGCCGAAGTCGGACACCGGTGCAGCTCGATCAGCCACCTCGGTAATGTCGCGATGGACCTGGGAAAGGCCCTGAAGTGGGACCCGGAGAAAGAGACCTTCCCCGAAGATCCAACAGCCAACCGCATGCTCGATACCGCCATGCGGAAACCGTGGAGCCTGTAAAGACCACACAGAGACGGAGAGAACGGCAAGGACGCATGAGTGGTTAGCGACCACGCTGGGTCGTTGCTGTATCCACTGTAAAACCCATGCTTACTCATGATTCTCAAGATGCGGCTGTCATAAATATCTTCGAGCTGTATCCTCCAGTTGCGTGTTATTGCGGTATTTACTTTGATCCGAAAAGACTCTGTTTCGGCATCTCGCCTTTTGCGGGCGGATTATCGGACCCCGCAAATCTCGAGAAAACAGGCTTGCTGACAAAAACGCTGAATGCGGCATTCTCCCGATATGTGTCCCTTCTGAATTTGAAACCCGACGAGGACCCTTTATCGCAAATAGATACTAAGATTGAATCCTTACTTGCAAAGATCCATGAAAACCAACGAGAATCTGGTGAAATTGTTCTTGAAGACATCCGCGGAGAAATGGTCCTTTACAGATCGCTGAAAGAGTTCTTTGAAGGGCTCAAACGAGCGGGCCCCGTAAACGTCTCGGTAACAAAAGACCTCCCGACAAATTCCCTTCTTTCGGGTAACCAGATCATGTTCGATCACGATCTCATCGAAGTACTTCTTGATGTCATCGCACCACTTCTCGATCGTGCAGGTTCCTCGAGTTCGATGGACCAAACGTATTGCCAAGCCCCTCTCACTATACTCGCCGAGAGGATATTCCATGAACTCGGTCATCTCGGATTCTCGGGCAGACACATGTCAGCTGAAACAGAAGAAGTGTTACAGATCGAAAGAGACGTCATTATTTATGAATGGTTAATCTCCAGAAACGAACAGCATAAAGAAGCAATAGAAGAATTCACTAATCGATCGATGACACTACAGGAAGACGACAACCGCAAATTCAGTTCCTTGTTTCAAACGGCCGAGCTTTTCCGAAACATACAGAAATGGGCCAGGCGATACAATTTTCATGACAGGGACGAAACAGTTGACCTCATCGAACAATTCGTACAGTTCAGATTACGTCGTGTCTACACTATCCCTAATAGTACACGACTTTTTCCCAATCCGAACATCTTCGCAGATTTCCGTGTACACCATTGAGGAACACATTCAGTGACCAGACATCATTTATCGCGACGTTCTTTTTTGCAGACAACCGGCTCGAGTCTGATCGGGCTGACGCTTGCTACCCGCGCCATGGGCGCAAAGGACACCGTCCGCAAGAAGCCCAATATTCTCTTCTGTCTTTCGGACGATCAGTCCTGGCCCCACGCGAGCGCTTATGGGGCAAAAGTTATAAAGACGCCCCACTTCGATCGAATCGCCGCCGACGGTGTTTTGTTCAATCACGCCTATTGCGCGTCGCCCTCCTGCACGCCCTCTCGCAGCGCAATCCTGACCGGGCAGCATATATGGCGACTGGGCCAGGGCGCCCAACTGTTCGGGACGCTTCCAAAGAAGCATCCTGTATACACCGATCTACTGTCGCAGGCCGGTTACCATGTCGGGTACATGGCCAAGGGCTGGGCACCGGGACATAATAAGGCAGGCGGGCGGATCGGCGGCAACGCGGCCGGGAAGTCCTACAAGACGTTCAAACAGTTCTTCGATGCAGGCGAGAAAGGCAAGCCGTGGTGTTTCTGGTTTGGTAGTCGTGACCCGCACCGCGGGTATCGCTCGGGTAGCGGCGTGCAGGCCGGGATGGATCCCTCGCAAGTTGAAGTGCCCGCCGTAATGCCCGACATCCCCGAAGTCCGCAAGGATATCTGCGATTATTACCTGGAGATTCAGCGATTCGACCGTGAATTGGGGGCTATGCTGAAGATAATCGAAGACGCCGGCCAGCTAGCCGACACGATCGTCGTGATCACCAGCGACAACGGTATGCCATTCCCACGCGGTAAGGCGACCCTGTACGACCTGGGCGTCCGCATGCCGTTGGCTATCAGTTGGAAGGGGCAGATCCCCGCCGGTCGGAAGGTCGATGATTTCGTAAGCCTCACGGACCTGGCGCCAACCTTCCTCCATGCCGCGGGCCTCACACCGCCCAAGAGCATGACGGGCAAGAGTCTGCTGAATATTCTGCGATCTTCAAAGTCAGGCCGCATCGAGCCCGACCGCGATTGCGTGTTCACCGCCAGGGAGCGACACGCGTGGTGTCGTATCAACGGTACGGGCTATCCGTCGCGGATGATTCGGACCAGTAACTTCCTGTACATTCGCAATTACGAGCCAGACCGCTGGCCGTCGGGAATCGCCCGAATCGTCACCAATGAAGGCGCTTATGGCGACGTAGACGCCTCGCCGACCAAGAGCTATATGCTCAAGAACAAAACCAGCGCCAAGGACAAGAAGCTGTTTGAGTTGTCTTTCGGTAAGCGGCCGGGGGAGGAACTCTATGATTGCCGCAAAGACCCCTTCCAGATGCACAACCTGGCGGATGACCCGGCGTGCAGATCTATCAAGCTGAAGCTGTCGGCCAGACTGACGGCGTACCTGAAAGAGACCAACGATCCGCGCGAGACCTCGGCGAAGGTCCTGTGGGATGATTGGACTTACTACGGTTATAATAAATGGAGAATACTGCCTGAAAAGAAATGACGCGACGGAAAGGCGATGGAGGATTTCAAGTAAGCTCGGCGGTAGTTGTTATTGGGCCGGTAAGATTCTCCATTCCAGAATACCGCTGCTGAGCTTCGATTTCAGTTGGGCTTCGATTCGCAGCGCTTTGGTCTCGATCGCCTTGAACGTGACCTTGTTGTATTTGTCGGCCTCGGTTCCGTACCCTGACGCGCCAGAAACCTCTTTCCACTCCTTGCCCGCCAGGTAAAGCAGCCGCCACGATTTCGGAGTCTGGACTCCGCGATTTGCGTACCAGTAGACTTCGACGGCTGAGATTTTTCGCGGCTTGGGGAACGTGTGCTGCACCCACTCTTTCGTCCCGAGATGATCCCACCAGGCAAACCGCGGGACACCCTGATCGGCGGAGTTCTTGGGCTCTATCCCGTCAGCGACGGCGCTGAGAGTGTAAAACGGGCTGTGGTACGATGCGGTAACAGGTGTCTTCTTTTTTTGCCCGGGCTTACCGGCCAGCAGCCATTTCCGATCGACCTGAACTACCGATATCTTATCGCAGTAGTCGTTCGTACCGTTTTCGAACACGCAAAAGATCCTGCCGTCCTTCGTCACCGCGATGTCAGAGTAACCCGCCAGCCCCTCATTCAGGCATCGAGCGTGCGGCCAGGTCTTACCGTCGTCCTTACTCAATCGTAGCGTCAGATTCCGCCTGCTCCAGATGGCGAAAGCGCCGGTCCAATGCACCGCCGGATTCGAAAACAGGATTTCCTTATCGTTCAGGCGGATGAGACTCCCCTGGCAGGACGGTTCGGGCAGGGCCTTGTCCAGAACAGCTTTGGACCAGGTAACGCCGCGATCGGAGCTGGTGGATATCGCCCGGTATCCGGCCCCCACTCGCATGTTCATCAGGTAAGAACCGTCGCTCCTGATAACCATAGTGCATTCGCCGCCGGCGAGATTATTGGGCACAAGCCCGCCGGGGCGCCATGTCTTCCCCCCGTCGTCGGAATAGATGGTGGTGCAGTTTCCAACACGTTTGCCATCTACAGTCCGCCCGATATACGAGGGAGCTATAAGCCGCCCGGTTTTCGTATGCATTCCATGGACCGGACCTGCCCCGATCTGCACCGGCGAGCCGCCGAAGTCCTTCAGGAAATTCGTTTTCTTGTATTCCTTCTGATCCGGTCGGTCTGATGAAGCGACGAGTTTGGACCACGTCTTGCCTTCATCGCTGCTCTTGGTATGGAAGAAGCATTCCCCCCCGCCCCGCGTGAACAGCAGGTGAACGGTCTTTCCATTCCGCTCGACAATGGCGCACGAATTACCCACCCGCCCCGGGCCCTCGTCAAGTAGAACCATCTGTTTCGACCAGGTCTTCCCGCCGTCTTCGCTGCGCTTCAGGAGCATATCGATATCGCCTGAGTCCCGGCGGCTGTCCTTGCGACCCTCAACGAACAGAAGAAGCGTTCCCTTGGCGGTGACAACCATTGTGGGGATGCGATAAGTGTTATATCCGTCGACGCCTTTGGCAAATACGTCCGTGCGGAGAAGGATACCCTTGTTACCGGCTTCGGCGGCGAAGGCTGATGCGTTCACGCCCAGCCACAGCAATCCACAGAAAACGCCTGTCGACATTTTCTTCATTGTTATCATTGCTTGTCTCCTGATTGCCCGGCACTACCCCGCCAGCACGTCCAGGAACTTCGGCATCATGAAGGGCAGGTCGGGCCAACCGCGGGAAGTTACCAGCGCCCCGTCGACCTCTACAGGCTTGTCGATGAACTTGGCCCCAGCCAGTTCGACATCGGCTCGGATACCGTGGTACGCGGCGATGCGACGGCCTTTGACAGATCCCGCCGCGTAGAGGACCATTGGACCGTGACACATCGCTCCCAAGGGCAGCTTCTTGTCCAGAAAGTGGCGGACGAGTTTCAGGCAGTCCTTGTCCTGGCGGATTTCCTCGGGTCCCCGCCCGCCGGGAATGATCAATCCGTCGAACTTTTCCGGCTTGATATCTTTGTACGCCACCTCGGCCTCGATCATGTAGCCGAGCTTTTCAGTGTAGTTGGAATACTGCGGATCGAAGTCGTGGACGACCATCTGCACCCGCTTTGCCTTGACTGCGGCCACGACCGGCACGATTCCTTCCTCCATCATCCGATAGACCATGTAGTAGGTTTCCATGCCCTCGCTGAACTCGCCGATAGCGACCAGCACGCGCTTTCCTTTGAGTTTGCGGGCGGATTTGGGTTGGGCGGCAGCGGCCGAACCGACAGCCACCACTCCGGCGGCGGTCACCGCCGCTGCCAGCGCGCCGCGACGGGTCATCTTTGAGGTGTTCTTTTCGGGCATGATGTGCTCCTGTTCTCTGTTGTAGTCGATTGGAAATTCAAGATCGTCTCAGTAAACCTACCCCGGTGCCTGGCGATTGGCAACGGTTTCGTGAGCTTTTTAGACCCCAGCCCGCCAGCTAACCCCTGAATGAGCCGATCGCTTCGTACAGGGCTACTGCATTGACCGCGGGAACGTCGAGATTCAGCGTGTGGTCGGGCCCGCAGATGTAGCCTCCGCCTTCGCCCAGTATCTCGATCTTGCGCCGGACTTCCCGGCGTATTTCATCCGGCGTGGCGAAGGGCAGCTTCTGCGTGTTGATCCCTCCGAAGAAAGTCACGTGCCTCCCGTACTCGCGCTTGAGATCTTCGGGGGGCATCGCAAGGGTCTGCAGTTGGACCGTTTCCCAGATGTCCATACCGATATCGATCAGGTCGCCCAGTACGTCGGTGATGTTCCCGCACGAATGAAACCAGATATACTTGCCCCGCTTCTTGCCCACCTCGAACATACGCGCCAGGTGCGGTCTGATGAACTTCCGCCAAAGCTGCGGCGAGAACATCATGCCCCGCTGTGTGGCGAAGTCGTCGCCGAGACACAGTATCGGCATCGAATCGCCACAACCATCGAGCAGACGCTCAATGATCTCGACGGTAATGTCGGTAATCCGTTCCAGCGCCGCTTCCATGACGACCGGTCGGTCTATCAGGGCCACCAGGGCGTCCTCAATACCGAAAAGGTCCGCGGCCCGGCAGAACAGAGGCGCCCAGAGCGGGCCCCGAACGGCGTGGGTGTCGCCATATTTTCCCGCCGCGGCGAAGGCACGCTGGTAATTGAACTTGTCGGTATCCGGCCAGTGGTAAGCCTCGACCGCTGAAACACTGTCGGCGCCGGCAAGCGGATACACGCGGGTCGTACCGTATCCCGCATTGGCGTTATCGATTACCGTCGTGCTCCACTTCACGCGGTTGACGTCGGCGGCGGCAGTGGAGAACTCATCTTCGTACTCGAGGACCACCAGGCGTCCATCCAGCCCGAGGCGGGAGGATACTTCCTTTGGTCCGATACCGAGAAACTCAGCTATCGCCTCGGCATTGTCGACCCATATGGCATCGGCGGAAGCCCTGTCGGAGACCTCATGGCGAATCGCCGCAAGCTGCCGTTCCTTGTGCGTAACCATGCACTGTCTCCGTTGACGCCTTGTCACTTTATCAGAATAACACCGTCATCGCCCGGCGTCTTGTAGATGCCTAACGCCTTTTCCGCCTTGTCCAGGATGATCCAGTAGTGCCCTTCATACGTACCCTGCATAACCTCTCCACCGGCCTGAATCTCCTTGTAGTAGACCCGGCTGCCATCGGTTTCGTCGAGCCAGTGCAGGGTGACTGTCGACTTGGTCTTATTCTTGACCGTAAGCGTGACCCCGAAATCACCGTCCGGTGATACCAGGGATTTTTCCTTCTTCGGATCGATGCGAGGTAGAATATTCTCAGCCGGCTTCTTAGCGCCGGCCGTTGAAGATGTATTTACCGGTCCACCGGTCTCACAACCCAACATCGCGATCGACATGGACACCGAAAGAGTTACTGCTAACACTATCCTGAACATGATCTTTCTCCTGAGGCTGGATTAACAACTCACGGTTTCATACGCCATGAAATCCTACCATACGATATGGCGGTTGCCAACCGCCGGACCTCAAAAGCTTGAGGCTCCCCCACGGTAGTAGTAGAATCATTGCAGTTACGCGACTGTGAAACAGGAGAATCGCAAATGCGGAATGCGATGACATGTTTATTGGCGGCGGTTTGGATGTGCAACTGCTCTGCGGCGGCGGACCCCGCGGCGGTTGGGAGGGAGACGCTGCGGAAGAAACTTAAAATCGACCGGATCGTCTTCGTTAAGCGGATCACGTATACCGCCAACCATTACTACTCGGAGTATAAGAACGGCGCGTGGCTTCCGGGCGGTAATATCTGCGTGCTGTCGCTCAAGGATGGATCGGTCAGGGAGATAGTCACCGGCTTGAAGGGCGGAGTATTCGGACGGTTCGATCTGTCGTTCGACGCGAAGAAGATAGTCTTCGACTGGAAGAAGACGTACGAAGAAGGTTACCGCATTTACGAGATCAATGTCGACGGGACCGGTATGCGGCAGCTAACGTTCCCCCAGGCCGACGAGAAGCAGCTCGTAGCCAAATACAAGAACCCCAAGATCCCCAAAGTCTACCTCGGTTACCATCACGGTACGGACGACATGCATCCGTGCTATCTGCCCGACGGCGGGATTGCATTCATTTCCACGCGATGCCAGTACGGAACACTCTGCGGGGCCTGGGGCAATTTCACGACGACCGTACTCTACCGCATGGACTCAGGCGGGAAGAACATCAAGAAGCTCACCAACAGTTCGGTCAGCGAGGCGTACCCTACCGTCATGCCCGACGGTCGGATCATGTACACCCGCTGGGAGTATATAGACAAAGGCGCCGTGTCGGCTAAGTGCCTCTGGGCCATGAAGCCTGACGGAAGCGCGTCGGTCGAGATATACGGTAACGATATCTCCCTGCCACCGAGTTTCATTCAGGGGCGCCCCATCCCCGGCTCGCCCAACAAGTACATCATGCTCGGCGCCCCGCACTGTCCCCAGATTGGCATAGGAACGGTCATCCGCCTGGATATGACCAAAAACATCCGCACGCGCGAGCCGATGACTTACATGACACCGGACGTGGACATCCGCGCCGAGGCCGGTTTCGCGTTCCGTAAAGACAGCGGTCCGTGGCGTCGGGACCGCAGCGGGCGGAGCGGGCGGTTGTTCAGGGACCCGCTCCCGCTGTCGGAGAGGTTGTTTATGGTGTCGCACAAGCCGGCGGGTGCGGCCTGGACGGATCCGAAAGCCTATGGGCTCTACCTGCTCGATGAGGGCGGGAAGGTTGAACTTATCCACAAGGACCCGAACATCTCGTGCTGGCAACCGGTTCCGCTGAAACCGCGAGTGCGCCCGCGCATGCTTAGCAGCGACCTCGATCCGAAGACGGCGAGCAAAGGCCTGGCCACCTGCGTTGTGACGGACATCTACCACGGTATGGAGAATACGCCGCGTGGGACGATCAAGTACATTCGCATCCTCGAACAGGTTCCGCGCCCGTGGGCGTCGAGGCGATTCTGGCACGAAGGCGAGCGCACCAGAGGCGCCGGATCGGATCAGTATGACCAGCAGCATTCGGTGATCACGAAGAACACGCATCTCGGTCTGAAGGTCCAGCACGGAATCGTGCCCGTCGAAGCGGATGGATCGGCGCATTTCCTGGTCCCCGCGGAGAGGAACATCTTCTTCCAGGCGCTCGACGCGGACTACATGTCCGTCCAGATCGAGCGGACGTACATCAATTACATGCCCGGCGAGACGCGCAGTTGCATCGGTTGCCACGAGACCCCCAACGATGCGGCAGCCGCCCGGACGGGAAGTGTAGCCAGGGCGCTGAAGCGGCCTCCATCGACCCCCGCGCCGCAGCCGGGCGACAAGTCGGCGGCCCGCCCGCTGTACTATCCCACCGACGTCCAACCGGTACTCGACAAGCACTGCATCAAATGTCACGGCGCCGGTAAAGAGAAGCCCAAGGCCAATCTCGACCTTCGCGGAACGCCGACGAAGTTCTTCAGCAACTCTTACGAACGCCTGCTGAATCGCAAGTACCTCCCCATCATCGGTGAGAATCATCCCAAGACAGGCAACGTCCACTACCTGCCCGCACGATCGCTCGGTTCGCACAACAGCCTCCTGGTGGCGATGCTGTCAAAGGGCAAGGTCAAACTCAAGGACCCCGAGCGCGCCAAACTCGCCGCCAAGCTCGCCAAGGAGCACAAGGACCTGAAACTCACCGCGCCTGAGCTTCTTAAGATCACCAACTGGGTCGACACGAACGGGCAATTCTACGGGATGTACTGGGGCCGGAAAAATCTCGTGCACAAAGACCACCGGAACTTCCGCCCGATCCCGACATTCAAACGCGCCGTCAGCACCAGAAGCCTGATACCTGAAGATCAGCGGTAGAGGAACTCACTTCGCCCGTTACTTCTCTGATGTCAAGGTGATATGCTGTCCAGAGGCTCTGAATGACCTTGCATCTTCTTAAAGGGAGGTTAGGAAATATCCGAAATAACGTAATGGTCGGGAGTAGTGTGTGCGGTGAGACTATCGCGCGAATATGGCCTGCTCGTGCCGGTGCTCATCGCCACCGGTCGGCGGGTGTTCGACTTCGAAGGCGATACGCAGCAGTAAAAGCATCCCTGCAACGGATGAAGGGCAAATAGCATGAACATACGCACGAAGCTAACCCTCGCTTTCCTCAGCGTAGTATTGCTCGCGGCATTCGTGGGCTATTATTCTGTCAGCGTCAGCGAGACAGCACTGCAAGCTGGTATCGCTGAGCAATCTGTCGTGCGCGCTCGCGAAATGCTCGCCAGAATCGACGCCTCCATTTACGTGAGAATCGCACAGCTTCGCGCTTATGCTGAACAACTCGCAGAAGCCCCCGAACTTATCGCCTCAAACCGCCAATTCGAGGGGCTGGATGACGTACAGGGGTATATCGCCGAAAAGGACAGTGCCTGGCGGGCCGTCGAAAAGGACCAGGTTACACCTTTCATGGCCGATCTGATCAACAATCAATTGTCACAGGAATTAAGACGTGGTTTGGAGCAGAAGGGATTCTACCACAGGCAGTTGGGCTACGAACTGTTCAGCGAGGTCTTTGTAACCAACAAGTACGGCGCCAATGCCGCCCAAACTCAGAAGACCACCGACTATTACCAGGCCGATGAGACGTGCTGGCGGGAGGCAAAGAGCACCGGCCTGTACTTGAGGAACATTAGATATGACAACAGCGCCGAGGTCTATTCCACTGACATCTGCGTACGTATCGACGATAAGGCGGGCAATTTTCTTGGGGTTCTCATAGCCGTTGTGAATCTCGAAGCAGTTATATCTTCTCTCAAAGAAGCAAATGAATCGGAAACCGCCGAGCTCAAATTGCTTACCGCTGACCATAGAGTAATTTACGCCACGGAGGATTATTCGGTCCTGGAACCTCTGCCCGAGGGGCTGTCGTTCGATCGTCCCCAAAGCGATGCGCCCGGCAAAATGGGCTACTTTACAGCAAAAGGGGACATGCCCGGTGAAGACGACGAACTCTACACTTTTGCACGCTCGACTGGTTTCAGGGACTATGAAGGACTCGGTTGGATCCTCGTAGTTGAGCACGACAGGAAAGCCATCCTCGCCCCGGTCGCGACGCTGAGAAACAGGACACTGGGTATCTTGCTGGCAATTACAACCCTGGCGATCATTTCGGGCATCTTTATCTCCAGGTCAGTTTCCAGATCGCTTAGGAAACTGACCAAGGCGGCCGTCAGGATCGGGCAAGGTGACCTGAGTGTCCGCGTTGAGACCCGCTCGAGAGACGAGGTAGGCCAATTGACCCGCGTTTTCAACAAGATGGCCGCAAACCTGCAGGCTTCGACGGATGCCCTTGAGCGCGAGGTCATCGATCGCAAGCGGGCCGAGGAAAAGTTACACAAAACAAATGCGACACTCGAGGAACAGACCGCTCGAGCCAACGGCATGGCTGCCAAAGCCGAAATGGCCAACGTCGCCAAGAGCGAGTTCCTGGCCAACATGAGCCATGAAATCCGGACGCCGATGAACGGCGTGCTCGGGATGACCGGTCTCCTGCTGGACACGAATCTGACCGATGAACAGCGGGACTTTGCTCAAATCGTGCGGACCTGCGGCGAACAGCTTCTGACACTGATCAACGACATCCTGGACTTCTCGAAGATCGAGGCCGGTAAGCTGGATATGGAGACCATCGACTTCGACCTCCGCACCGCCGTTGAAGACACCGGCGACATCCTGGCGGGCAAGGTCCGAGACAAGGGCCTGGAATTGTCGTGCTTCGTCGACCCCGAAGTCCCATCATTCCTCCGGGGCGATCCGGGAAGATTGCGCCAGGTGCTGATCAACTTGGCAAATAACGCCGTCAAGTTTACCGAGCGCGGCGAGGTGGCGATCTCCGTAACGCTCGACACCGAAACCGACACACAGGCAACCATCCGCTTCGCCGTTCGCGACACAGGCATAGGTATTCCCGCCGACCGCATGGATCGCCTGTTCCAATCGTTCTCCCAGGTCGATGCCTCCACGACCCGCAAGTACGGCGGGACGGGCCTCGGACTGGCGATCTCGAAACAAATCGCAGAGATGATGGACGGGCAGATCGGCGTCGAGAGTGAACCAGGCGCCGGCTCGACGTTCTGGTTCACCGCTATTCTCGACAAGCAGGCGCCCGATTCACGCCGGTCGCCTGTGGAACTCGAAGACATCCATGATCTCCGTGTGCTGGTCGTGGACGACAACGCAACAAACCGACGGATCCTCCAAACATACCTGGCGACCTGGGGCTGTCGTCTCACCGAGGTAACCTGTGCCGATGAGGCGATAGCGGCGATGCGGACTGCCACCGATGAAGGCGACCCGTTCCGAATTGCCCTGCTGGACAATCTCATGCCCGCCGTGGACGGCGACACACTCGGGCGGCGGATCAAGGCCGATTCGCAATTGCACGACGTGGTCCTTGTTATGCTAACCTCTACCGCACAGCGCGGCGACGCCGGGCGGATGCGTGATGCCGGTTTTGCCGCATATCTGGTCAAGCCGGTAAAGCAATCGCAACTGCTCGACTGCCTGCGCACGGTCACGGGCAAGTCGGATGACTCCGCCCTCGTCCTTTCGGAAGCCATCGTCACCCGTCACTCGCTCAATGAGGATCGCAAGCGGCGCCTCCGCATCCTTCTGGTTGAGGACAACACCATGAACCAGAAGGTCGCCCTTCGCATTCTCGAGATGAAGTTCGGATGCCGCGCCGATGCGGTCGCAAACGGAAAGGAGGCAGTCGAATCGCTTTCCCGCCAGGATTACGACCTGGTCCTTATGGACTGCCAGATGCCCGAAATGGACGGATTCGATGCCACTCGCAGCATTCGCAACCCTAACTCGCCAGTTCGCAATCACGATATCCCGATCATCGCGATGACCGCCAACGCCATGAAGGGGGACCGCGAGAAATGCATGGCAGCAGGCATGGACGACTACGTCGCCAAGCCCGTCAGACCGCAGGAACTTGCCGAAGCCATTGAGCGACATCGACCGGAGGCCCAACGCGAGGACCCCGGGCGGCAGTCTTCTCACGAAACGTGCGACGAACACCCCTACAACAAGCAACTCGCCATGGATCGCGCAGGGGGAGACGAATTTCTGTTCAGAGAACTCGTTGCAATCTTCCTCACCGAAAGCCCCCACGCCCTTGCGCAAATCCAGAGGGGCGTCTCAGGCGGCGATCCCGAGGCCATTGCCGAGGCCGCCCACGCCATGAAGGGTTCCCTGAGTATCCTCGCCGCCAACGACGCCGTCGGCGCCGCACAGACCGTCGAAACCCTTGCACGCTCAGGCGACCTGCAGGGCGCCCAGGAGGCCACAGCCGCCCTGGCCGTGGAAGTTCGGCGGCTGGCCTCCGCCCTGGAACGAGAAATAGATAATGCCCAGAGGCCCACTGCAGCAGAAAGCCAAAGTTAATATCTATAGTGCGACTCCGTCAACGATCAGCCTGCCTATAATGAGGCACCGTTTGGCCGCATGAACGAAGATATTTCTCGGTGCCACTGACATCCCTACGCTAAGAAGTCCGAGCGGACATTGCCCCCCGCCGGAGAAAGTGGTAGTATTCTACGAGGTGCTGGATGCGTCAGATCGCCACTCCGTTTGGCTAAAGGAATGTCCCATGCACAAATGCAAAACCGCTCTCAGGAATACTCAGGGCGACGCACATCGCTCCCTGCCTCTTACCATTATGCGCATCGCCGCGGCGGTGCTGGCCCTGGGCTTGCTTGCCCCCGGGTCCGCCGAGGCACAGACCGCCGGGCCGCGGCGGATCCTTGTCGTCAATTCCTACCACAAGGGATTTGCATGGACCGACGCCCAGACCGCCGGCGCCCGCGAGGTACTCACCTCCGCCTTCGATCACCCCGAACTCTACGTCGAATACCTCGACACCAAGCGGATCGCCTACGAAGGCCAGTACCTCGATATGATCAAGCAGACCTTTCGGCTCAAGTACAAGGGCGTCAAACTCGACGCCATTATCACCACCGACGACAATGCCCTGCGGTTGGTCATGTCCCTGCACGCCGAGGTCTTCGACTCTGTGCCCGTCGCGTTCTGCGGAATCAACGACTATCGGCCTTCACTGCTTGCCGGACGGGATCAGTTCACCGGCCTGGTCGAAGTCCTCGATATCAAGCCCACGATAGACCTGGCGCTTCAACTCCATCCCGGTACTCGCAAGATCGTCGTCATTGTCGATGACACGCCCACAGGCATGGGGCAGAGGAGGGACGTCGCCGCCATCGCCACACAGTACAAACAACTCCACTTTGAATACCTCAAGGGCGAAGATCTGACCCACGCCGAACTGCTGGCCAAGCTGGGAAAACTCGATTCGGGCAGTATTGTCCTGTTGACCGTCTGGCTGCGGGACAAGACCGGGGCATTCCAGGCGCCCGAGACCGAAGGGCCCCGGATATCCGAAAGCTCTGCGGTTCCCGTCTACGGTATCATCGACATGTACATGGGCCATGGTATTGTAGGCGGAAAGGTCCTCAACAGCCGCACCCACGGGCGCAACGCCGCCGAAATGGTCGTCCGCATCCTGGGTGGCGAGAAGCCCGCCGATATCCCCGTCCTGATCGAGAGCGTCAATCCGTACATGTTCGACGCCCGCCAATTCCAACGCTGGAGTATCAACGAAGCCCTCCTGCCACAAGGAAGCACGATTCTGCACAGACCGTTTTCCTTCTACCAAGAGTACAAAGCCCTGATCTGGCAAGTAATCATCGCCTTTGCAACACTTGCCGCGGGCCTGCTGGTTCTCTTGGCGAACATCATCCGGCGCAAGCGGGCGGAGGGGGCGCTGCGAGAATCCGAGATGATGAACAGCTCATTGCTCGATGGTTCGCCAGTCTGCAATAAGATTATAGACCTGGACTCCAAGCTGCAATATATGAGTGCCGCGGGTGCAAGAGACCTCAAGGTTCCCGACATAGAGTCCTACTACGGACAGACATATCCTCCCGAGTTCTACCCCGAGTCGATGCGAGCCCCCTTAGTCAATGGTGTGGAATTGGCCAAGAAAGGAGAGGTATCTTCGGTGGAATGTCCCGTACATGACCTCGAAGGGAACGAAGTCTGGTATCACTCAACCTTTGTGCCCATCTGTGACGACAACGGTCAAGTCAAGTATATCATCGGCGCTTCCGTGAACATCACCGAACGTAAACGGGCCGAGGTAGAGCGATTGAACCTCGAACGCCAGGTCCAGCATGCCCAAAAACTCGAGAGCCTCGGCATCCTGGCCGGTGGTATCGCGCACGATTTCAACAACCTCCTGATGGCCATCCTGGGCAACGCGGACCTTGCGATGGATGAACTCTCGCCCCATGCACCGGCCCGCGACAACATCAAGGAGATCGAAAAAGCCGCCAAACGCGCCGCCGAATTATCCAGACAAATGCTCGCCTACTCAGGTAAGGGCCGATTCGTCGTAGAACCGGTCGACCTGAACGAGTTCGTCGAGGAGATGGCACACCTGCTGGAGGTCTCGATCTCCAAGAAGGCGGTGCTCAAGTACAACTTCTCCAACAACCTGCCAAGCATCGACTGCGACGCCACGCAGATTCGCCAAATCATCATGAACCTGATCACCAACGCTTCGGAGGCCATCGGCGACAAGAGCGGTGTGATCGCGATGTCGACCGGCGCGATGGAATGCGACAGGGCCTATCTCGACGGCGTTGACGAAATCATGCGAGCCGGCCTGAACGAGCCATTACCCGAAGGCCTCTACGTCTATCTCGAAGTAGCTGACACGGGGTGCGGTATGGACGCCGAGACCACACAGAAGGTTTTCGACCCGTTCTTCACGACGAAATTCACCGGGCGCGGGCTGGGTATGGCCGCCGTCCTGGGCATCGTTCGCGGACACCGCGGCGCGATCAAGATCTACAGCGAGGTAGCCAAGGGCACGACTTTCAAGGTCCTCTTCCCCGCCAGCGGATTGCCCGCAAATAGCGATGCACTCAAAAGGCGGGATATCGATCGATCCGAAGAATGGCAAGGTCGGGGGACCGTCCTGATCGCCGACGATGAGGAGACCATTCGCGCCGTGGGTAAACAGATGCTTGGGAGAATGGGCTTCGACGTCCTTACGGCGGGCGACGGTCGCGAGGCGATCGAACTGTTCCAGGACCGAACGGACGACATCGTCTGCATCCTCCTCGATTTGACCATGCCACACGTGGACGGCGAGCAGGCATTTCGCGAACTCCGCCGTATCCGCCCCGACGTCATCGTAATCCTCTGCAGCGGATACAACGAACAAGACGCGACCCAACGTTTCGCCGGAAAGGGACTGGCGGGATTCATCCAGAAGCCCTACAATATGGCGGAATTGAGAGGGAAACTGATGGAAGTTCTCCCGGACGGTGGACAAGCAGAATCCGCGGCTGAGGATTGATCACGACCCTGCGATTACACGAAAAGGAAAACAAGATGACAAAGAGCAGAATGCAGGTCTTATTGGCTTTGGTGGTAATCGGTTTGTCGGCTGGATTTGCAATCACCAAACCCAAAACATCGCCCAAGGCTGCTCCAAAAACCGCGGCGGGACATCCCGCCGAAGGCAAGATCGAACCCTTCCTCAGTGACCCGAAACTCGATATGCAGCAGGTCTTCAAGGGCGGTCGATTCCCGAATGTGGTGGTGGCGGTTGATGGTACGGTGCTGGCGGTCTGGAACGGCGTGATGGTGCGTCGAAGCAAAGACGGTGGTAAGACCTGGGGGCCTGAGATCCTGGTTGGAAAGGGATTCATGGGCGGTGGAGTGACTGTAAACGAAACCAATGGAGAGATTCTGGCGTTCGTTGAGAAAGGTCACCCGCCGGCGCCGCTGACGGTTTATCGCAGCAAGGACCATGGCAAGACATGGTCCGCGATGAAGGTCACAATCAAACCTGACTCCAAGGGCAATGTGCCCAATATGCACATGAACGAGCACGGTATCACATTGCGGCACGGTAAGAATGCCGGACGAATCATCCGCCCGTCACGACATTACGCCGGCGCGAATGCTCGCAGCAAATGGCCCGAACATTACACCAACGCAATCTTCAGCGACGATGGCGGAAAGACCTGGCAGACCAGCGAACCGTTCCCGGCTATGGGTACGGGAGAAGCGACGCTGGCGGAGCTTTCCAACGGGCAGATATACTACAACTCGCGCCGGCATTGGGCCCAGAAAGGTGCCAACCCGCGCCGGAGATGGACCGCCGAAAGCGGCGACGGCGGAGCAACCTGGAAGAATCTGAAGTTCTGCCAAATACTGCCCGACGGACCACAGAATACCAATTACGGTTGCATGGCCGGATTGGTGCGCCTTCCGATCGCCGGTAAGGACATCCTGATCTACAGTAACTGCGACAGCCCCGGCGGCCGCCACCACATAACCGTATGGGCGAGTTTCGACGGTGGAAAGAGTTGGCCTTTGAAGAGACTGGTCTTTGAAGGGCGAGGCGCCTACTCATCGATGACCGCCGGGCGCCCCGATACCAAGAGCGAAGGCTGGATATATCTCAACTTTGAAGGCGGTCCCAAGGGCGGCTCGACGGTTGCGAAATTCAACCTCAGTTGGCTTCTGAAAGGCAAGGAGACCGGTAACGGTAAAGTACCGGACTGGGTTTCCCCTTAACAGATTTCGCCGACGTTAACAGACCACGAGGAGTTTGAGATGTCTTTCACACTTGAACTCGGGCTTGCAGCCCCGGATTTCGACCTGCCCGGCGTCGATGGCAGGAAGTACAGCCTCGCTGACTTCACGGAAGCCCGACTGCTGATTGTGGTCTTCAGTTGCAATCACTGCCCATACGTGATCGGTTCGGAAGATCGAATGAACCGGCTCTATGACGACTATGCGCCGCGGGGCGCAGCCATGATCGCCATCAACTCCAACGAAGACGCAAATCACCCCACCGACTCATTCGAACACATGGTCATGCGGACGAAGGAAAAGGACTTCAAGTTCCCCTACGTCCGCGATGAGAGCCAGTCCGTAGCCAAGGCCTACGGCGCCCTGCGGACGCCCCACTACTACGTCTTCGACGCCGATCGCAAGCTGCGTTACACGGGGCGCATGGACGACAACCCTCGCCAGGAAGGCCTGGAAACCACCAGCGAACTCCGCGACGCCCTGGATGCCCTGCTGTCCGGCAGCGCCCCGCCGACACCGCTGACCAATCCCATCGGCTGCAACGTAAAGTGGAAGGACCGGGACGCCCACTGGATGCCCCCCGACGCCTGCGATCTTATTTGAGAGCTTGTTCGGGGTACTACTTGACAAATCGTGGATCACACCCTATACTACTATTAGTAGTACAACATAACCCGAACCCACCCGATCCTGTTCCCCCGGGATCGGGTGCCCCCGAAGAAGGCCTGGTCTCCCCCGCCAGACCTTCTTCTTTTTTTGTCGGTCACAGACCGTGACTTCCGTACAATAAATGCAGCCAGCGCCAACTCCCTGTAACATTTTCCGCCATCGCGGCGTATTGATGGGTGAACCGTTCTGAACCGAAAGGATGGGCGCATGTTTCACAAACGAGAGATTCTCCTGATTGTCCCGGTCCTGATCCTGTCCCTGATGCCCCAACCGGCTGCACGCGCCGCTGACGCCCTGCCCGCAGCGGGCAATTGGATACCGACCGGGGCGGTGATCGTGGTAAACGTTTCCAAACCGAAAGCGGCGCTGGATATGATCCTGCGCCCGAAGTTAATCGAAGCTATCGAATCGTCGGCGCTCTATAAAGCCCAGAGCGCCGATAAGGGGTTCAGGCAGTTTCGCTCGCTGGTCAGGCTTCTCGAGCGGCGCCTCGAAACTGACTGGCAGTCAATTGTCCGCAGACTCGTCGGCGGCGGTGCGACCTGGGCCGTCGGACCGCGCAAAGCCAACCTGCTCATTATCGACGCACTCGACACCAAGGTACTCAAAGAAACCCACGACCTCCTGCTGTTCCTCATTGAGTCGGAAGCCGAGAAGAAAGGCTCGCCCGCCCGCCTTCCCTCAACGAAATACGCCGGCGTGACTATCTGGTCCATGGGCCCCAATCAAGCCCATGCGATCATCGGCAGGCGCCTCATGATCGCCAACTCACCCGAGGTCCTCAAAGCTGCCCTCGATCTGCGCGCCAAGACGGGAGGAAAGTCCGTAGCATCGCTGCGGGCCTACCGACAGGCCCTCAAAGCCGCCCCCGCCGATGCAGCGGCAGTAGCCTACGCCAACACCGCCGTTTTGAAGCGAATACCGGCTGTAGCGAAGGCACTCGACGCCCAGAAGAACCCGTTGACCGCCCTTCTGGCTGCCCCTGTCACCGAAGCGCTCAGCAACTCGACGTGGTTGGGTATTTCGCTGAAGATCAAGAACGATACGCTCACCATCGACGCGATTTCCGATGGAACTCTCACCCCGACAGGCGCCGCACAATTCGCCCTGCCCGCCAAAGCCTCCGACGGCGCCATGCCCAATCTGGGCGTCCCGCGCCGTATCGCGGCGATGAGTCTGCACCGCGATCTGCAAGGCTTCTACGCCGCTAAAGACAAGCTGTTCGGCGAGCGGACGAGCGGATTGATATTCTTCGAGAACATGATGGGGATATTCTTCACCGGGCGAGACCTGACCCGGGAAGTCCTCGCTGAGACCGGTCCGAAGATCCGCCTGGTGGTAGCCGAGCAGAAATACGATCCCGCCGCGGGCAAGCCTGCGCTCCAGTTTCCCGCCTTCGCCCTGGTCCTTCCGCTGAAGAATCCCAAAAAGTTCTCGCCGGTGCTCGAAGAGGCGTGGCAGAAAGCGATCGGACTGGTGAACTTCACCCGGGGGCAAAACGCCGAGCCCGGTCTGATCATCGATCGCCCGGTCTACCGCAAGACGAAGTACACGGTAGCCTGTTTCAGCCCGCCGGGAGACAACGACCCAAAGGACGTCGACGTGCGTTTCAACTTCCGACCCACGCTCGCCATGCCGGGCAATCACGTTATCTTCAGTTCCACCGACTCGCTGGCCAGGGATATCATCGACACCCTCGACAAAGAAGCCGACCGACCACCCAAGCCGCTGGCAGGGGTGCATAGCACGCTGGAAATGAACGGTCCGCAACTGGCCTCGATCCTGCAGGCCAACCGCAAGAATCTCGTCCGCCAGAACATGGTCGAAAAAGGCCACACCCAGGAACAGGCCGAAAGCGAAATCGACGTGCTGTCGGCGGCGGTAAGAATCGTCTCCCGTGTGGTGCTGAGTATCGGCGTCGACAAGGGGAGATCGAAGGTATCTCTCAAAGTACACCTGTCCCTTCCGTCGGCCTCCAGCGGAGGCAAGTAATGGCCCGAGCGATCCAAACCCGCCCATGGCAGCGATATGAACCCTCGGCGCGATGTCCGTGGAACCTGGCGCGGGCGATGCATCTATGGCGCCGCGCTGGGTTCGGAGCCACGTGGAAACAACTGCAGCAATCACTCAAAGACGGTCCGCAGAAGACCATCGATGTCCTCCTGCAACCCAAAGCCGACGTGGCGGGCTTCAACCGGACCTGCGACAACTACGCAAAGGCCGTCGCCTCCCCCGCCGCGCTGCGAGCATGGTGGCTGAGGCGAATGATCCTGACCCCGCATCCGCTCGGGGAGAAGATGACGCTATTCTGGCATGACTTTTTCGCCGTCAGCGCCGCCCGCGGACCCAGCGGCTCGCAGATGTTCCGGCACGTCGCCCTTCTGCGCGCCGGAGCCATGGGACGATTCGGCGAACTGCTAGCCAGCGTCACCGCCGACACGGCGACACTTCTGTCACTGGGCGCCAAAGCGATTCGAAAAGCAAAGCCCGACGATGCCTTCGCCCGCCAGTTGCTCGCTCGCTACACGGTCGGCGCCGGCGCCCACACCGAAAAGGACGTGCGAGAAACCGCCCGGGCAATGACCGGATGGTTCGTGCTTCGCAACCGCAGGCGATATTTCGAGCGCGAACACGATAACGGCATGAAGACTGTTCTCGCCAAGACGGGCAAGTTCGATTACGCCGACGTTGTGAAGATCGCCGCCGGGCACCCCGCGACCGCCGGGAACATCGTCCGAAAGCTCTACCGCTGGTTCATCAGCGAAGCCGGCGAGCCCGAAGACGCCCTGCTGGCGCCGCTGGTAAAATCGTTCGCCAGCGACTTCGACGTGGCGCGGCTGGTCGGAACCATGCTGCGGAGTAATCTGTTCTTCTCCGCCGGTACAATCGGCCGGCGGATCAAACGCCCGGTCGAGTTCGCGGTCGGCATCATTCGGAGCATCGAGGCGACCCCTTCCACTACCACACTTGCCACAGACCTTGCCTCACTCGGCGAGAACCTCTATCACCCCCCCACCGGCAACGGGTGGACCGGCGGGCGATACTGGATAAATCACGCGAGCCTGATCGGCAGGAACAATCTGTCCGCGTCCCTGCTGGACGGTTCGGGGCCGTACGACGGTAAGTGCGATCCTACCGCCGTAGCCCGGCGTTACGGTCACACAACCGCCAAAGCTGCCGCACGCTTCCTGGCGTCCCTGCTGGGCGGGCACGACGACAAGGCGTTCGAGCGACTGTGGAAACTCCTTCCGCCCGACGGACCCCTGCCCGATCGTTTGCGCCGGTTTGCATACAGCCTCGTCACCCAGTCGGAGTTCCAGTTGGCCTGACTTTTGGAGAATCGATATGAGCCAGTCGCGTCGCGAGTTTCTGAAATCTGCCGTGGGGACGCCAGCGCTGCTGTCGCTTGGCGGAGCGGTACCGACATTCCTGACCCGTGCAGCAGGCGCCGCTAAGGGCAAGAATCGCGCCGATCGCGTACTGGTAGTCGTACAGCTTTCGGGGGGGAACGACGGGCTGAACACGGTCGTCCCTTACGCGGACGATATCTACGGCCGCAAACGCAGCACGCTTCGATTGCGGGGAAAGGACGTCCTCAAGATCGATGATTACGTAGGATTCCATCCTAAGATGGAAGGTTTCTCGCAGCTGTTGAAAGCCGGGCAACTCGGTATCGTACAGGGAATCGGTTGCCCCGGGTCGGACCGGTCACATCCGGGAGCGATGCGGGATTGGCACACAGCCCAGCCAAATACCCCGCAGTGCCCTACCGGATGGATCGGCCGCGCGATCGACTGCGCCTCTCACAAGGACCCCGCCCGCACACAGGGCATATTCGTCGGACCGATCGCCCAACCGTTCGCCCTGGCGGCGCAGAATACAATCGTCCCCTCGATTCGATCAGCCCGCCAGTTAACGCTCCGCAGGGAAGTCGCCGCAATCAACCGGCCCGCCGGCGACAACCCGTTGGCAGATCACGTGCATAACGCCGCCCGGGGCGCCCATGTAACCAACCGCCAAATCCAGGCCGTACTTGCCAATGCATCCCGAGCCGGCAACTATCCCCGCCGAGGCTTGGGCCCGCACCTGAAGACCGTCGCAGAACTCATCGCCGCCGACGTGGGCATCCGGATATTCTTCACCGAACTTGGCGGTGGCGGTATTGGCGGTTTCGACAACCACGCCAACCAGCGCGACAACCACGCGTCACTGCTGGGGCACTTGTCAACCGCCCTGACCGCCTTCGCCGCCGACCTGTCCGCCCGCAAGTGCTTCGACCGCGTCACACTCATGACGTTCTCCGAATTCGGGCGCACCCTCACCGAAAATGGCCGCCGGGGCACGGGCCACGGTAATGCGGCGCCGGTCTTCCTCATGGGCTCGAAGGTCCGCGCGGGCCTGATCGGAAAGCACCCGCCCCTGACCGATCTCGACAACGACGCCCCCAGATTCCACACCGACTTCAGGCGACTTTACGCTACCGTACTTACCGGTTGGCTGGGTATGGACAGCAAACCTGTACTCGGGGCGGACTTCAAACCGCTCGACCTCTTCACCTGAACAAGAGATGGGTAGTCCGAAAGCTAATAGCTGACTGCGGATCGCATTCTTGTTATCATGCCCCCTGCCTCCGGTAGACCATACAGGAACACGATAAGCGCATATGTGCGGTATTGCGGGCATATTGAATTTTGACGGGGCACAAGCCCAGGCGGCTGTTCTCGAGCGGATGGCCGATAGCATGGCCCATCGCGGACCGGACGATCATGGCGCCCACGTCGACGGGCCGGCGGGCCTGGCGCACAGGCGGCTTTCGATTATCGACCTCTCGCCGGCCGGCCGCCAGCCAATGTGCAACGAAGATCGCACCGTATGGGTTACCGCCAACGGGGAGATATACAACTTCGCCGAAATTCGCCGCGAGTTGGAAACCGCCGGACATCATTTCAGTTCCAATACCGACACCGAGGTGATCGTTCACGCCTATGAAGAATGGGGCATCGATTGCCTTTCGCGGTTCAATGGCATGTTTGCGTTCGGCTTGTGGGATAGTCGCAAGCGAAGACTCTGGCTGGTGCGAGACCGAATCGGTATCAAACCTCTTTTCTACACGCGCCAGGATAAGTTTCTCGCGTTCGGGTCGGAGATCAAGAGCATCCTGGCCGACCCGCGCGTCGAACGCCGGATCGACCGTGAGTCGCTTGCATATTACGTTGCACTCAATTGGACCCCGGCGCCGAACACGCTGCTGGCTGGGATCCGCCAGCTTCTTGGTGGGCATTACCTGCTGGTCGAGGCCGACGGTCGAACCAAAGATGTCGAGTACTGGAAACTGGACTACGATGAAGGCGTTTCCAAATCCGCCGGTCAGTGGTTGGAGGAATTCGACGCCCTCATGGAAGACGCCACGCGCCTCCGCCTGGTGAGCGACGTTCCGTTCGGGGCGTTCCTGAGCGGCGGTCTGGATTCGTCGGCCGTCGCGTATTGGATGTCGCGGCGACTGTCGAACCCGGTTCAGACGTTCTCGATCGGATTCGAGGAGTCATCGTACGACGAGACTCCTTACGCGATATCCGTCGCCGAGCGAATCGGCGCTGAGGCGCACAAGCAGATCGTCACCGCCCAAGCCGCGGAGATCCTGCCGCAACTCGTCTGGCACGCCGAAGAACCCACCGCCGATTCATCGATGGTGGGCGTCTATTACCTCGCCCGCGAGGCGCGCAAGAACGTCACGATGGTCCTCACCGGCGACGGGGCCGATGAAATACTCGCCGGATACGAGACCTACCAGGCCTATTACATGCGCCGCCTCTACCGTATGCTGCCGGGCTTCTTCAGACGGCGCGTTCTTGGGGCAATGGCCAGGCGCATGAAGGTATCGCACTCGAAGGTCAGCCTCGACTTCAAGCTGCGCCGGTTCATTGACGGCGCCGAACTTTCCGCCGAAGACGCCCACGCGAGCTGGCGAATGATCTTCGGGGCGCAAATGCGAAGCAGGCTCCTGTCGCCGATATGGAACGATCCCGCGACTCGCTCCGACGTGCTGGACGTCTACAGATCGTACTTCGCCCAGACAAACGCATCGCATCCGCTGAACCGCATGCTGTACGTCGACACGCGACTCTATCTGCCCAACGACATGCTCACCAAAGTCGACCGGATGACGATGGCCCATTCGCTCGAAGCACGCGTGCCATTCCTGGACCATCGCGTGGTCGAGTTCTGCGCAACCGTTCCGCCCGGGCTCAAGCTCAAGGGCCTGCGGACCAAGAAGCACCTCCTCAAAACCGCCATGCGAGGGCGCCTGCCCAAGTCGGTTATCAAACGCAGGAAGGAAGGCTTCAACCAGCCCGTCCCCCGGTGGATTTCGGAGGACATGAAACCGTTTGTGCTTGATACGCTCAGCGGACGGGCGATTGAGGATACCGGACTGCTCAACGCCAAATATGTCGGAGAGCTTCTCAGCAGTCACTTCGACGGTTCGGCCGACAACAGTCACCAGATATGGTGTGTGCTGACACTGGTTCTCTGGTACGATCAGTTCATGCGAAATAGCGGAGAACCAGCGGCCGGATGATCCAACACAGCAGCAACCCGGTCCGCGCGCTGTTCATCGAGGCGCCATACTCCTACGGCAGCGCCGATGGGCTGGTAGGCTCGTATTTCCCGCTGGGAATCGGATATCTGGCGGCCTGGCTGAAGCAGCACGGTTATGCGGTGGACATCCTCCAACCTGCCCCCGATCAATCGTTCGACCGGGCCCTTCAGGCCAAACTCGACAGCTTCAAGCCCACGCTGGTGGGGATAAGCGTGATGACACCGTCGTACCCGCAGGCGGTTCGCCTCTGCGGGCTGGTAAAGGAATCCGACCCGTCGCGGAAGACTGTTCTGGGCGGTCATCACGTATCGGCCGTCGGAGGCGAGGTGCTCGACCAATCGCCCAATACGGACTTCGTGGTAATCGGCGAAGGTGAACAGACGCTTGGCGAACTGGCCGGAGCCCTCTCTGCAGGCAGGAGCGATCTGTCCGATATCACCGGGCTCGGATGGCGCGACACCGAGGGCAAGACGCGCATCAACGCCCCGCGGGATTTCATCAGCGACCTGGACTCGCTGCCCCACCCAGCGCGCGAACTGGTCGACATGAACCGCTTCGGCCTGCACAGCTACATCGACTTCGGCAAGCGAAGCGCGACGATGGTCACCAGCCGCGGCTGCCCGTACAAGTGCATGTTCTGTTCGAGTTGGTTGGCGATGGGTTCGCGTTACAGGTGGCGGTCTGCCGACAGCGTACTCGCTGAGATCCGTCAGCTCGTCGACGTCCACAAGGTCGATCACATTG
This sequence comes from uncultured Planctomycetaceae bacterium, assembly GCA_964607575.1. Classification (GTDB taxonomy): domain Bacteria; phylum Planctomycetota; class Phycisphaerae; order SM23-33; family SM23-33; genus BS750m-G57. Next base: position 7,714 of record CAZSLS010000013.1, on the reverse strand, counting down.
TTTTCGAAGACGACACGATGACACTCCGCCGCAACCGCATGGTCGAGATATGCAACGCTCTTGTCGACATGCCCAACTCGCCGAGTTGGTACTGCCTGTCGCGAGTCGACACGATGGACCTCGAACTGGCCCGTCTGATGCGGAAGGCGGGCTGCCGCATGGTGAACTTCGGGATCGAGTCCGGTTCGCCGGAGATACTCGAGAAGATCGGCAAGAAGATATCGCTCGACAAGGCAGTAGACGCCGTCGCCGCCTGCACGCGGGCCGGTCTGAGAACGCAATGCACGTTCATAGTGGGCTTCCCCTACGATACCGACGAGACCATGGAACTGACGTATCGCGCCGCGGTCCGCATCAAACCGACAATCGCCATGTTCTTTCCGCTGACCCCGTATCCGGGCACGAGCGCATTCGATGAGTTCATGGACCCGTCGCTTGCACCGAAAACCGTCGGACAGTGGGACAAATTCATCATGACCAGCGGCGCCGGCTCGATCAGCGTAAACCCCGATCACAGCGGGCAAAACATCTCACGCATCGCCGACCGCTGGAACCGGCGTTTCTTCCGCCGCCCGGACCAGTGGTTCCGCATGCTTCGAACCGTTTCGAGTGTCGGCGAATTCATGCGTCTCGCAAAAGGCGGGCTCTACCTCGTCTCTACGATGTTCAGGAAATAGACCATGCACAAACGACATTCCCAACAGGGCATCAAGAGTTTCTCGCACGGGTTCAAGGGACTACTGGGCAATCTGGCGTCGTACATGTTCTATCCCCCGGTACTCATCGCATGGTTGCACAGGCTGCGGGGAGTGAAGTTCAAGAGCATCCGAAAAGTGTTCCTCTCGTTCAACGTGTGCATCGACAATGTCTTCCCCGAGTTGGTCAGCATCGGACAGGACGTATGGATCTGCCGCAACACGACGATACTAGCTCACTTCAATCCAAGCGAAATGCAGCGAAAGTGGCTTGGCGATATAGTTGCAAAAGAGGTTGTAATCGAAGATGGTGTATTTATCGGCGTCCACGCGATCATCCTTCCAGGCGTCACCATAGGCGAAGGAGCAATGGTCGGAGCCGGAGCAGTGGTGACAAAAGACGTCCCGCCCCGTACGATGGTCGCGGGAAATCCAGCCAGGGTGATTCGGCGCCTTGACGACGAGGGCCAAGCCGGTGAGACAAAGGAACAGGCCTAGATGGACTACAGCGATCTGAGTATCTGCGTTCCGGCGTATAACGAGGAACAAGCCGTCGTCAAAACGCTCAAGCGTCTGAGGCGGAGTTTCCCGGCGGCCGAGATACTCTTTGTCGACGATGGATCCACCGACGACACGCTCGCCCAGGCAAACACCGTAGACGGCGTGAGAGTCTTTTCACACGATCGCAATATTGGATACGGCGCGGCGATCAAGACGGCGATACGCAACTCGAATCGAGAGGTCGTAGCCTGGTACGACGCCGACGGACAGCACCGCGCCCAGGACCTCGAAAAGGTCGTCCAACCGGTTCTCGACGGCGAAAAAGACGCCGTCATAGGCGCCCGGACCAAGACGTCAGCGGTCACCCGCAACCGCCTCCCGGGCAAGTGGATACTGAAATCCATCGCCGAACTGATCGTGCGACACAAGATACCCGACCTCAATTCCGGTCTGCGATGTTTCAGGCGCAACGTGATAATCCGCTATCTTCATCTCCTGCCCGACGGATTCTCGGCATCGACGACCTCGACGATCCTGATGATGAAACGCGGATACAGGATCGGGTACGAGGACATCATCGCGGTCGCCCGCAAGGGCAGTTCGACCGTCAGGATGGTCAGCGACGGTCTGAAGGCGATTCAATTGATGCTGCGTCTCCTTATCCTCTTCGAGGCGTTCGGATTCTTCACGCTCCTGTCGATGCTCCAGATTATCCCGGGCCTGATATACGGGATAGTAGTCGCCGTCAGGCAGGGCCAGGGCTTCCCCGTACTCGCCGCCACGGTAATAATCTCCGGCGTCCTGACATTCTTCATGGGCCTGCTGTGCGACCAGGTGGTGGCACTTCGCAAAGAACGCTTTGAAGACACCTAGTGCGGCGGAAGGCGTGTTTATGAATAGCAAGGAGAGATTTGACGCGGCTTTCAGCAGGCGGGGTTACGATCGTATTCCCGTGAAACACGAGGGCACTCCTGAAGTCAATCAGGCGTTGATGGACCATTTTGGTCTGTCGAATATGGAGCAACTGCTCCGCGTCGTGGGCGATGATTTCCGATACGCTGACCCGGTCTATGTCGGACCGGAACTCAAAACGTTTCCGGACGGAAGTGTGGAAGGCTATTGGGGTGAGCGATACAAGTACCTGAAGTTCGAGGGTGGAAAGTATCTCGAGGCCAGCTACTTGCCATTCGCAGACGTCCACAGTCTTGACCAGTTGAACCGATCCGCCTTTCCCAAAGCCGATTGGTTTGATTACTCGTCGATCCGGGCCCAGTGTCAGAGCCTTACCGATCGGGGTTACGCGGTCTGTTTCGGTACTGCCGGCGATATGGATTTCATCAATGGCATATCCAGGGCACGGGGAATGGAACAGGTGCTCGTGGATCTCTTTACTGACGATCCGGTCTATTCAGAGATCATGAATGCCAGATTCCGATTCTACTATGACATGCACCAGCGGGCACTCGAAGCGGCCGGCGGGCTGGTGGATGTCATGCATATCGGAGAAGATCTCGGTAACCAGCGAGGACCGATGATAGGGATGGATATCTTTGAACGGCACTTCGCCGGAAAATTCAAGGCGTATTTTGACATGGTCCACAAGTACGGGGCGAAGTCCATGATGCACATGTGCGGCTGCGTCGAACCCTTCCTGCCCCGACTGATCGAACTGGGCCTGGACATAATGGATGTTGTCCAGCCGACAACGCCGGAAATGGACATAGCCTACCTGAACGAACATTATGGTGACCGATTGAATTTCTGCGGGTCTCTCTGCGTCCAGACCACACTTCCCCACGGAACGGTTGAAGATGTCGAGAAAGAAGTCCAGCGACGACTCGATCTGTTCCCCGACGGCGGTCTTACTCTTGGACCAAGTCACGCCGTCCAGGTCGGAACGCCCATTGAAAATATTCTCGCGATGTACAGGCGGGCAGGCAGTTTGACTGAACCGGATGAATCGATAATGAATATCCAGCCCGAAGCGGACGACGGCAACGTCAACATGTCTAAACTGTTCTGACGAATATGAGAGGCTGTTTGATGAAAGATGATCTCAAAAAGCCGAACATAGAGCGTCTCCTGGCGACAATGAAGGGCGAAATGCCTGACAGGGTCCCGAATTACGAGATACTGATCGAGGCGAAGAATGTCGAGCACCTGCTCGGAAAGGATGTCGGGACAACTATGGCCGCATCCAGGGGATCGTCGGATGAGGCGTTTTTCACTCCGCCCATGGCTCCGGAGGATTTTGCCGAGATCTGTCTTAAGACAGGTATGGACGCCATGACGCTTGAATCTCTCTGGACGCCTCTGAAGTACAAGGACCGGAAGGGTGATCTTCATATTGTCGCCGATAGCAGGATTAACGATTGGGAAGCGCTTGAGAAAAGCATCAAACCGGACTGGGAAAACGATTTCAAGCCCAGACGCGATGTCATACGGAACTATGTGAAGGTCGCCAGGGAAAACAATCTTGGAGTGGTCTGGTGCGCGGGCGCCATTTTCCAGAGTTGTTATTTCTTTCTCTGCGACTTCGCGGAATTCCTGGCCAAGTTTTGCTCCGACAGGGAGTTTGTTGAAACGATTTTCGATGTATGCACCGACTACTATGTGCAAATCACGGAAATAGCCATTGAAGAAGGCGTGTCCGTTCTGTTCTTTGCCGATGATATTGCGTTCAAGAGCGGAACCTTTGTGGAGCCCGATTCCTTCAAGGAACTCTGGCTCCCTCGCGCCAGGAGAATTCTTCAACTGGGCAGGGACGCGGGCATACCGCTGATGTTTCACTCGTGCGGCAACCTTACCGACGTTATGGACAGCATTATAATGGAGATGGACCTCGATGTCCTGAACCCCATCGAGCCGTACTCCATGGACATCTATGACATAAAAGACAAGTACGGCGATCGCCTGACCTTGAGCGGCAATATCGACATCGCCGGTCCCCTCGCATTTGGAACGCCGGACGAAGTAAGACAAGAGGTCCGAGAGCACATGGAGAAATTGAAACCCGGCGGCCGGTACATAATGTCCACAAATCATAGCGTAATGGACGATATCCCGCCGGACAACTACCGGGCGATGCTGGATGCAGGTCTGGAATTTGGCGTTTATTAAACCGCTCAAACTGGGAGAAAACACGATGATCCGAACCAAACTATTCTCCGCGGTAATCCTGGCATGCGCCGTGGCGACAACCGCATCGGCCGCACCGCAGAAATACAGTGACGGGCGACCAGCGGCGACGCTGCGGATGGATGCCAAGGATCACGGTATCGTGCTTCGCTACGGCGACGGGCCGGGCAAATGCGATATCCTCGGCGCCCGTGATGTGTGGGTATTTGAAGACAGCGGAACCTATTACATGCATTACGATGCAGCCGGGCCAAAAGGATGGCTCTGTTCACTGGCGGTGAGTAAAGACCTCGTCACCTGGAAGAAGAAGGGCCCCATTCTGGACTTCGGAAAACCGGGCCAGGACGACGCGAAGTGCGCCTGCTATGGCGTCACCTATTACGATGGTAAGCGATGGCACATGTTCTACCTCGGAACACCTAATACAGGCCGACCGCCGAATCGGGTCCCCAGCTTTCCGTATCTGACGATGAAAGCCAAAGCAAGCGGCCCGGCCGGTCCGTGGATCAAACAGAAGGACGTTGTCCCCTTCCGAACGAAACCAAACACCTACTACTCGATAACAGCCAGTCCCGGACAGATCATCAAGAACGGTGATGAGTATCTTCAATTCTTCAGCTCTACAACCAGAAAACCGGGGAATCGGTGCGTTCAGCGGACCCTGGGCATCGCCCGGACCAAAGATCTAGACGGTCCATGGACAGTCGATCCCAAACCCATGGTCCCGATCGAAGAGCAAATAGAGAATTCGACGCTGTACTACGAAAAGAGCAACAAAACCTGGTTTCTCTTCACCAACCACATCGGCATAGACCGCGGCGAGTACACCGACGCGGTCTGGGTCTACTGGAGCAAGGATCTGAACAAATGGGACCCGGCGAACAAAGCGGTTGCCCTCGACGGTCAGAATTGCACATGGTCAAAGAAGTGTATTGGCCTGCCGTCGGTCGTTCAGGTCGGTAAGCGGCTGGCCCTGTTCTACGATGCTCCCGGCGGCGACAGCACCAGCCACATGAAGCGGCATGTAGGCCTGGCGTGGCTGGCCCTGCCTCTGTCGCCCCCTGAAAACAATACAGACAAGAATACCGAACAAAAGAAGACCGCTCCGTCGACAAAGAAAATGAATAGACGCAAAAGCTAGGAGTCTGTTGGGGTTTCCGAGGCGGCTTTCAGTTCGGCGATTTCGTCGCGAAGGCGGGCGGCGCGTTCGAATTCCAGGTCTTCAGCCGCCCTGAGCATCTCTCGCTCCAGTTCGGTAATCAGTTCGACGCGATCGTATTCGTTTTCAGTTGCATGGATGGCCTGGCGCGCCACTTCGCGGGCCTGGGCCTCTTCGGTGAGCGTTACGGTAATCGCCTTGCGGATGGTCTCCGGCGTGATGTCGTGTTCGGCGTTGTAAGCCTCCTGAACCACGCGACGTCGCTCGGTCTCGTCGATGGCCTTCTGCATCGCGTCGCTGACGCGGTCTCCGTAGAGCAACACGCGGGCGTTAACGTTTCGGGCGCATCGTCCGATGGTCTGGATCAGGCTGGTGGCCGAGCGGAGAAAACCCTGCTTGTCGGCGTCGAGAATCGCCACCAGAGAGACCTCGGGAAGGTCCAGGCCTTCGCGCAGCAGATTCACGCCGACGAGCACATCGAACGCCCCCGACCGGAGATCGCGGAGTATTTCGACGCGATCGAGCGTCTTGACCTCGCTGTGAAGATAGCAGCACTTGAAGCCTTCAGCCTTGATGTACTCGCTGAGATCTTCCGCCAGGCGCTTGGTCAGCGTGGTGATAAGCGTCCGCTCGCCGACTTCGACGCGGAGGGCGATCTCCTTCAGCAAATCGCCCACCTGTCCGCCGGCGGGGCGTACTTCCACTTCCGGATCGACCAGCCCGGTGGGTCTGATGATCTGCTCGACAACCTCCCCGCCGCAAAGCTCGAGCTCGTACGGCGCCGGAGTCGCCGAAACGAACGTAACTCCCTGCCACATTTTCTCGAATTCCTCGAATCTCAGCGGGCGGTTGTCCATGGCGCTTGGCAGGCGGAAACCGTGGTCCACGAGTACTTGCTTGCGGCTTCGATCGCCGTTGAACATCGCCCTTATCTGCGGGATGGTGACGTGCGATTCGTCGATCATCAGCAGGAATTCATCGCCGAAATAGTCCAACAGCGTGTACGGTTTGTCGCCGGGCGGTCGCCCGTCGAGGTAGCGGGAGTAGTTCTCGATACCCTGACACGTGCCCGTCTCGAGCATCATCTCGATATCGTATCGCGTTCGGGCGGCAAGCCGCTGGGCTTCGAGCAGTTTGCCCTCGTTACGCAATGCGATGAGGCGATTCTCGAGATCCGCCCGGATCCCGACGACCGCCCGCTCGACGGTTTCGTCCTCGGCGAGATAGTGAACTGCCGGAAAGATGAACGCCTTTTCGGTAACCGACAGTTCATCGCCGGTGGTCGGATGAATCAGGCGGATCCTCTCGACCATGTCGCCAAACAGTTCGACCTGGTAACCGAACTGCTCGTAGGCCGGATAGATGTCGACCGTATCGCCCCGCACCCGGAACGTGCCCCGCTCGAACGCCACGTCATTTCGGCGGTAGTGCAGATTGACCAGGCGCCTGAGCAATTCGTTGCGCTCGACCTCCTGCCCCACCGACAGCGCGACGACCATCTTCTTGTATTCGTCGGGGCTTCCCAGACCGAAAATGCACGAGACGCTGGCGACGATCACGACGTCCTTGCGATGCGAGAGGCTCGTGGTGGTCGACAGGCGCAGGCGTTCGAGATCGTCGTTGCGAGAGGCGTCCTTCTCGATGTAGATGTCGCGTGCGGCGATATACGCTTCGGGCTGATAATAGTCGTAGTAGCTGACAAAATACTCGACCGCGTTCTCGGGAAAGAGCCCCTTGAACTCTTCGTAGAGCTGGGCGGCAAGCGTCTTGTTGTGGCTGATTACCAGGGTGGGAAGCTGGAGTTGTTCGATCACGTGGGCCATCGTGAACGTCTTTCCCGATCCGGTCACCCCAAGCAGTACATTGCGCATCTGCCCCTGGCGGTAGTTGCGAACGAGCCGCTCGATCGCCTCTGGCTGATCGCCGCTCGGGGTCATTTCTGATATTACCTTCAGGTCGGGCATCGTATATTCCCGCAACGCTCTGGGGGCGGTTCCAAGTCCCGCATTGTACCGCTAGCCGCGGTCCGCGTACACCCGATATCGCAATCCGCCGGGTGCGCGACATAAAAAAGTGGCAACAGGCAACGGCAACGGATTTTTGCCACAGAGATCACAGAGAACGGCAACGACGGAAATCTTGTTACGGCAACGGCGAACGGCGAGAACACAGAGGACGGTAACGGCAACGGATTTAACTGCGGAGAATACGGATAGGTACG
>CAZSLS010000012.1:0-62762 GCA_964607575.1 uncultured Planctomycetaceae bacterium | reverse complement strand
CACACTACCCCCACTGCCCGAAGCAATCGTTGCAGATGGGTGAAATGTTACCGGGTGTCAGGGGTGGGCTTATCGTCCACGTCGCAACCGGGGGCGGCGGGTTCACCGCCGCTCTCAGGATAAATGACCGTTACGTGGTCCAGGGCTTGCGCACCGACCCTGCCGACCTGGTCAGGGCCAGAGCCCACCTGCTCGCCGGGAAGCTCTCGGGCCCGGTAAGCGTGATCCAATGGGATGGAAAACGCCTCCCATACGCCGACAACCTGGTAAGCCTCCTGGTCGTCGAATCGCCCGGGGCTCTCTCGGACGCCGAAATAATGCGCGCGTTAAGCCCCAACGGAGCGGTAATGGTCAAGACCTCCGGCGGTTGGAAGAAACGCACCAAACCCCGCCCCGCCGAGATCGACGAGTGGACGCACTATCTGCACGGACCGGATAACAACGCAGTGGCCCAAGACACACTCGTTCAACCGCCGCGACACATGCAGTGGGTTTCCGGGCCTCGCTGGGGACGCAGCCACGACCATCTGGCCGGAGTCAGCGCGGTAGTCTCGGCTGGCGGACGGATATTCTCCATCGTCGACGAGGGGACCATCGCGTCGGTGAAGCATGCATCGAGTTGGATGCTTGTGGCTCGCGACGCCTTCAACGGCGTGCTGCTCTGGAAGAAATCCGTATCTCCCTGGGAGGACCAGCTCAGGCCCTTCAGGAGCGGACCGGCGGAGTTGCCCAGGCGCCTGGTGGCGGTCGGCGATCGCGTTTATGCGACACTGGGATATAACAAACCGGTGGTGGCTTTGGATGCGGCAACGGGTGAAATACTGCACACTTACAAGGGAACCGACAACGCGCACGAGATCGTCTGCAGCGACGGGAAGCTGTTTGTAGTCATAAGCCGCCCGCTGAAAGAACCCAGCCCCACCACCGGAAAGATTGTGCGGAAGATGCCCCTATGGCGGGGCGCATACGGTGAGTACGCCACGCAATACATGCCCAAACGCATCGAAGTGATCGACGCGAAATCCGGTAAGCTGATCTGGAAAAAGGATGACAAAGACACCGCGGAGATCCTCCCGCTTTCACTGATCGTCGGCGGGGCAAGTGTATTCTTCCAGAATGGGACGCATCTGGTGGCGTTGAAGGCAGACACGGGCAAAGAGTTGTGGAAGGCTAAACGCCCCTCTCCCCGCCAGCGTTATGCGTGGCTGGTCCCGACGGTGGTGGTGAAGGACGGCGTGGTGCTTTCGGCGGACCGCGGGGCCGATAAGCCCGTCAACACCGGCGCAAAAGACAAGGGGGCGATGGAGTGGCGGGTTTCGGCGAACCATCTCCTCAAAGATGGGCTGATCATGGCGTTCGATGCCGCCAGCGGCAAGGAGTTGTGGACTGCGCCTTGTCACGAGGGCTTCAATTCGCCGGCCGACGTGTTTGTCATAGACGGGAAGGTCTACAGCGGTCCCCTGGCATGGGGAAAGCAGCCGGGTATCACGAACGTCTACGACCTGAAGACGGGCAAGGTCGTCGCCACTAAACCGCCCGACCAGAAGCTCTACACGTTCGGATTCGGTCATCACCGCTGCCACCGCAACAAAGCCACCGTCAAATACATCATCCAGGCGCGGGCGGGCATAGAGTTCATCGACGTCAGCGATCTGTCCCGCGCGACGGCCGATCACTGGATCCGCGGGGTCTGCCAGTACGGCACGCTGCCCTGCAACGGTCTGATATACGCTCCGACACACCCGTGCGCATGCTTCATAACCGCCAAGCTGGACGGTTATAACGCACTCAGCGGAAAGCGGGCGGTTCCGCCTGTCAAAGGACCCGAGCAGGTGGTCAAGGGAGCCGCATTCGGCAAGGTTCCGCAATCGAAGACTCGGAATCCGCAATTGGAATGGCCGACGCTTCGCGGCGACAATGCCCGCAGCGGGTCGACGAGAATCAAGCTTTCGACGAAGTTGAAGCGTCAATGGGAGACACCGCTCCCCGGGCCACTAACCGCCGTAGTAGTCGCGGGCAAACAGCTCTACGTCGCCCGGAGAGAGGCCAACACCGTCTGCGCACTGAACGCTGATGACGGGAAGTTGCTCTGGTCGTTCACCGCCGGTGGACGCATCGATTCGCCCCCCACCGTTTTCGGCGGGGCGGTGTATTTCGGATCGGCCGACGGGTGGATCTACCGCCTCCGCGCCGGCGATGGTGCGCTGGCGTGGCGATTCCGGGTTGCACCCGAGGCGCGACAGATCGTGGCGTACGGGCGGTTGGAGTCGGTCTGGCCGGTCCACGGTAACGTCCTGGTCTGCAAAGGCCCCGAGGGCACGCCGGTGGCGTATGCGGCCGCCGGAAGAACATCCTACGTCGATGGCGGAGTGTATCTCTGCGGCGTCGAGACCCTCAGCGGTAAGCTGATCTTCAGACGCCGGATCTCGCACATGGACCCGAAAACGGGCAGCGAACCGCAGAACGTGATAAAGGGCGTAACCATGCCGGGGGCGATACCCGACGTGTTGTCTACTGACGGTAAGTCGATTTTCATGAGACATCAGCGATTCGATCTCGAGGGCAATACGCTTGGACAGAATGTCGATCACCTGTTCTGTTCGGCTGGCTTTCTGGATGATACGTGGTGGCATAGAACGTATTTGCAGATCGGGCAGTTCATGAAGGGCGGATACGGAGGCTGGACCGCCGCGGGCAACAGTCGCATCTCCGGTAAGGCGCTGGTGACCGACAGCAGGCGGGCCTACGGGTTCGGAAGGACGGGATACTCGATAACCGGAAATCACATCGGCTTGCAGTCGGAATTCCGCCTCTTCGCCGCCGACAGGAAGCCCCTCGCCCCGCCGAAGGCCCAGCCCAGGGGCAAGGGCAAGAAGAAACGCCGTCGACAGAAGTCCAAAGTGAATTACGTATGGTCGAAATCCATCGACATCTACCCTCGCGCGATGCTCCTTGCCGACGACACGCTGTTCCTTGCCGGACCGAGCAATGTCGCTGACTTCTTTGCGGGCGCCCCGGACTCCGGGGTCCTGCTACAGGCGGTGTCAACGGAAGATGGAACCAAACAGGCCGAAATCAAACTGAAGGCATCGCCGGTGTACGACAGCTTCGCCGCCTGCAACGGTTGCCTCTACTTCGCCACAGTTGACGGTCGCGTCGCCTGCTGGAAGTAACTATCATACATAACGGTTGCAATGATGCAGACTACCACCACAAAAGCCCGTTCGTCCCGGTCGACCGGTTGTTTCGCCGGACTGCTGGTTGCGCTTGTATCGCTCACCACTTCGGCACGTGGCGAGCCCCCCGCCGCACCGATCATGACGCTCGACGACGGAAAGCAACTGGTGAATCTCGCACGCGACGGGATGGCGGAGTTCATCAAGTCGCGCACCAACGCCGCGAAGTACCCCATCCCCCCGGCGATGAAACACCTTACCACAAAGTTCCACCCCGCCGCCGTAACGCTGAGGAGTTCGGGCAAGCTCCTGGCAAGGAGCATTCGCGCCGACACCAATGTCTGTCGCAGCGTTCTGGCGGCCGCTCTGGACGCTATGCGCAGCAGCAATCTACCCGACCGCGTCACCCCGCCCGTCCTGGCTGCGATGACGGTGGAAGTCGAGATACAGGGCCCTCCCATCTCCGTATATCCGAGAGAACTGAGCAGTTCAATGATCCCGGGGATGACCGGCGTGAAGGTCTCACGCTCCGGGGCCAAGGGATATGTGCTGCCTTCGACGGCCTGCCAACTCGGACTCTCGCCCAAACAGGCGCACGTTCTGTGCGCAGCTCAATTGCCCAAAGCCGGAAGCGGTAACGCGGAAATCTGGTTGATATTCGGTTCGAAGCACTACGTCGGTTATCCCGACGCGGCGGTGGTCCAGTTGTTCAGGGGCAAAATTCTCGTCCCGCCCGAGGCGCTGACCGCCGAGGTTCTCTCCAACGCCGCATCCACCGCTGGGTTGTTCCTGGTAAGGGGCCAGCAGTCCAACGGGATGTACAAAACGCCCGGTCGCAAACCGGCGCTTCACGAACATCTTTACGCAACTTACGCCATGGCGAAGCTGTCGGGGCGAGATAGCAGGAAGCTCTTTTCGGTAAGCGTAAACCGCGCCCTGGCGTATGCGGCGAGGTTCGTGCTTGCCGACGAGAAACAGGCCCGGGTCCTTGCCAAATCCTCCCCGGGCCGGGCGCCTGAAAGTCCCACCCGCGCCACGGCGTGGTTGCTGCTTGCCATCACTGAACTGCCCGCCGATGCGTCTAACAAGAAACTCGCGGAGAAACTCGCACGGGCATTGCAACAGGATGTCGTTTCAGTAGTCGGGCCCGATCACGGGCTGGCGACTCCCGGGCAACTGCTGGACTGGAGCGCGGCGCTGATGGCTTTGAGCAGATATCTCCCGAAGAACGAGCGTACCGCCAAGCTCCTGGCGCCCATGCGCAAGACCATGGGGGCGTGGTCAAAGAGCGGTCAGAAGCTCAGTCCGTCGGTATTCCGCGGGATCGGTACGATGACCTCCCTGCCCAAGTGGCGGCAGATAGACGATTCGGACCTGCCCGACAGGCGCGGCGGATTCGTCTCGTCCGGAACCGAGCCGACCACGATCCATACCGCGACCGCGGCGGTTTGCCTGGCGGAAGCTCTTGAATCGGCGGCGCTGGGCGAGGACGACAAGACCGCCATCAACAACCAGATCCTCCGGGCCAGGCGGTTCTGCTACCAGATGCTCTACAGGAGCCGGGAGGCCTATTGGACCGCCAGGCCCGTGGAGATGGTCGGCGGTCTGCGAATCTCCCCGTCCGGCGTAGCAGTAAGCCTCGAAGCCGGCGCCGCGGCGATCGAAGCGTTCCTGCTGAAGTAGTTCGTTTCGATATGTCCACTTCCTGCTTGACATCGGCGTGGGTGCAACGCTAATATCGCGCATTCTGTACGGAATTCGACGCCTTCAATCTTGAATGGATATACGCCCATGCGAACGATTGCTACGTTGCGAATCTCGACCGTTGCCCTGATTCTCGGAGCCTTGGCGCTGTCTGGTGTACGCGCCGCCGAACCGCAGCCGATCACTATTGCTTCGGCAAATCTCAGGCGAGGTCTGGTCAAAGGCGACATCGCCCAGATTACGGTACACGTTAAATACTGGGTAGCCCTGCTTGCCGGAGCCAAGACCGAACAAATCGTCTACAAGGCGCGAGAGGGCATCCTCGCCGACTACAACAAGTACGCAACGAGCATCCGCTACCAGTTGGAGTTCGCCCGCAGCACCGCGGCGATCGTTCCGCCGGCGATGGGGAAACTCCAAAGGAATGATCGGCTGGTCTCTCTGAAGGAGATCAATTTCGCAATTGCGGTCTCCCAAATGACGCAATTGACCTCCATTCCGGTATTGGACGCGCTGGTCAGACACGAGAATCCGGGCGTACGGTTTCTGGCATGGCGAGGTTATCGAGAGATTCGCGTCCCGGCGATCCGCAAAGGCAAACAGGACGCCAGAACGTTCTTCGCGGCGCTGCAAAGACACGCAGCAACCGAACCGAGCCCGCTCGTGGCGGCGGTGATAGTCGATATCCTGTATCTCAAAAAATCACTATTGACCACCAATGAGTTCAAGAAAGCGTTTGACATTAATTTCAACACCCTGGTGGGGATGCTGAAAACCTGCTGCGATCGTTTGGCAGGCGGCGAGGCGGACTGGGCCCGCCCCTGCCTGGCCGCGCTGGCGCTCCTGCGCGACGCTGATGGGTTCTACAAACCCGACAGCAAGAAGCACACGCTGATCATCCAGCAGATGGTGAATATCGCCCAGGCGGCGGCGAATGCATTTGCCGCGGTCGGAGGTGAGGGTACCGCAGCCATCCAGTGCGCCCCCCTGCTGCAACAGGTCGAACAGGCCATCGGCTCACTTGCCGGAGACACCGGTACAGATATCCGCAAACCGCTCCTCGACAAACAAATGAGCGCTAACGAGAAATCCAAGGCCATTCCCCGAGGAGTGCTCGAATGGATCGACCGCCTGGAGGAACTCGGTATCAAGGAACCGGTATTCACTCCGATAAAAGCGCCGGCGGCGACCACCAAGCCAACCACTAAGCCCGCCGTCTAGCACCAGAGTTTTCCCGGCCCGACCAGATCGCATCCAAACCGGTAAGCAATATGAAGTGGTTCTACATCATTGCCTTGATATCCGCCATCGCACTGGTGGCGGCGCCGTTCTGGCTGCTGGAAGAAGAGGACACGTCGCGGTTCGAAGGCAAGATCGTTGAATACACCACTTATTCGTCCAAGATCGACTCGATAGATCCCGCAACCTGCGGTAATACCCCGTCGGCACAGATACAGGGGGGCTTCTACGAAGGTCTCTACACTTACCATTACCTCAAGCGCCCGCTTGAAATAATTCCGCACCTGGCCGAATCGATGCCCGAGATCTCCCCTGACGGTCTGACCTACACGGTCAAGCTCAAGAAGGGCGTGAAGTACTTCCGCAATCCATGCTTCGGAAGGGAATCGGGCGGAAAGCACAAGTACAAGACCCGCACGGTTAAAGCCGACGATGTCGTCCTGGCGTACAAGCGTGTCGGGGACTTTCACGTGAACACGAGATTGTCGCTGGCGTTCCTCCAGGGCAAGATACTGGGTATGGACGAATACCGCGACAAGACCCGCAGCTACGCGCCGGGCGATTTTTCGCGATACAAAGAAGAGGACCTGCCCGGCGTGGTGGCGCTGGACGAACACACCGTCCAGTTCAAGCTCAACGGGATTTTTCCGCAACTTATATACGTTCTGGCGATGCAGTTCTACGCCCCGATACCCGGCGAAGTGATCTCGTACCATCTGGCATCGAAGGACGACGGTGAAGGCGGACGCATACCGATCCCCGTAAAGGAGCGGAGTACAGAGATCCGTAATCCCGAGGAGGCGGTCGGAACAGGGGCGTACGTAATGACCAAATGGGTGCGGGGCAGCCGGATCATCATGGAACGCAATCCTGATTTCCGCGATTCGTACTACCCGTCCGAAGGCGCCCCGGGCGACCGGGAACGAGGGTTGCTCGAAGACGCGGGCAAGAAATTACCGTTCGTGGACGTCAGGGATCTGCGGTGCGTCCTGGAACCCAACCCCGACTGGATGCTGTTCCTGACGAAGCAAAAAGACTGGGCGTTGATACCTACAAGGGTCTTTCAGACGGTAATATCTCCGTCGACCGAACTGCTGGAGACCTGGCAGGAGCAGGGTATCGGCCTGTTGAAGGATCCCCATCCGGGGGTATGGTGGATAGCCTTCAATCTGTCGGATAACGTGGTGGGGAAATCCAAGTCGCTGCGACAGGGAATGTATCTGGCTTTCGACGTCGAGAAGTTCATTAAAGTTGTCTGGAACGGGCGGGGCAAGCGCGGGCTTAACATCATCCCAAGCATGTTCAAAGGTCACAAAGAGGCCGGGCGCGGACCGTATGCGCACGTGGACATCGAGGCCGCAAAAAAGAAAATCGTACAAGCCAAAGAAGAACTCGTCGCCGCCGGGGTGATCGAGCCCGGCGATGATATCCCGGTTATCACCATTGATTTCGGTAAGCGCGACGAGCAGACCCACCGAATCGCCGAATTCATGATGGGCGAGTTCCGCAAGATCGGCGTCACCGTAAAAGCCAAACTCAACGACTATCCGACACTGTTGGGAAAGATAAACAACAAGCGGTTTCAAACATGCATGCTGGGGTGGTATGCGGACTACCCCGACGCCGAAAACTTCCTCCAGAACTTCTACTCGCCGAATATCGAACGGAACACAAATTACTTCAGCTACGAGAACAAAGAGTTTGATCGCCTGTTCGAAGAGGCCGGAAAGTACCCCAATATCGCCGACCGAGTACCCCTCTACGCCAAGATGGCGCAGATGATCTCCGAAGACGTCCCTGTCATTTTGCTGTACGAACCTGTAATATACACCCTACTAATGCCTTGGACACACAACTACAAGATACATCCGGTCGACTTCGGTGTGGCCAAGTACATGCGAGTAGACGTTGCGGCGCGCGTCCGGGCGGGAGGACGCGGATGATGACCGATATCCTCAGAAGCCCCGCAAGCGGTGAAGTACTATGAAGTGGTTTTATATCATAGCTCTGATAGTAACGATCGGACTGGCCAGCGCGCCGTTCTGGCTACTGAAGGCCGAAGACACCTCACGGCTTGACGGCAAGATCGTACAATACAACATCTATCCCTCCAAGGTCAATTCGGTGGATCCGGTGACCTGCGGGGACACCATGTCCGCTGCGATACAGGGGAACTCCTACGAAGGACTCTACACCTACCATTACCTCAAACGCCCCATGGAAGTTATCCCCGAACTGGCCGACGGAATGCCCGAAATATCCGACGACGGGCTGACGTATACCGTCAAGCTCAAGAAAGGCGTCAAGTATTTCCGCAATCCCTGCTTCGGTAAGGAGCCCGACGGGCGGTACAAAAATCGTACGGTAACGGCGGACGATTTCGTCTTGACCTTCAAACGCGTGGGCGACTATCACATCAACACGAGATTGTCGCTGGCTTTCGTCCAGGACAAGCTTCTGGGCATGGAGGAATACCACCGCAAGACTCGCAACTACGCACCGGGCGACTTCTCGCGATACGAGAAGGAGGACCTTCCCGGCGTGGTGGCGGTGGACAAACACACGCTTCAGTTCAAACTGGCCAAGCCCTTCCCCCAGTTGCTCTACGTTCTGGCGATGCAGTCCTACGCGCCGGCGCCGCGAGAAGTTATTTCGTATCATCTGGCCTCGAAGGATGACGGTAAAGGCGGGAGGATACCGATCCCCATCAAGGAGCGCAGTAGTACGGAAATCCGCACGCCCGAGGCCGTAGTCGGTACGGGGGCATTCATGCTGACCGAGTGGGTGCGCGGAAGCAAGATCGTCGTGGAACGCCATCCGGAGTACCGCGACGTGCGCTACCCGTCCCAGGGCGCACCGGGCGACAAAGAAATGGGCCTGCTGGAAGATGCCGGTAAGAGGCTCCCGTTCGTCGACGCCAAGCACATGACCTGCGTAACGGAGCCCAATCCACAATGGATGCTCTTCCTGACCAAACAGCGCGACTACGCGTTGATACCGCCACAGGTGTTCCAGACCGTGATATCACCGTCCCATGAACTGCTCGATGCATGGAAGAAAGAGGGCATCATCCTGCGCAAGGACCCGTACCCGGCGATCTACTGGATAGCGTTCAACATGGAAGACGAGGTCGTGGGCGCCTCGAAGACTCTGCGCCAGGGTCTTTATCTTTCGTTCGACGTTGAAGAGTACATCAAAACCGTCTGGAACGGGCGGGGCAAGCGCGGGCTCAACATAATCCCCAGCACGTTCAAGGGACACAAAGAAGCCGGTCGCGGTCCCTACGCGCACGTGGACATCGAAGCCGCAAAGAAGAAAATCGCCCAAGCCAAAAAAGAACTCGTCGCCGCCGGCGTGATCGGACCCGGTGAAGATATCCCAACTATCACTCTCGACCTGGGCGGGCGAGATGAACTGGTGCGACGGATAGCCCAATTCATCAAGGGCGAGTTCCGCAAGGTCGGGGTCAGAGTAAAGATCGAACTGAACGACTGGCCGACACTCCTGGGCAAGATCAACAACAAGCGGTTCCAGGCGTGCACGCTTGGATGGCACGCCGACTACCCCGACGCTGAGAACTTCCTCCAGAATTTCTACTCGCCAAATATCGACCTGAACACCAACTACGTCAGCTACGTCAACAAGGAATTCGACCGCCTGTTCGAAGAGTCCAGCAAGCACCCAAACGTCGAGGACCGCGTGCCCCTCTACGCCAAGATGGCGCAGATGATCTCCGAGGACGTCCCGGTGATATTGCTGGCCGAACCTATAACATACGTGCTGCTAAGGCCCTGGACGCATAACTTCAAGTACCACCCGATCGCCTACGGACTGGGCAGATACACGCGAATAGACCTCGACGCACGCATCAAAGCCGGAGGACGCAAATGATAGCATATATCCTCCGACGGCTTGGATGGAGCGTGCTGACGGTATTCGGCGTCATGCTGATCACCTTCGTCCTGTTCCGCGCCATGCCAGGCGATATCGCCGCCGCTCACGTCGGGCAGAAAGCACGCCAGCAGGACCGCGCCGCATGGCTCAACAGACACGGATACGATCGCCCGACACTGATAAACCGGCACGGACGGCTGCTCGTTGCAGACAACACCACCGGCAGCAAGCCCCTGGGCGCCGATGATGACAAGGCCAAAGGTTCACAAACCGCCGACGCACTGGCGTTGTTCGGTGAGAAGCCCGACGCTGAAGAGGGCAAGAAAACAGAAATCGTCAGGCTCCTGGGGCGATTCGTCTATAGACTGGACAGAAAGACCCCACTAACTGAACTCACCAATGGGCGCCCACTGGCCAAGGTGCTCAAGCAACCCGAGCCAACGACTCAACCGGCGACTCAGCCGACGACTAAACCGACCACTCAATCAACGACTCAGCCGACGACCAAACCGGCGCCGGTCAACGGTCCGGGGATCATCTTTACGCTGCGCGACGGGACGAAACTCTCGATCGATCTGGCGGCACTCTCGACGGTTGTCAAAGGCAAGTTCGTTCCGCGAACCGGCGCCACGTGCGGCGATTTGATAGATGCGATAAACAACCACCCCGACAACAAAGGGAGAATCACGGCGGGCATCACTGAATGGGGATGGAGCGACCTCCTTGATTCCCAGTTCATCGACCACATGAAAAAGTCCGTAACGTTCGACGCCAGCAGCTTGATTATCAAGAAGAAGCTCACGGAAATCATCGCCGATCGCGCCCCGGCCAGCCTGGCGCTGACGATTCCGGCGATGGCGGCTGGTTGGATCCTCGCGCTGATCATTTCATCGTTCGTGGCGTACTACCGCGGTACGATCCTCGACAAGGCCGGAGTGTTCCTCAGCGTTCTGGGGATGTGTATACCGTTCCTGGCTTTCATGATTTACGGGCAGTGGTTGATGTTCACCATTGCGCCAACGCGTGCTTACGGTCTGGCGTACAGGTCCAATGTTTACGTGCCGATCGCAATCATGGTCATCGCCGGACTCGGCGGGAGCGTTCGATTCTACCGAACGGTGATTCTCGACCAGGTCCACCAGGACTACGTTCGCACAGCACGGGCCAAAGGCGCATCGCTTCCAGCGGTGTTGTTCAAGCACGTCCTGAAAAACTGCATGCTCCCGATTCTGACCAACCTGATCCTGTCGCTGCCCTACCTGATTATGGGTAGCCTGCTGGTCGAAACGTACTTCGGAATACCCGGCTTGGGCGATCTGCTCCTGACGAGCATCAACGGACGCGACGAACCGGTAGTCAACGCGATGGTATTCCTGATGGCTATTATCTACACGACCGGTGTGATGGTTGCCGACATCAGCTACGCGGTCTTCGACCCGAGGATCCGCCTGACATAACGACCATGACCCAGCAAACCACAACACAAGTACCAGTAAGCACCGCCGGCAGCGACCAGATCGGCTCGGGGCGGAGTCTCTGGGGCGATGCTCGCAGGAGGATCCTGGGGGACCGCTGGGCCATGGTTTGCCTGGGAATAATTGTCCTGTACACCTTGATAGCCATTGGCGGACTTTGCTATGAATTCGCGGCTGAACACTACGATTACATACCCACGTTCGAAGAAACATCCGACTACGATAACACCAATCGGGCTCCCTCTTTCGAGTCGCCGCGCTTCTACATGGGCACGGACTGGGCGGGCAAGAGCGTGTTCTACAAGACGCTTCTGGGCGTGAAAGTCTCTCTGACGGTCGGCTTCATGGCCAACATTATCGCTATCCCGCTGGGAGTTATTCTTGGAGCCCTTGCAGGATTCTACGGTAAGTGGATCGACACTTTGATCGTATGGATGTTCTCAACGCTGGCAAGCATACCGGGGATTATGCTGCTGATCGCACTGCGATACGCCTTCCAGGATGCCCCGCCGGTCCTCGGAATGGACCTCGGAGGCGTTCCCGGAGTATGTATAGCACTGGGCGTGGTCTCGTGGATCGGAACCTGCCGCCTGGTTCGCGCCGAAGTCATGAAGATCCGCGAACTGGACTACGTGATAGCCGCCCGCGCCATCGGAACGCCCAAGTTCATCATCATGCTGCGTCACGTGATACCCAATGTGCTGCACCTGGCGATCATCAACTTCTCGCTGGGCTTCGTCTGGGCGGTCAAATCCGAGGTGATATTGAGCTACCTCGGACTGGGCGTACCGGTAGGCGTACCGAGTTGGGGAAACATGATTAACGCCGCTCGAACCGATCTGTTCATGGGACGCTGGTGGGAGCTTACCGCCGCGGTCGGCGCGATGTTCTTCCTTGTCCTGGCGCTGAATATCTTCGGCGATCGCCTCAGAGACTCACTGGACCCGAAACTGCGAAACGTATGAGTTTAAACGATACATTGCTGCAAGTTCGCGACCTGCGAACGTACTTCAACACTGAAGACGGGCTCGTCCGCGCCGTAGACGGCGTGAGTTTCTCGATCGATTCGGGCGAAACGTTCGCTATCGTCGGGGAGTCGGGCTGCGGGAAGAGCGTGACGGCGTTTTCGATAATGGGTATCGTACCGAGCCCGCCGGGCAAGGTCGTCGGCGGAACGATTGAATTCGAGGGAAACAATCTGCTGCACTACTCCGAGCAGGAGATGCGACAAGTCCGCGGAAGCCGGATATCGATGATCTTCCAGGAGCCCATGAGCAGCCTCAACCCGGTGTTCACCTGCGGAAACCAGATCGTCGAAGCGATACGCCTGCACCAGAACATCCGCGGCGGCGAGGCCGATCAACTGGCGATCGAAATGCTGGACAAGGTGGGCATCCCCGCCCCGGCCCAGAGGTTCAGGGAGTATCCCCACCAGATGTCAGGCGGGATGAAACAGCGCGTGATGATCGCGATGGCCCTGTCGTGCAACCCCAAACTGCTGATCGCCGACGAGCCCACAACCGCACTGGACGTGACCATACAGGCACAGATACTCGATCTTGTAAGGGGCATCCAGGAAGCCTCGGACCTCGCGGTCCTGCTGATCACCCACGACCTGGCGGTAGTCGCCGAGACGGCCCATCGCGTCGGCGTGATGTACGCCTCGAAGATGGTTGAGATGACCGACGTGACCAGCCTGTTCAACGATCCGCTGCACCCGTACACGCAGGGCCTGTTCCGCTCACTGCCCCGACTCGGTACGCGAACACCGCGCCTCGAGACGATCCCGGGCAACGTACCCAACCCGCTGCACTTCCCAACCGGATGCAAGTTCCACCCGCGATGCCCCATCGGTAGAACGCTCTCCCAATGCCAAAACCAGGAACCGCCCCTGAAACAAGTGCGGCCGGGCCACTGGTGCGCCTGCTGGAAGTGCCCGGGATACAACGACACCCCCCCGCCAACGCCCGATAACCCCAATGGACAATAGCACAAACAACACGATACTGACCGTTAGCGGGCTCAAGACGTATTTCCCCGTGCGCGGCGGACTGCTGTCGCGGACGAAGGCGTGGGTCAAGGCCGTTGACGGCGTGGACCTTACCGTCCGCCGCGGCCAGACACTCGGACTCGTCGGCGAGAGCGGGTCGGGCAAGACCACCGTAGGCAGGACGCTCCTGCGTTTGATTCGGCAAACCGGCGGAAAAGTTGTATTCGACGGGCAGGATATCTTCTCGCTGAGCAACTCGGGAATGCGGGCCGTTCGCAAGCGGATACAGATCATTTTCCAGGACCCGGTGGGCTCGCTGAACCCGCGGATGACCGTGGGCAATATCGTCGGCGAACCGCTGAAAGTTCACTCGTCAATGACGCGCCGCCAGCGCCACGCCGAAGTCGGACGCCTCCTGGAGCGCGTGGGCCTCGCCGCGGGATACGCACGCAGATACCCCCACGAGTTCTCCGGCGGGCAGAGGCAGCGAATCGGAATCGCCCGCGCTCTGGCGCCAAAGCCCGACTTCATCGTCTGCGACGAACCGGTCAGCGCGCTGGACGTCTCCATCCAGGCACAGATTCTCAATCTCCTTTCGGACCTACAGGACGAACTTGGCCTGTCGTATCTGTTCATCGCTCACAATCTGGCCGTTGTCGAGCATTTCGCCCACCAGGTGGCGGTGATGTACCTTGGAAAGATCGTCGAAGTCGCCGACCGCGATACGCTTTACAACAGCCCCACCCACCCATATACGCGGGCGCTCCTGTCGGCAGTACCGCGACCGGAACCAAACCCCGACCGCGAGCGAATCCGCCTGCCGGGAGAAGTACCCAGCCCGATCAACCCGCCCAGCGGATGTACGTTCTACCCTCGCTGCCCGCTTACCAGGCAACGGGCCGCGGACCTCAGCGAGGGCGAGAGGCACACTGTAGTTATCGACGGTCAGGCCTCGCCGGTCGTCAGGCGATGCACCGTCGAGGTGCCCACACTCAAACCCACCGCTGACGACCCGAACCACTGCCACGCATGCCTGCTCCAGCAGGACTAAAGCTCACCCCTCAACCACGCAAACCCATGAGCACACCGCTTCGAATCCTGCTTTGTCGCTGCTCCCACGCCGGTAAGGTCGACACGGGCGCCTCAGACACAATCCTCGACGCGCTGTCAAAATGCGGGGCCCTGGTGACCGTCGCCGATGACCTCTGCGGTCTTGCCGCCACCGAAGACCCCCTGCTGGCGGAAATCGCAGCCGCACCGCGATCGGCCGTAATAGCCTGTCACACCCGCGCGATTCGATGGCTTTTCGCCGCGGCTGGGCATCAGCTCGACGAATCCAGAACCTCTCTCCACTCACTTCGCCGCCAAAACGCAGAAGAAATTCTCGCGGCGCTAGGCTCCGACGCCGCTCCCACCGACAACGAAAACCAGATCGACACCGTCTCGCACGATTCCGACTGGCCGCCGTGGTTCCCCGTAATTGACCGCGACAGGTGCGTCGATTGCCTCCAATGCATGAACTTCTGCCTGTTCGGAACCTTCACGCTATCGGGCGACAAGGAAGTCGTCGTATCCAAGCCGGCGGCGTGCAAGAACCTGTGTCCGGCCTGCGCGAGGATATGCCCGAAGTCGGCGATCATCTTCCCCAAGTACGAGCAGTCGCCGATCGACGGCGACGAAGTGCCCGCCGATTCAGGCGGACCGATAGTTGACCTCGACGCACTCAAACAGGGCGACGTTTATGCCCGCCTTCGCCAGCGGTCCAATCGGCAGCGCTTCTCGCCCAACCGCGACGACGAAACCGCGCCGGAGGATCTCGCCGGAAGGCTCGGCGTACCGCCCGAGGTGATAGCAGCGATGTCGCCCGAAGAGCTTCGCAAGATATGCGGGCGCGCGTCGGAATGCGACGCCCCGGAGTGTTCCTGCAATACTCCAAGCGAAAACGAGGAACCTGATACCCATGCCGACTGACCCCGCCAAACCTCTCCGCCCCGCCGTTGTCCTCGTGTCCGATCGCACGCTCAGCGCACGTTACAAGGTCCTGTTCGAGGGCATCTTCGCAACGATGCAGACCTCAAAAGCCCCGCAAATCGCAATGCGGTATCTCCTGTCGCCAAAAATGCCGGTCGATTCAGACGGGCGAGCTCACGCCGCGGCGCTCGGTTTGCGGCGCGTCCAGGCCGCCACTGTCGACCAGACCGACCTCGGCCCGGACGACGTCGTCTGCACAACGCCCGAAGCACTAGGAAAACTCATCGGTCCGTGGACGAAGATCGTCGCGGTAAGCTCGTCCGACCCGCTCGGGCAGGGGATGAGCAACACCACCACGACGGCGTTCTGGAGCGGCGAACTCTACACCGCTCGATGGACCAGGCAGATGATGGACGCCATCAAAACCGCCAAAGCCAAGTACGATTTCACCGTAGTCGCCGGCGGCGCGGGGGCATGGCAATGGGCTCGCGACGCCGAGGCCATCGAATCGCAGGGCATCGACGTCGTCTTCGAGGGCTACTTCGAGCAGCTCGGTCCGCAACTGTTCAGCGATATAATAGCCGGCCGCTCCGTCGACGCGCATATCGTGGCCGAAGGAACGTCCGCCGACCTCGTCCGCCCGATCACCGGAGCGTCCATGCTGGGCATCATCGAGCTGTCTCGCGGCTGCGGGAATGGCTGCGGGTTCTGCACGATGGGCAAGGTCAAAATGAGCCACCTACCCCACGAGACAATCCTCTCGGACCTCCAGACGAACGTCTCCGCCGGTTTCACATCCGTAGTCAGCGGCAGCGAGGATTTCTTCCGATACGGTGCGACGAGCGGAAAGGTGAACTTCGAAGCACTCCGGAGCCTGCTGACCGAAATGAAGCGGATCGACGGGCTGGGGTTCATGCAGATCGACCACGGGAATATCTCGTCGGTGCTGCAGTACGAAGACGACCAACTCCGCGAGATCCGCCGCCTGCTGACCTGGTCGCAGCCCTCGGACTATCTCTGGGTGAACATGGGCGTCGAATCGGCAAACGGGCGCCTCGTGGTAGCCAACGGGTCGGGTAAAATCGCACCGTTCGACCCCGACAACTGGGGCGATATGGTCCGCCAGGCCGCCGACAAAATGGTCCGCACCGGCTTCTACCCGGTCTTCAGCGTGGTCCTGGGCCTGCCCGGCGAGACGCCCGACGACGTGGCCGCCACCCTGCAGCTCGTCAAGGACCTGGTGGCCAAAAACGTGGTGATTTTCCCGATCTTCTACGAACCGCAGACCGCGTCGAACGAAGCGTTTTCCGTATCGGCAATGACCGCCGACCACCTCGAACTCTACACCGTCTGCTACGAGAACAACTTCAAACGCGTCCCGAACCTCTTCTGGGACAACCAGCGCGCCGGCGGAGTAAGCTGGTTCAAACGCGCCATGCTCCAGATGCTGGGCAAGACCGAAGTCCGCGCCTGGCGCAAGAACTTCCGCCGCATAGCGAAACAGATCGCCGCCCGAAATTCAGGAGACAGGTAAGTGATTAATTACGCTTGCCCGATATGCCGGGCTCCGATGAGTTCGCCTGACGGTCGGATCGGAAAGAGCGAGAAATGCCCCAAATGCGGGACAGTTACCATCGTCCCCCGCCAGCGAGTCGGAGCCCCGACAGCGACCGGCGGACCGGGGGAATTCCGCCCGATAATGACCGTCGCCCGACAGCGAGCGAATCGGACGGGGCTTTTTCGTATTGCGGGGATCGTGATTGGCGCTGTCGCCTGCCTGACCCTGTGGGCCCCTGTCGGATTTCTGCCCACCGCCGTCATCGGTGCGGTTGGGCTTGCGTCGGTCTGTCTGGGATTCCTTTCCTCGCGAGGCCGCCAAGGGGGTAATGTCGCGGTACTTTTCGTCGGTAGCGTTTTATGCGGGGTGGCGATATATTTCTCGTTATTCCCGGGAGGCACAGCGAAGTCAACACCCCGGACCGCAACGAAACCCGCACCGCCCGCGGCGATATCTCCGCTTCCGATGGGCATGGCCCGCCAGTGGGACGACCGAGCGTTAAAAGTCATCGCGGTGAAGATAGACAACGTCCCGCTCAAGAGCGTCACCGGTAACAGTCGCAGCCAGGACAAGTTCCTCATGGTGGCCGTCGAGGCGACGAATACCTCCCCGTCTGAGGACCGCAAGATCACTTACATCACCCTTCGAGGCGTGGACTCAACCGGCGATCGCACGCACGCCTCGCTCAGCGATTCAAATGGAAAGTTCTACGGGCGGATAAACTTCGGACCGGACACGTACCCAGCCGGCGGCGTACACCGCTCGGCGCCACTGGCGCCGGGCAAGTCGATTCGCGACATCCTGATCTTCCAGCGCCCGCCCGAGGGCGCTGGACCCTACCGCCTCGAACTGCCCCTGGGCAATCTGGGCGGATCCGATGTTGCCTCCTGGGAAATTCCCGAGTCGGCGCTGCGTTAACTCTTACAGACACCTGCGCTACCGACCGGGAATACTGGAAGCCTCGCAATTTTCGTAGATTAACCGAGTTAATAGTATTATAATTTGTGTTACCCATGCATGATTCGACTGACAAATCGACGCAGAGCAGCGACCCCTGCGATATGGGGCGCGCTGTCCCTCTGCGGAAGGCTATGCGCAATGTTCTGCGCCGGGCGGCGGATGATTTTGCGGCCGAGAGGAAGCTCACCGCACCCCTGTCACTCGACGCTCTCCGCAAGACCGCCGATGAACTGCTCGCCAGAACGCGGCAGGAAACCACCTATCGCGACTTCCTGGCGATCCTTATCCATAACGCGACCTGGCGGTCCGCCGTGGCGTCAATACCCTTCGACCGCCGCCTGCTCCTCCTGCCCCAATGCCTGCGACATCCCGACGATTGTGAAGGGCATCTCGACGATATCGGTCTGGTCTGCAAACGCTGCGGACGATGCAACATCGCCGAACTCCAGAACGAGGCCGAAGAACTCGGCTACGCGATGCTGGTGGCGGACGGTTCGCCGGTAGTCATGAGCCTGATAGAATCCGGGCAGGTCCAGGCGGTAATCGGTGTCAGTTGCATGTCGATGCTCGAACAGGTTTTTCCATACATGGAAGCCGGCGCAGTACCGGGGCTGGCGATTCCGCTGCTGAGCGAAGGCTGCTGCAACACGAAAGTTGACATGGCATGGGTCCACGAGGCGATTACCTGCTCGAGTCAAAGCGAATCGGAGCGACAGGACCTTCAGTCACTGCGGGATAAGGTCGACTCGTGGTTCACCCTCGATGCCCTCTCGGACCGCATGGGCGCCCCGGACAATCGCACCGAACAGATCGCATACGACTGGCTCGCCGGTTCGGGCAAGCGATGGAGGCCATTCCTGGCGGCGGGAGTTTTCGAAGCGATTACAGGCACCTCGCTCGACGAGCTGCCCGAAGGATTGATACACTCGGGCGTCGCGGTCGAATGCTTCCACAAGGCCTCGCTGATCCACGACGACATTGAAGACCACGACGCGACCAGGTACGGACGCCCCACCGTACACGAAACCCACGGCGTGGAAATAGCCATCAACGCCGGCGATCTGCTCATCGGCGAGGGATATCGCCTGCTATCCGAAGCCGACGTTTCGGACACCCAGCGCGTGCGGATGGTGCAGGTAGCCTCGGCGGGCCACAGGACGCTCTGTCTCGGACAGGGCGCCGAACTGGTCTGGGCACGCGAACCGACGAGCCTGACGCCCGAGCAGGTCATCGAGATATTCGCCCAGAAGACCGCGCCGGCTTTCGACGTCGCCCTGCAGGTTGGAGCTATCTGTGCCGGCGGCGATGATGAACTTTCGAGCATACTGCACCAATTCAGCCGCGCGCTGGGCATCGCCTACCAGATCCACGACGACATCGACGATCACATGACCGCCTCCGACCGCTCGCCGGACGATCACCTGTGCCCCAACATCCTCGACGCCCTGGCGGGCAACACCGACACACCGCCCCTGCAGGCCGCAACCGACCTGCTCGAACAATACAAGTCCACGGCCATCGAGTGCCTCGATTCTCTGACCAGTTCGGACCTCAAGGCCCTGCTGCGACGTATCGTGGGCAAGATCTTCTGCGACTTCGAGATCATGAGCTGCTGCGATGACGATCCGTCAAGAAATGCTGACCTCCGCGAAACGCTCGGCGAATCTGCTGGGTGAATCGACCTCGCTGGTAGTCAGCTTCGTAAGGCGCCAACTCACACCGGCCGGTGGATTCCGCGGACGCTCCGAGGCGTCCGACCTCTACTACACCCTCTTCGCCATCGAATCCCTGATCGCACTGGACGCCCCCCTGCCAACTGAAACCATCGCCCCATGGATAGCATCATTCGGCGACGGCAACAATCTGGACCTGGTGCATCTTGCGTGCCTGGCGCGATGCCGCGTCGCGGTGGGCCTCGCGAGCGACGGCCCGGCGATACTCGCCCGGATCGAGACATATCGCAGCGAAGACGGCGGCTACTCAGAAACCCCCTCACAGACCTCAGGCACCGCCTACGGAGCCTTTCTCGCTCTGGGCGCTCATCAGGACGTCGGGGGCAAAGTAGCCAATCCGGACGCTCTGGCCGACTCGCTGGCGAGCCTCCAGGGGCCCGAAGGCGGATTCGGGAATTCGGCTGAAATACCGGGCGCATCGGTTCCCGCGACGGCGGCGGCGATCACCGTGCTGCGACATCTCGGGCGACGGGTCGACGAAGCGGCGAGGGCATGGCTGGCCGAGCAAATCGGACCTGACGGTGGTATGGGAGCATGGAGCGGCGCGCCGATGAGCGATCTGCTTTCGACGGCCGTCGGGCTGCACGCGCTGCGTCATTGCAGCATAACATTCGACGACGTCCGACAGCGATGCCTGGACTTCATCGACTCGCTCTGGTCGTCCCAGGGCGGATTCCGAGGTCACCAGGGCGACGAGACACTCGACTGCGAGTACGCCTTCTACGGACTGCTGGCGCTGGGGAATCTGGACGATTCGCCATGAGCGACACCATCGAGACAACACTGGCGGCGGCGGTTGAGGGACTCACCGACTTACGCGACCCGAGCGGCGGTTGGACCGGGCATCTGTCCAGCAGCGCCCTGTCGACGGCGACTGCGGTGCGGGCATTGGCAAGCGTTGACCGCCAGGGCAACGGGCAGTTGATTTCCGACGGGCGAAAATGGCTAGCCGACCACGTGAACGAAGACGGCGGATGGGGCGACACTCCGCAGAGCAAGAGCAATCTTCCGACGACGCTGCTGGTGTGGGCGGCGTTGGGGGGCGCCGGCGGTGAGAGCTGGTTGACCGAACGTATGGGCTCGCTGGAACCGAAGCGCATCGCCGCCGCCCTGGCCGAGATCTACGGCGCCGACCGGACATTTGCGGCCCCGATCCTGACCATGTGCGCGATAAGCGGGCGACTGGGCGACGGGCCAGAGGCGTGGGATCTCGTCCCGTCCCTCCCGTTCGAACTGGCGACCCTTCCGCACCAAACCTTCAGCTTCCTGGGCATGCCCGTGGTCAGTTACGCCCTTCCGGCGTTGATCGCGATCGGCCAGGTGCGACACTTCCATCGCCCGTCGCGAAACCCGGCGGTCAGGATGCTGCGAAACATTTCCCGCCATCGCACGCTTAAGAAGCTCCGGGCGATCCAACCGCTCGGCGGCGGGTTCCTCGAAGCGGCCCCGATTACTTCGTTTGTGGCGATGTCTTTGGCATCGGCGGGATTGATCGACCATCCGGTTACGACCGGCTGCATCGGCTTCCTGAAAGCCACCGTGCGCCCGGACGGTTCCTGGCCTATAGACACAAATCTCTCCACGTGGGTAACTACGCTGTCGGTGAACGCTCTTTCCGAGGGAGAACCCCTGGGCGGCGAAGATGCCCACACGATCGCCGATTGGCTCATCGACCAGCACCACACCGAGCCCCACCCCTACACCCACGCCGCACCCGGCGGATGGGCCTGGAGCCCGCTGTCGGGCGCCGTGCCCGACGCCGACGACACTGCCGGGGCGATGATCGCATTGCACAACCTGGCGCCCGACGATCCGCAAGTCGCCCAGGCCGCGGCCGACGGGGCGAAATGGCTGGTCGATCTTCAGAATCGCGACGGGGGGATACCGACCTTCTGCCGCGGGTGGGGCAAGCTGCCCTTCGACCACAGTTGCCCCGACCTTACCGCACACGCACTGGGCGCATGGGGCGTTTGGCGGGAAAGCTTCGACGGCGTACTCGCCGCCAAGGTGCAGCAAGCATCGGCCCGGGCGGTGGAATATCTCGCCGGTGAGCAGCGCGATGACGGATCGTGGCGCCCGTTATGGTTCGGTAACGAAGATGCCCCCGACCAGGCCAACCCGACTTACGGAACCGCCCGCGTGCTGGCGGGACTGAGTCAGGCCGGCGTCGAAATACCGCCCGAGATACTCACCCGCGGCGCAGAATGGCTGGTATCAGCCCAAAACGATGACGGCGGGTGGGGAGGCGACGCCTCGGTCGCATCATCGATAGAGGAGACCGCCCTGGCCGTCGACGCCCTGCTTTGCGTCGGCGATATCACAGCCGCCATCGAAGCGGGAGCCGCGTGGCTGGTCGAACATACCAACGGCGGACGGGAGTTTCCCCCGTCGGCAATCGGTCTGTACTTCGCGAAGCTATGGTACTACGAAGAGTTGTATCCGCGGATATTCACCGTATCGGCGCTGAACAGATTCCTTGCCAAACGCCCCGCCATCCCCGAGAATCAATAACGCACAATCGGAAGGTTTGTTTTAAGGAGTCGCAAATGGCCCAGGACATGCAACAGCTCTATAACGAACGCCTCACTCGCTACACGACGGCGATGCAGAACGGTAAACCCGACATGGTCCCGATCCGCCCGTTCGTCGCCGAATTCACCGCCAAGTACGCCGGATTCACCTGCCAGGAAGTCTCCCACGACTACGAGAAGGCGTTCGAGGCCGCACGCATATGCGCCGCCGATTTCGACTGGGACGCCGTCGTGGGCAACATGGTATACGTCTGGACCGGGCTGACGCAGGCGATCGGTCTGAAGTACTATGCGTCGCCCGGAATCGAGATCGACAAGAATACGGGCTTTCAATACATCGAACCGCCCGAGGACGAGGCGTTCATGCACGCCGACGAATACGACGCCCTGATCGACGACCCCACGGGCTTCCTGTACAACGTGTGGCTTCCGCGAGTATGCAACGACGTGGTCGCCCCGGGCGAAGCGTCGACCTACCGCAACAACCTGTCGTTCGTCAAGGGCGCGATGGGCATGATGCAATACTTCGGCGGATTCGGGGTGCAGGGGCAGCGATTGCGGGAAGAGTCCGGGACGGTGTCCGCCATTGCGGGCATTCTCAAGGCCCCGCTGGACATAATCGGCGACAAGCTGCGCGGATATGTCGGGTTGATAGGCGACATGCTCGAGCGCCCGAAAAAAGTACTCGCCGCCTGCGAGGCCCTCGCCCCGCACCTGTGTGCTGTGGCGATGGGCAGCAGCGACCCGACCGGAACCGTTCCGATCGGACACTGGATGCACCGCAGTTGCGTACCGTTCATTTCGCCCGAGCAGTTCGACAAGTTCCATTGGCCCACTCTCAAACCGATCATCCAGGAACTCTGGGGCGCCGGGCGTCAGACGCTCTTCTACGCCGAAGGCAACTGGAACCGCCACCTCGACACGTTCGCCGAACTGCCCGACGCGTCGATCGTATACCACGTCGACAACGCCGATATCTTCGAGGTCCATCGCAAGATCGGGCACAAATTCTGCCTATCGGGCGGGATTCCCACGTCGCTGCTGGCGCACGGAACGGCCGACCAGGTGCGGGACGTGGTCAAGAAAGTGATAGAGGGCGTCGCACAAGACGGTGGATACATACTCGACGCCAGCGCGATTGTCCAGAACGCAGCCACCGTCGAGAACATGCAGGCGATGACCGACGCCGCCCGCGAATACGGAGTTTATTCGTCCAGTTCCTCGCCCTCGCCGGGAGGTCAGGCCCAGGCAAGCGGAATCGACAATCCCGACTGGGCGAGGTCGTCGGTAGCCCCCGGGGTCTGCGTTCCGTGGGAGCAGAAGAAGACCGAGTTGCCCGCCATCTCTGGAGATGAGGCGCTGGTCAAGACGATATGGGAAAACGTGGACGCCCTGGGTAACATGTATATCTGGCAGTGCCTGCTGTCATTCTGAAAGGATCTGAGATGGCCATACCGAAGAACGGATCGATAACGCGCCGGGGATTCCTCCGGGGCACACTCGCCGCCGGAGCGGTTGTCGCGCTGCCCCAGTACATACCATCGACAGCACTGGGCAAAGACGGCGCCGTGGCGCCGAGCGAAAAGATAACCGTGGGCTTTATCGGTACGGGCAGCCATGGAGTGGGCATGAACCTCCAGAGTTTCCTCCGCCTTCGCGACTCGCAAGCCGTGGCGCTGTGCGACGTCGACGAGCCCAGAATGATCAGCGCAAATAACCTCGTCAAGCGGATGTACGGGAAGGGGTTCAAGGGCTGCTTCACCACCGGCGACTGGCGTGAAATTATCGCGCGCGACGATATCGACGCGGTAATGATCTCCACGCCGGACCACTGGCACGTACCGATGTCTCTGGCGGCTATTCGCGCCGGAAAAGACGTCGAGTGCGAAAAGCCCACGATGACCATCGAAGAAGGGCGAATCCTCTCCGACACCGTCAAACGCTACGGAACAGTGTACCAGACGTCCACCGAAGACCGCTCGATAGGCGTTTACCATCGAATGGCTGAACTCGTCCGCAACGGGCGGATCGGAAAGCTGCACACCATTCGCGTCACTCTACCCGGTGGACCCGGTAACAAAGGCCACGCCGCCCCACAACCCGTGCCCAAGGGGTTCAATTATGACATGTGGCTCGGACCCGCGCCGTGGGCGCCCTACACCAAAGACCGCTGCCACTACCATTTCCGCTGGATTCGCGACTATTCCGGCGGGCAGCTTGCCGACTGGGGCGCGCACCTGTTCGACACCGTCCAGTGGGCCACCGATACCGAACGTACAGGCCCGGTCGAAATCGAAGGGCACGGTGTCTCGCACGTAGATGGTCTGTACGATACGGCCCACACCTACCACATCGAATATCTCTACGCTGACGGCGTGCGGATGATCGTTGACTCCGGCGGGGTCAACCTGCGTTTCGAGGGCTCTGAGGGATGGGTCGGTAACCGCGGATGGCGAGGACCGCTCAAGGCAAGTTCCCCCAGAATCGCGGGCAGCATCATCCGCCCCGAGGAGATTCACCTGTTCAAAGGCAACGGGGAGCAGCGAAACTTCCTGGATTGCGTCCGCACGCGAAAGGACCCATACTTCCCCGCCGAAATCGGCCACAGGTGCTGTAGCCTGGCACATTTAGGCAATATCGCCATGGACCTGGGCCGCAAAATCCGCTGGAATCCGGATAAAGAGGAATTCATCGACGATGCCCAGGCCAACCGCCTGCGATCGCGATCGATGCGGGCGCCCTGGACACTCTAGATCGCCGCATTTTCCACTGATTTAACCCGTAATTGAGGCCCGGAACGACGTTTCGCAGAGGGGGGCGGTGCGTTTCGAACGGCATATCTACCGAATGGACCGTAACTTCTAGGAAGAATTATCGAGAATAAACTCTCTATGTAATTCTATTCGTCCACCATTCTGCCGATGAATACTATACTACTGTAGTAGGGTCGACGCAGGGTATGGAGGTTGGAGTGATTGGCACGCAGGGTATTCCATGCCAAACCGCGTGGAGGACGAATGATGAACCGTAACAAGACAGCTTTTACGCTAGTTGAGATTCTGATCGTAGTGCTCATCCTGGGTATTCTGGCAGCCATTGTCATCCCCCAGTTCACCAACGCCGCAGAGGAGTCGAAGCTCTCCAATCTGATGTCAAATCTGCAGTCAATTCGCGCACAGTTGGAACTGTACAAGATGCATCACAACGAAGTATATCCCACGAACATCAACACTCAATTGACCAGCAAGACCGATTCCGACGGGACGATCAATCCAGCCGGCGCCTACGGCCCGTATCTACACGTATTTCCGTCCAATCCGTTCATTGAAGACCCCGCCGAAGCCATCAAAACCAGCGGCGCCGGCGGGGAAGGATGGTCTTACACCGCCGCGACAGGCGTGATTCTCGCCAATTCAGCCGGACACACCGGCCTGTAGCAGCAGCGTAGAAAACGTAGCGGTCAGATCGCCCGCATTTCTTCCAGACCGACACCTTGAGAGTACCATTGGTCCGCAGGAACGGATATCATGGAGCCCTGGCGCAGTAACAAGGTTATCGGACATGAACAGACGGCGTTTCCTCAAAGCAATCGGACTCTGCGGAATCGGGGCATCCGTTCGGGGCGTCCTTTCCGCGGCGGCGGGCGGAGCAAAAGACTCAACGGACGGGAAGATGAATATAGTGTTCATCATGGCCGACGACGTGAGTCCGGAGATGTATAGCTGTTACGGTCTGCGAAAGACGCACACCCCGAATATCAATCGAATGGCGACCGAAGGTGTGATGTTCCGCACCGCATGGGCGTCAGCTATTTGCGCCCCGTCGCGAGCGTTGGTGATGACCGGGCGGTACGGTAATACATCGGGTGTCTACCACAATGGACTGTGGATCGGTAACAGCCGCCGACTGCTCGAGCAAAACCTCAGCTTCGGGAAACTGCTTAAGGATGCCGGATACGCCACCGCCATCGCGGGCAAATGGCATTGCGGGGCAACCATGCCGTACTCCAAACATGGCGGATTCGACGAGTACTGTCTCTGGGAAGGCTCCAAAGCAATAGACAAACTGCCCGGCAGGCCGCAATACAAGGCCACACACACCGGCGACGGCGACCATCCGCGTTACTGGCAACCTTCGATCGTCCAGAATCACAAGCTGCTGAAAACCGGAGCCAACGATTTCGGACCCGACATCTTCACAAAGTTCATCTGCAATTTCATCGAGCGCAACAAGGACAAACCGTTCCTGGCGTACTACCCGATGGTCGCCCCACATGGTACGTGCGGCGGTATAACAACCACGCCGCTGAAGGGCAAGGTCGGCGAGATGGGCAAGCCCGCGACCCGCGACCAGGCCGACGCCCGCTTCGTCGCGCTCAACGAGTACATCGACGTCCTGGTCGGGCGAATCATCAGGAAGGTCACCGACCTGGGCATCGCCGATCGAACCGTTATCATTTTCTGCGGAGACAACGGTACCGCCGTCACCGCCAAATCCCGCGGTGTCGAGCGAGGGTGTCACGTACCGTTTGTGGCGTGGGGAGCCGGTATCAGGAAACGAGGCGCCACTGACGAACTGATGGACTTCTCCGATATCCTCCCGACGTTCTGCGATTATGCGGGCGCGGGCGTTCCAGAGAAATACCATATCGACGGTAAGAGTCTCAAGCCCTTCCTGACGGGCAAGAGCAAGACTCATCGCCAATGGATATACAGTTGCATCGGTACGACCCAGCTCGTGCGTACCAGGCAATACATGCTGGAAGTAGTCAATCCCATCCTCTCGATACCGCAGGGCAGGTTCTATTTCTGCGGTGACAACCGCTTCGGAAAGGGCTACAAGCTGGTCAGCAATTCGCCCCAGCACACCAAGGCCCGCAAGGAGTTCGCGGCGATATTGAGCAATTATCCGGCACTGCTCGATAACCATCCGCACTTCAAAACGAAGAAGGGCAAGCGATGGCTGGACGCATATAAAACGCCCGACGCGGTGAAGAAACATCTCCACAACCACAAGAACTATCGGTTCTACGAAGAGTAGTCCACCCGTTTACTCAAGCGGTGTGTGTTTCAGTATGAACTCGACTATGGGCGCGGGGTCTTTGAGGCTGTGGGGGTGGTGGCCTACGCCTTTCTTGCTGATCAGTATGATCTCGCCGCCGAGTTTCTTGTAACGCTCCTGCATGACCAGTGCGTTTTCTTTCATGGGCACTACCTTGTCGGCGTCTCCGGCGACTATCAGCAGCGGGACCTTCGCCTTGGCCAGCGGTGCGAGATGGTCTATCGGGTTTTCTTTGAAGTCGGCAAGTTGCTCTTTCGTAATCCCATAGACCTTGAGGCATCTGGCGTCCTTTTCGCCCGGCCAGCTTCGGATATCGCACACCGGCGCGTCCCCGTAGATGCACGATACCTTGTCGGGATTGCTCGCCGCCCAGTTGTAAATGATCAGCCCGCCGCGCGACATTCCCTCCAGCGCGGGCTTGGGGGCAAGCTTGTGTTCGCTCGTGAGATACTTGTGGTACCTGTCCCAGATTTTCACTGCCGGCGGGGCGCCGTACAAACCGCCCACATTAATGTACGCGACGTGGAAGCCCTTTTTGAGGAGTGCGATATCGGTTTGCGGTTCGTGCCCGAAGAACCTTGCCCGCCACACCCACGGGCGAGCGGCGGCGGGTTTGTCGGGAACGACAAGGCGACAGCCGCGCCCGTCGAGTTTGAAGTAGTGTATCGCAAAACCATTCCACTTGCCGACCCTGCCCGGGAAAGTCGAAACGCTCGCCTTGGCCTTCGACCCCAGCGCTTCCAGAACGCTCGCGGCGACTTTCTCGGCGAGATACTTTGAACCGGCCGCGTCGAAATGTACATTGCCCTTCTTCTCGAAATCTTTCAACCGCTTGGTCATGTGGGCGTGCAGATCGTTGATCGGGATCTTGTTCTCGGTCATTATCTTCGCAGCCGCGGCGTTGTACTTCAGATCGTCGCCCTTGATCCGCCCGGCCTCTCCGTCGGGCACGGGGGTCGTCGACGCCCAGATCAACTTCGCATCGGTGCTCTTGAGTTCCTTGACAAGTTTGCGGAGGTTGGCTTCGTACTGCTCGAGCGAGTGGGTGATCTTACCGTTGACCTTGTCGCGGCGCCCCTGGGCTTTCGCTTTCGGATTGCGATAGCATAAGTCCCACAGGCCCCAGTTGAAGTGGATCACATCCCACTTGCCACCGGCGATATACCGCTTGATATTCGCCAGCCCCATACCGGTATGTCCGGCGTTTCCCGGATTGTGGCGGACGATCGCCTTGCCCTTGAGCAGTCTGGGCAGGGCCTTCATATAGCCCATCGATATCGAATCGCCGATGATCAGCACCTGCGGTAGCGAATTGTCGACTGCCTTCTTAGCAGGCGCCGCGCCGGCCGGACCAAGCGAAAAACTCAACACGATCGCTGAAACTACCGCCAAATAATGCATCTTGTTTGTCTTCATAATGTTTTCCTTGTAGAAAGCACACGATTCGCCGCCGGACTGCGTTCAACCATTATGCTGACAATTGCCCTTGGGACAAGCAATTGCTCCTAGTATGATATGGGGCGATAATGAGAACCATGCGTTATACAATATTGCTTGCAATGCTGATGGGGTTGGTAGCGTGTTCAGGCGCCAAGCCCCCTGCCAAACCGACCGCGGCGTCTAAGCCCGCCGGTGCGCCGTCGAGCGACTGGACGATATTTCGAGGCCAGCCCGCCCTTACGGGTATCGCCGCGGACAAGCTGCCCGACAAACCCTCGCTGCTGTGGCGGTTCAAGACCGGCGACGCGGTCGTCTCCTCGCCGGTGATCAGCGACGGGAAGATCTTTGTCGGAAGCGACGACGAGAACCTCTACGCGCTGTCCCTGGCTGGCGGTAAGAAGATATGGTCCTTCAAGGCCGCCGACCCCGTAAGCGCCCCGCCGCTGGCGATCGACGGTAAGGTCATCGTCGGTACGGATGACGGCGCCCTGCACTGCCTGTCGGCCGAAACGGGTAAGGAACTCTGGAAGTACAAAGCCGACGATCGCATACTCGGCTCGGCGAACTACGCCCGCGGCGCCAAGGGCCTGCGAATATTCATCGGCAGCTACGACAACTTCCTCCACTGCATCGACGCGAAAACGGGCAAGAAGCTCTGGACCTACGAAACCGACAATTTCATCAACGGAGCCCCTGCCATCGCGGACGGAAAGGCAGTATTCGGCGGGTGCGACGGAATACTGCACGTAGTTTCGACCGCTACCGGCAAGGCTGTCAAGAAAGTGGAGATCAGCTCGTATATTGCCTCGTCGGCTGCCCTGGCCGGCGGGATGGCGTTCGTCGGTCACTACGACGGCGAACTGCTGAAACTCGATCTCAAGAGCGGAAAGACGCGCTGGAAGTACGGCGGCGGGGAGCAGCCATTCTTCTCGTCACCGGCAGTCAACGCCACGCGCGTAGTGGTCGGCGGACGCGACAGGCGAGTCCACTGTATCGACCGCAAGACCGGTAAGAAGATATGGGTGTTCCGCACGAAGGACCAGGTCGACAGTTCCCCGGTAATCTGCGGCGACAAGGTCCTTACCGCCAGCGAAGACGGACGCATTTACATCCTGCGCCTGGCCGACGGCAAGGAATTGTGGAACTACCGCATCGGCGAGGCGATCACCTCGTGCCCGGCGGTCGCTAGCGGAAGATTCGTAATAGGCTGCCAGGACGGATACATCTACGCCTTCGGTCAGAAGTAAACTCCTGCGAGACAACATGAACGATCAGACAATCCTCGAACTCGACGGCGTCTCCAAGACTTATTCCCAGGCCCGCGATACCGCCGCGGCGGTCCTCGACAACGTATCCCTGACCGTACCCGCGGGCCAGGCGATGGCGATTGTGGGCCCTTCCGGATCGGGCAAGAGTACCCTGCTGAACCTCATCGGCGCCCTGGACCGCCCCACCAGCGGCACGGTCCGTCTCGATGGGCGCGACCTGACGACACTGAGCCCAACGGAACTCGCCGAGATCAGGCGCACCCGCATCGGCTTTGTATTCCAGCAGCACCACCTCCTGCCCCAGTGTACGGTTCTGGAGAACGTACTGCTGCCTGCCCTGGCGTCAGGCCGGGTCGCCCCCGAACTCTCCCGGCGTGCCGTCGAGTTGCTGGGGCGAGTGGCCCTAGCCGACCGGGCCGACGACAGGCCCCCGCTGCTTTCCGGCGGTGAGCGACAGCGGGTGGCGCTGGCAAGGGCGCTGATCAACGCACCATCGCTCCTGCTGGCGGACGAGCCAACCGGCTCGCTCGACAGGCAAACGTCGGAATCCCTGATCGAACTCCTGACCGAACTCAACCGTAGCGAAGGGACGACCCTGATCGTGGTAACGCACTCGCCCGATCTGGCTGGACGGATGGACCGGGTAATGGAATTGCGCGACGGCGCGCTGAGCGAACTGGAAACCAGCAGATGAAGTTCATCGATCTCATCGCCCGCAGCCTGTGGTTCTACCGCCGGACTCACCTCGGAGTCATCGGCGCCGCGGCGATTGCAACCGCCGTACTGACCGGCGCGCTGCTGGTCGGCGATTCGGTTTCCGGAACGCTTCACAAAACAGCCCGCCTCCGCCTGGGCGGAACGTCGGTTGCCATGACGACCGGGGACAACTTCTTCCGGGCCCGCCTGGGCGACGAACTGGCGAAAGAACTTAAGACCCGGGTCGCCACGGCGATTCAACTACCATCCGTCGCGGAGCACGGTGAAGATTCAAAACGCCGCGCAGGCAACGTGAACGTTTTGGGCGTGACCGCGGCGTTCTGGAAACTCTCTCCCGCTCGCGGCGCCGGCACACCCGATCTCAAAGACGCTCAGGTCGCCATTAACGAACCTCTCGCCGCACGTATGGGCGTCAAATCCGGCGAGCAGATACTCCTGACAATCTCCAAACCGTCGCTGGTATCACGGGACGCCCCGCTGTCGCGAACGTCTGATGCGGCCGTCACGGTGCGCCTCGACGTTGTCGCGGTAATCAAACCCGAACAATTCGGACGATTCAGCCTTCGCGCCGACCAGGCGGCGCCGCTCAACGCCTTCCTGCCAATGGGATGGCTGGCGGAAAAACTCGACCTGACCGGTAAGGCCAATCTGCTGCTCGTCGGTGAATCCAACGGGCGCCCCGTCACCGGTGAGCAGGCAAACGAGGCGTTGACCAAGACTTGGAAGCTCGCCGACACCGGCGTGGAAGTTCTACCGCCCCACCAGCCCACACGCCAAGCGACGAAAGACTCCCCACCAGATCCAAATGAGGCAGTTGGACGATACCGCCAATCCGTCGAGGTACGAAGCAATCGCATCTTCCTGCACCCCGCCGTCGTCGAGGCCACCAAAACTCTCGCCCCACAGACGCCCAGCGAAGGTATCCTCACGTATTTTGTCAACGAACTGCGCGTCGCAGATCGCACGACCCCCTACTCCATCGTCACCGCACGCGGGCCGCTTGTCGGAACCGGACAACCGCTTGGCGACGGGGAGGTGATCATCAACCGGTGGCTGGCGGACGACCTGTCAGCCGCTCCGGGCGACACGCTGACGATGAAGTACTACGTGTTCGGGCCGATGCGACAACTCACCCAGAACACCGCCGGGTTCAAGATCGCGAAGATCATCCCGAACGATTCAAAACTCCTCGACCGCGACCTCATGCCGGATTTCCCCGGTCTCTCCCAAGCCGCCACCTGTGGAGCATGGAAGCCTGGTATAAAGATAGATCAAGCCCAAATCCAGGACGAGGACCGGGCCTATTGGAAGAAATACCGAGGCACGCCCAAGGCGATCATCTCCCTGGCGGGAGGGCGTAAACTCTGGTCGAATCGCTTTGGCGATCTTACCGCTATTCGACAGAGTCAACAAACCGCCGACATCTACAAAGCCGCAATCCGACAAAAACTCACGCCAGGCGAAGTGGGCCTGATATTCAGCGACGTAGCCGGTCAGGCGGAAGCTGCGGCCTCCGAGGCGTTGGACTTCGGGCAACTGTTCCTGGGTCTGAGTATGTTCCTGGTAGGCGCGGCGGTTCTGCTATCGGCGATGGTGTTTGCACTGGGGGTGCGTCAGCGGACGGGCGAGTTGGGCCTCCTGCTGGCAGTTGGCTTCACGCAGAAACGCGTCCGAAGGCTCGTTGTTACAGAAGGTGCGATCTTGGCGCTGATAGCCGTCGCAATCGGGCTGCCCGGCGGGGTTCTCTACACGCATATGGTCCTTGGCGGTCTGACGACGATATGGCGGGGCGCGGTGGCTTCGGCGCCGATTGACTTTCATGCGAGTTGGGTGACGATGGCGATCGGGGCGGTGGCTTCGTTTGCGGTGAGTATGGTGGCGATTCTGATAGTGCTGCGGAGGCAGTTCCGCCGGGAGGTCCGCAGCCTGCTCGACAATATATCCGCCACACCGCCGACCAGACGCGCCAGGGGGCTGCTGGGAACGCCGAGCTTCCTGACTGCCCTCGGGTGCATCCTTGCCGGAGGGGCGTGCCTGGCGACCATAGGCTCCCAGGCCGGCGGGTTCTTCGCCGCCGGTTTCCTCCTGCTGGTTGCACTGCTGTCGGCCTGCCGCACGTGGCTGGGCCGGACAGGACTGAAGCGATCGCCCAGCGGCATGTCGCTTACCGATATCGCCCTCCGCGGCGCCGGTCGAAGGCCCGGAAGGTCGCTGGGCGTTATAGCAATTATCGCCTGCGGAGTGTTCATGGTCGTCGCGGTGGGCGCCAATCAGGTAAGTCCGCTGGACAACCCCGCGGACAAGAAATCGGGGACCGGGGGGTTCGCGGTGTTCGGCGAAACGTCGCTTCCGGTCTTCGGAGATCTCAACACGCCATCGGGCAGAGAGCCCTTCGGGCTCGATGAGAAGCCCTGGCACGGCGCGTCGGTGGTCCACATGCGCCTGCGAGACGGCGACCAGGCCAACTGCCTGAACCTCAACCGAGCACAGTCGCCGCGAATAATCGGCGTGGAGAGCGAAGACCTCGACGGGCGATTCACGTTCATCGAAACGCAGAACCCGCCGGGCAAGACAAACCCCTGGAAACTGCTCGATGCCGATTTCGGGCCCGACATCGTGCCTGCGATCAGCGACGAAGCCACCGTGCGCTGGGCACTCGGTAAATCGGTAGGCCAGTCGCTGGAGTTCGTCGACGAACGCGGTCGGAAGTTCAAGGTGCAGATCGTCGCCAAAATTGCCAACTCGATATTCCAGGGCAGCCTCCTGATCTCACGCAAACACTTCACCGAGCGATACGTCAGTTCCGCCGGTCACAGGGTATTCCTTGCTGACGTGATGGTCGGCAAGACCGCTCCCCTTGCCGAACAACTCAACAGATCGATGAGCGACGTGGGCATGGAAGCTACAGCAGCAATCGACCGCCTGGCGGAATTCAACACCGTCCAGTCAACTTACATGGCGATGTTCCAGGTACTCGGATCACTGGGCCTGGTGCTGGGCACGGTTGGCCTGGCGCTGGTGGTGGTGCGGAACATAATGGAACGCCGCGGCGAACTTGCGGTACTCTGGGCGGTGGGCTTCGAAAACTCGGCGATTCGCAGAATGCTGCTGACCGAGCATGTGGGCCTGCTCGTGATGGGCATATTCTGCGGACTGGGTGCGGCGATCCTTGCCGCGGGCCCGGTGATCCGGTCGGCAGGCGGACAGTTGCCTTACGCCTCGCTTGGTGCTACTGTATTGGGAATGCTGGTCTTGGGAATGTTGTGGATAGCGCTGGCGGGGCTGCTGGCGCTGCGAGGCGAGCGGTTGGGGGCTTTACGGAGTGAATAGCAGGCGAATTCTGCTATAATGCAGGAAATTATGCGAGCGTTCAATATAGCCATCCTGGTACCGCTGGTCTTTGCAGTCGCAGGGGTAGCGGTATGCTATGCGTGGCTGGCGGAGAGCGGGCCGGGCGATCTGACGTTGCGCGAGGAGTTCGACGCCCCGCCGATCAAGGTATTTGAAGTTGATCTGCCCGGTAAGTT
This sequence comes from uncultured Planctomycetaceae bacterium, assembly GCA_964607575.1. GTDB lineage: Bacteria > Planctomycetota > Phycisphaerae > SM23-33 > SM23-33 > BS750m-G57. The sequence goes on along the minus strand of CAZSLS010000012.1, from coordinate 28,518 downwards.
TACTCCGGGGGCGGGCAAGGCGCCTGAAGGCATGACCGGCTCCTGGCCGCAATTCCGCAATTCCACAATGGACGGTGTGAGCGTCGAGAAGACTCCACTGGCTGAAACCTGGCCCGCCGGCGGACCGAAGGTTGTCTGGTCGATGGACATGGGGCAGGGCTACGGCGGCGCCGCGATTCACAAGGGGCGCGTGTACATTCTGGACTACGACGAAGGACGCCCCGCCGGAACCAAAGACCCCGTCGACGAATCGCGAAAAGGCGACGTGCTGCGATGCCTTTCACTTGCAGACGGAAGTGAGATATGGCGACAGTGGTACCATATTCCCATTCGCCGCAATCACGGTGTTTCGCGCATCGTACCGGCGGTCACCGACCGCTTCGTGGTAACCATAGGCCCCAAAGGACACGTCCTCTGCCTCGACGCGGTTACCGGTAAGGCTATCTGGTCGATGGACCTCGTCAAGGAATACGGCGCGGTGATCCCCGAATGGTACGCCGCCCAGTGCCCGCTGATCGATACCATCGAAACCGAGGTCGGCGACAAGACCATCGAGCGCAAGATAGCGATAATCGCACCCGGCGGACCGAAAGCGCTGATGCTCGCCCGCGACTGCGAAACCGGTGAGATACTCTGGACGACACCCAATCCGGATAACCTGCAGATGACCCACTCATCGATCATGCCGCTGGAGCACTGGGGCACGCGGATGTACATCTACTGCACCTCCGGAGGGGTGGTGGGCGTGTCGTCCGAGGATGGAAAAACACTCTGGAAGTTCGAGAAGTGGCAGGTCACGCCCGCACTGTCGCCCTCGCCGGTGATAATCGGTGACGAGAAGATGTTCTTCAGCGCCGCCTACAAAGCCGGATGCCTCATGCTCGAGATAAAGCAGAATGACGACGGCGACTCGATAGCCGTCGAAGCCTTCCGCCGCGGTCCGGAGATCTTCGGATCGGTCCAGCAGACCCCCCTGCTCTACGAGAAGCATCTCTACGGCGTACTGACCAACAACGCCGGCGAAGCAAAGCAGCAAATGATCTGCATGAACCTCGACGGCGTGCGGCTCTGGTCCAGCGGACCGGAAAATCGATTCGAGCTGGGACCCTACCTGATAGCAGACGGGAAGATACTGGCCCTCGACGGGAAGACCGGCACGTTGACAATGGCCCGCGCAACGCCGGCGGGTTGGAAAATGCTCGCCAAGGCCCAGGTCCTTCACGGACACGAGGCTTGGGCGCCGATGGCGATCGCCGACGGAATGCTGATCCTGCGCGACCTTACGAAAATGATCTGCCTCGACCTGCGGGACCCAAACGCGCCGAACCCCACAACGACGCCCGCGAAACAACGACCATGACCCAACAGCCCAATCACAAGACGAACGACCTGGTGATATCGCTGGCCGTGCTGGCCGCGGTGGGAATCGCTGTTTGGGCGGCATTTAGCCTGATGGACCCGACCGGGGACAACGGCGCGGGCACGGGACGCGAGTACGATAAGGACTTCCAGAAGCTCAAGAAATTCGACCTTTCGCTTCTGAAGTGGGTCGAGGTGCGCCCGGCGTCGCCTGTCTTTCTGGATGTGCCTACCGCCGTGGCGGTACTCGACAGCGGGAGTATCTGCGTAGCAGGCGACAAGGCAATCTGGATCCACACGCCCGACGGGAAGGAAGCCAAGCGGGTGAGTTTGTCCCTGGCGCCACAGGCTCTCGCCACCGCTGACGAGACAATATATGTCGCATCCAGGAACACCATAGCGGTCCTCAACTCCAACGGGCGCGAGCAGGCCCGATGGGCGCCCCTGGACGATAAAGCCCACCTGACGTCGCTGGCGGTCTCCGACGAATACGTATACGCCGCCGACGCCGGAAACCGCGTTGTGATGCGATACGACCGCAAGACAGGCAAGCGGACCTACAAGAACGGCCGCCCGGACTCAGGGGCTTTCCTGAGCGGGTTCAACGTGCCCAGCCCGCATCTGGACGTCGCCCTGACCGCTGACGGCGAGCTGCTGACGGTTGATCCGGGGCGATCGCTGGTGCAACTTCGTGACGTATACGGCGACGTCCTGAAGAGTTGGGGGTCAGAGGGGTCGGGGATAACGAAGTTTTACGGCTGCTGCAACCCGGCGGCTATTGCGGTAATGGGCGACGGGAGCATTGTTACCTACGAGAAGACTCTCCAGCGGGTCAAGGTGTACAGCCCCGAAGGCAAACTCCTCAACGTGGCGGTCGGTCCAAACGATTTCCTCGATAGCGCCAAGGACGCCAGGGTCGTGCCCGACATTGCAGTCGATCGGACCGGTCGAATCCTGGTGCTTGACCCGACCATGAAAACGCTCAGAATATTCAAACGCAAACAGGCCCGCACGCGCCCGGCTGGAGGAGCATCACTGTGACAGACCTCCCCGCAGAATCAACAACGCGTCGAGAATTCATCCGCAGCCTGGCGCGCGGCGCTGCGGTGGGAGCGGTCGCAGGCGGCGGGATTCTACTGGCTCGCAACTCCGTCTCGCGCGGATGCGGTGAGCCGACGCCCTGCAAGTCGTGCAGGCTGCGGGGGCAGTGCGACCTTCCCGAAGCACGGACGGCCCTTAACCGGTAATACGATGAATAACGCACCAGACAAATTGACGCGGAGAGAATTCCTCCGGGCTACTACGCGCGGCGTATGCGTGGCGGGTCTGGGCGCCCTGGCGATGGCCGCTGCCCGGAGCAAGGGCGTCTCGCTGCGGCGGACGGTCTGGCAGATCGATCCGACAAAATGCACCGCGTGCGGAAACTGCGCCACGCACTGCGTGCTGACCGAATCGGCGGTCAAGTGCGCCCACGAGTTCGCCAAATGCGGGCGATGCAATTTCTGCTTCGGATACTACAAATCCGGAAGCAGCGGCGCGAAAAGCCACGCCGGCGTCGAGTTCCAACTCTGCCCGACTCACGCGCTTGTCCGCAAACACGTGGTGGAGGACAGCTACGAATACACGATAGACCTCGACAAATGCACCGGATGCGGTATCTGCGTCAAGGGGTGCAAGGAGGGCAACGGGTCGCTGTTCCTCCAGGTCGATCAGGATATCTGCACCAACTGCAACGAGTGTACGATAGCCACCGCCTGCCCCGGACAGGCGTTTGTCAGACGCCCCGCCGACGACCCTTACAGGCTGCAGCCCCCGGAGGCAAAATCTTGAGACTCCTCGCCGCCTGCATTCTGGTACTGCTGTCGACGGTTGGAGGGGCCTCGGGCAAGGAAGCGTTCAAGTATCCTCCCCCGGACCTGGGCCCGGATTACGTCGCGCCCCACACGTCCATGCCGGAGATCACGCACGAAATCCCGCCGATCGTGGATGTCGGAATCCTGGTTATCGCGCTGACGCTCGCATCGTACCTCGCCCTGAAGAAACGCTGCCGCACGGGCATTTGGCTCCTGTGCGCCGCCTCCCTGGTATACTTCGGATTCTATCGCCAGGGATGCGTCTGCCCGATCGGGGCGATCCAGTCGGTAGCTGAGGCGATCTTCAGCCCCACCGCCGTGATATCGCTGGCGGTGATAGCATTCTTCATCCTGCCGCTGATGTTTACGCTGTTTTTCGGTAGGACGTTCTGTGCGGCGGTCTGTCCGCTGGGCGCAATGCAGGAGGTCGTGCTTATCCGCCCGCTCCGCCTGCCCGCGTGGCTGTGTCACGCTCTGGGCCTCCTCCCGGTCGTCTACCTGGCGCTGGCGGTGCTGTTTGCAGCCACGGGCAGTGCGTACGTGATCTGCCGCTACGATCCGTTTATCGCCCTGTTCCGCCTGAACGGTCCGGCGGGCATGCTGGTCCTGGGCGCATGTTTCCTGGTGATAAGCCTGTTTGTCGGTCGCCCGTACTGCCGCTTCCTCTGCCCCTACGGACTGCTGCTTGGCTGGGCTTCGAAACTCTCGTGGCGCCGCATCACGATCACACCCGACGAGTGCATCAAGTGCCACCTCTGCGAAAACTCCTGCCCCTACGGCGCGATAACCACACCGAATGAGGACACGCTTCCCGAAGACCGCAGGCGGGGCACAGTTGCGCTGCTGTGTATGCTCCTTGCCGCCCCGCTCGTTATCGCCGCCAGTACATGGATAATGGTCTACATCGCGCCGTCCATGGCAAAAATGCACCCGACAGTCCGCCTCGCCGAGCGCATCAAACGCGAGGACGACAAGGAAGTCTCCGACAGCACCGACGCCAGCCAGGCCTTCCGCGAATCCGGGCGGTCTTCCGAAGAACTCCTCGCCGAAGCCGCGGATATCCGGGATAACGTCGCGCAAGGCAGCGGATGGGCTGGTGCGTTTATCGGACTGATGATCGCGCTGAGGCTGATTTCCCTGGCGACCCGCCGAACCCGAGAAGACTACCAGGCCGACAGGACATCGTGCGTGGCGTGTGGAAGATGCTACGAGTTCTGTCCCGTCGACCCGCGCAACAGGGCGCCTCTGGATGGAGGGGGCGGGTAATGGGCTACACGGCGCCAGATAACAAATGGTCGGCGATATGGCGGCAGGCTACGCTGGGGACGGCGGTGGTGGCTGGGGCCTTTACGCTGTTTGTCGCGATCGTTCTGACGAGGACGTGGCAGATCAACGCCGAATCGAATCCCACGAACCATCCGGATATCGAACAACTGCGTAACGACTTGGCAGCCGATTCGGGTTCGCAGGAAATCGTTCAGAAAACCCGCGAGAAGGACCTCTCGCTCCGCAAAGAATTCTTCCGCACCTGGAAAATCCTGGACCGCGGTGTGTGGCTGCTCCTGGTCGGCGCGATCGTTTTTGCAGGGTCCGCCGCGTTGGCGATTGCAGCCCGCAAGAAACCGCCCATACCCGCGGCGCAGCGGTATGGCGCAGACGACGTCCGGGCGGGTTTCCTGGGGCGAATAGGTATTGGCGTGGTGGCCGTGGCGCTTACGGTTACGGCGATCGCGATACCGATACTCACAAAGGAAGAATCGCCGCGCAGCCGGGCCGAGGGGTTCTGGTCGGGTTTCCGCGGATCGGAGCACAGCGGGATATCTCCGTACGCCAACGTGCCCCTGACATTCGACGGGATCGAAGGGGTGAACATCGCCTGGAAAGTCGTCGTTCCGCTCAAGGGCCAGAGTTCCCCGGCTATCTGGGACAACCGCGTCTTCGTCACCGGGGCAAACAAGACGACCCGCACGGTGTATTGCTTCGACGCCCTTTCGGGCAGGATAACCTGGGAGAAGTCGATAACCGCAACCCCCGCCAGCAAGAATGTGCCCAAAGGCGTGATGGAAGACGATACCACCTACGCCGCCCCCACACCCGTGATCGACAAACCAAACAGCCGCATCTACGTCATGTTCGCCAACGGTGACGTGGCGTGTCTCGACGTGTTCGGAACGATCGTATGGCAGGTACACCTCGGTACGCCGGACAACTTCTACGGGCACGCGGCCTCGCCGGTACTCTGGAAAAAGAGCCTGATCGTACAACTCGACCAGGGCAGCGAAGACGACAAACTCAGCGCGCTGATCGCGCTGGATGCGGACACGGGCAAGCAGTTGTGGAAGACGCCCCGCCCCGTGGGTTCGTCCTGGCCGACACCGATTATCGCAAAGGTCGAATCCGGGGACCAGATCATCACGTGCGCCAATCCGTTCGTGATATCGTACAACCCCGCGGACGGTAAAGAAATATGGAGAGTCGACTGCCTCGACGGCGACGGCGGACCGTCGCCCATTTACGCCGGCGGTATGGTGTTCGCAACGAACGTCTCCTCGAAGATCGCCGCCATCCGCCCCAACGGTAAGGGCGACGTGACCAAGACGCACGTCCAGTGGGAATTCGACGAGGACCTGCCCGACACGTGCAGCCCCCTGTCAGACGGTAAGCTGGTGTGGATGATGTCAGAGGGCGAGTTCTCGTGCCTGGACGCCAAGACAGGCAAGCGGTTGTGGCACAAGGATTTCGAAGCGTCATTTTACTCGTCACCCGCGATGGCGGGCGACCGGATATACCTGATAAGCCGCAAAGGCAAAGCCTATGTCGTCGGGACCGGACGGGAGCTGAAGGAACTGTCCAGGGCGGATCTCGGCGAGGGCTGCGATACGTCGCCGTCGTTCGCCAAAGGCAGGATATACATCCGAGGCAAGACGCATCTGTACTGCATCGAGGAGCAGGGCCAGTGATCCAGGACGTCGATCTGAAATTCGTGGACGAGGCGATCGACAGCATCGGGCGCGGCCCCGAGTCGGTGATCGCGATTCTACAGGCGATCCAGACGCACTACCGCTACCTGCCCCCGGCGGCTCTGGAGTATCTCTGCGATAACACCGATATCACGCCGGCCCAGGTCACCGGAGTATCGACGTTCTACACGCAGTTCCGCCACAAACCGGTAGGCAAACACATGATCGGCGTCTGCCACGGTACCGCCTGCCACGTCAAGGGCGCCCAGAACATACACGACGCAATCGACCGCCACCTCGGTCTTGAAGGCGGGGAAGACACCGATGCCGATGAGCTGTTCACCGTGCAGAAAGTCGCCTGCCTGGGCTGCTGCACGCTCGCTCCTGCGGTGCAGATCGATCACCTGACTTACGGGCATCTCACGCCCGAGACGGTCGGGAAGATGCTGCGGGATTTCCTGGCGACGGGTGACAAGCATCCCGCGGAGATCGGCTCAGGCGTGGGTATCGATGTTGCTGCCGATATGGCCGAAGTGCGTATCGGTCTGGGATCGTGCTGCGTGGCCAGCGGGAGCGAAAAGATCTATCGCGCCATGGTCGACGCGGTCGACAGGACAAATGCGCGGGCGGTCATCAAGCCCGTCGGGTGCATCGGTATGTGCCACCAGACCCCGATGCTCGAACTGGTCACCCCCGAGGGCGCCTCCCACCTGTACGCGAAAGTCGACCCCCAGGACGCCGAAGCGATCGTCCGCCGCCATATCACGCCGGGCGGGACGCTGGAACGCATCGGCGCGACTGTCCGCCAAAGCATCGATGCCCTGCTGACCGATCAGACATGGGGCGTCGCCGGGCGCCGGTCGATAGACGCCCGCGACAAGCCCGTAACCGACTTTCTGTCGCGACAGAAACACGTAGCCACCGAATGCTGCGGATACGTCAATCCGGTCGACATCGAAGAGTATATCGCCCACGGCGGCTTTGAGGCGATGAAGCGAATCCTCGCCGGTGTCGCCCCCGAGGAGACCATCGAAACGATTGACGCCAGCGGTCTGCGAGGACGCGGCGGGGCAGGATTCCCCACAGGCAGAAAGTGGCGAGAAGTCGCCGGGACCGACAGCGAGACCAAATACATCGTCTGCAATGGCGACGAAGGAGATCCCGGCGCATTCATGGACCGGATGATCCTAGAATCGTATCCGTATCGCGTGATCGAGGGCATGGTCATCGCGTCCCGAACGGTCGGAGCACACGAGGGATATCTGTATATCCGGGCGGAGTATCCGCTGGCCGTGCGGCGAGTGCGCCAGGCGATCGATGTCTGCACGGAGCGAGGACTGCTGGGCGAAAACATACTCGGCAGCGGGCACAGCCTGAGGCTCAGAATAATGGAAGGCGCCGGAGCGTTCGTCTGCGGCGAGGAGACCGCCCTGCTCGCCTCGATCGAGGGCAAGCGGGGTATGCCCGTGTTGAGGCCTCCCTTCCCCGCTCACTGCGGACTGTGGGGCAAGCCCACCCTCGTCAACAATACCGAAACGTTCGCCGTGGTGCCCTGGATCATCCGCAATGGCTCCGAAGCGTTCGCCCGGATGGGCACGGAAACATCCAAGGGCACGAAGGTGTTCTCGCTGGCGGGGAAGATCGCTCGCGGCGGACTCATCGAAGTACCGATGGGCATCACCATAGGACAGATAGTCGAGGAGATCGGCGGCGGTATTGCGGGAGGTATGGCCTTCAAGGCCGTCCAGATCGGCGGTCCGTCCGGCGGATGCGTACCAGCCAGACTCAGCGAAACGACCGTGGATTTCGAAGCACTGACCGGCGTGGGGGCGATGATGGGCTCAGGCGGACTGGTAGTACTCGACGAATCGGACTGCATGGTCGACATCACGCGATACTTCCTGGAATTCACGCAAGACCAATCCTGCGGACGATGCACGCCCTGCCGCATTGGAACGCGCCGCATGCTCGATATTCTCACCCGCCTCTGCACCGGCGAGGGGCGAGCCGGCGACCTCGAACGCCTCGATGAACTCGCCAGAAGCGTCAAGCAGAGCAGCCTGTGCGGACTGGGCAAGACGGCGCCAAATCCGGTGCTTTCGACCCTCAACTACTTCCGCGAAGAATACGAAGCACACCTCGAAGGACGCTGTCCAGCCGGGCGGTGCAAGGCGCTGATAACCTATTCGATCACCGACGACTGCATCGGCTGCACGCTGTGCGCGCAGCAATGTCCGTCCGACGCGATCGCGATGACCCCCTACCGGAAACACCAGATAGACTCCGAAAAATGCACCCGCTGCGACGCGTGCAAAGCCATTTGCCCCGAGGACGCCGTGAGAATCGATTGAACCATGCCCAAACTACTCATCGACAACCAGGAAACGGAAGTCCCCGAAGGTACGACCGTCGTGGACGCCGCGGCCGCGCTGGGGATCGAGATTCCCACGATGTGCTACCTGCCCGGCGTACCCGAATGCACCTCGTGCATGGTCTGCGTGGTGGCGATCAGCGGAGGCGCGAATCTCGTGCCCGCCTGCGCGACGAAAGTAGTAGACGGTATGCAGATCGACACGTGCGGAGATGAAGTCATCGCCGCCCGCCGAACCAACCTCGAACTACTGCTGAGCGACCATGTCGGAGACTGCATTGCCCCCTGCCAGATGGCCGATCCCAACAAGGCGAACATTCCCGCCATAATCCGCCATGTCGCGACGGGCGACTCCGCGGCGGCCGCCGAATGGCTCGCCGGCGTCGACGGCGCCAAACCCCAACGAGCGTGCCGCCGAGCGCGCAAGGACCAACCGGTAGCGATCGATCTGCTGCTCAAACACGTTGCCGCTCTAGCGGACGGAGCCATAGCGACCCAGGCGAGCGAACATCGCTTCTCGGTACACATCGGCAAGCTGTCCGAAACCGAACTGCAGCGGTTCATGGTGGGGATATCGCCCGATCCGCAGGTAATCCCCGCCGATCCGCAAACCGGATATACTCCCGCCGAAGCCGCCGCCGAAGCAAAACGCTGCATGCACTGCGACTGCCGAAAGGCCGATAACTGCAAACTCCGCGACTACTCCGAGGCCTGCGGTGCCAAACCCGCACACTTCCGGGCCGTACGCCGCGAGTTCATGCAGCGTCTCGAACATCCCGACGTCATCTACGAACCGGGCAAGTGCATCTGCTGCGGTCTGTGCGTTCGCATCACTGAGCAGGAAAGCGAGCAGTACGCTCTGTCGTTCGTTGGAAGAGGGTTCAGCGTGCAGGTCGCCGGGGCACTGGACAGGGACATCTCCCAGGCCCTGCAAAAAGCCGCCGCGCGATGCGTCGAGGCTTGTCCAACGGGGGCATTGGCGATGCGGAGCGAGTCGGCGGGCAGTTGATCGCGGGTGGTCAGGTCGTTTTCTCGACGAGTCGCGACGCGGTGAGGTCCATCGCCAGGAAGAACTCCCCTGAAGTTGGTCGGATCCTGGAAAACGGCAGGTCAGCCCGGGCTTCTCGATCATCGCCCATAATGATGGAAATGGCTTCGGCTTTATCCGCCCCCGTCACCAGCGCCACGATGTTCCTGGCGGCATTGATCATCGGAAACGTAAACGTCATTCTCCTCCGCCCCAAAACGGGAACGAAGTGCGAGACAACCAGTCGCCTGTCTTCCGCCAGGGCTTCGGTGAAGGGAAACAGGCTGGCGGTGTGTCCGTCGCCGCCCATGCCCAGCAGAATCAGATCGAAACTCGGTGTACCGTCGGAATCCGCGGATACCGTTGCCCTGATAAGTTGCTCGTATTTTTCGGCGGCCCGGTGGAGGTCCTCGCTATCGGCGGGCATGGGATTGACGCGATCGGGACTTACCGGAACGTGATCCAGCAGCGCTCGCTGGGCCATGTGGAAGTTGCTCTCGACGTGATCGTGCGGAACGTCCCGCTCGTCACCAAAAAAGACATCCACATCCTGCCAGGGTACTTCGCAACTGACAACCTCCCGGGCCAGTTGCTTGTAAAGCGCATGGGGAGTAGTTCCGCCGGCAAGCGCAATCTTGCACGAGCCCGTGTTGCTGACCGATTCGCAGATAATCATGCGCACCATGTCCGCCACAAACTCGGTTGCCCCTTGTGCGGTTTGTTCTACCACAACTCTTGCTGGAAATTGTGATTCCGACATGATGTCCCAGTATACACGCTCGGGGCGCTCCTTGGCTACTGGAAAATCAATTCCGTCACTCCCAAATATTATTGCCGTGCAAGAGTGACTTGCACAAGGTTTTCATATTGATAAGATGGGCGGTGATATAGTACCGTCGACCGAAGCGGCAATCGCCGCACAGGAGATGTTCCATGAAGATGATGAAGGCACTGGTCAAATCTAAACCGACTGAAGGACTGTGGATGGAAGAGGTCCCCGTGCCCGAGGTCGGAATCAACGACGTACTGATCAAGATTCTCCGGACCAGTATCTGCGGTACGGACGTGCATATCTGGAACTGGGACGAATGGGCCGCCAAAACCATCCCCATGCCAATGCACGTCGGGCACGAATTTGTCGGTATCATCGAGGAGTTCGGCGACAACGTACACGACTACCAGGTAGGCGATCTGGTCAGCGGAGAGGGGCACGTGGTCTGCGGGCGATGTCGCAACTGCCTCGCCGGACGGCGCCACCTCTGCGCCCACACCAATAGCGTTGGCGTGAACCGCCCCGGCGCATTCGCCGAATACCTGTGTATCCCGGTCACGAACGTCTGGCCGGCCGATCCGAATATTTCGCTCGACGTCATCAGTTGTTTCGACCCGCTGGGCAACGCCGCTCACACCGCCCTGAGCTTCGACATGCTCGGAGAGGACGTCCTGATCACCGGCGCCGGGCCTATCGGCATCATGGCAGCAGCCATCGCTCGACACGCCAGTGCAAGGCACATTGTTATCACTGACGTAAACCCTTACCGCCTGGAACTCGCCCAAAAGGTCGGCGTCACCATCGCCCTGGACGCCCGAAGCGGCTCGATCGCCGACACGCAGAAGAAACTCGGCATGAAGGAAGGCTTCGATGTCGGGATGGAAATGTCGGGTATTCCAAGCGCTTTTGAAGACATGCTCGCCAACATGTGTCACGGCGGGAAGATTGCGATGCTGGGCATTCTCCCGAGAACTGAGGTCGACTGGGATATGATCGTTTTCAACAGTCTTACGATCAAGGGCATCTACGGACGCGAGATGTACGAAACGTGGTACAAAATGACCGCAATGATCCAGAACGGTTTGGACATCACTCCCGTAATCACGCACCGGTTCGACTACACCGACTTCGCAGAGGGCTTCGAGGTCATGCGATCGGGGCAATCAGGGAAAGTAGTTCTCAACTGGGCCGAGAGATAGGCCCGCCAACACCGCCGCAAGAGGAATTCAGGCATGTTCGATTCGATGAAAACAGTGATCGCAGGTGTACTCGGGGAGATCAGGCAAGGAGGCCTGTACAAGGAAGAACGCATACTGGCGACCCCGCAAGGGGCCCGAGTGTCGGTAGTCGGCGGTCGGGAGGTGTTGAACTTCTGCGCGAATAACTACCTGGGTCTGGCCAGTGATCCGCGGGTGATGGAAGCGGCCCGGGCCAGCTACGAGCGTTGGGGTTACGGGCTGTCGAGCGTACGGTTCATCTGCGGTACGCAGGCGTTGCACAAGCAGCTCGAGGCAAAGCTCAGCGAATTCCTCGCTGCGGAGGACACGATCCTGTACAGTTCCTGCTTCGATGCCAACGGCGGGCTCTTCGAGACGCTGCTTGGCCCCGACGACGCGATAATCTCAGACGCGCTGAACCACGCCAGCATCATAGACGGCGTGCGCCTGTGCAAAGCCCGGAGATATCGATTCGCTACGAGTGACATGGGCGATCTGGAGGCAAAACTCCAGGAAGCCGCCGACGCGCGCATGCGGATGATCGCGACTGACGGAGTGTTCTCGATGGACGGTACGATCGCGAATCTCGCGGCGATTTGCGACCTGGCTGAGAAATATGATGCGGCGGTAATGGTAGATGACTCTCACGCGACAGGTTTCATCGGAGCCCGCGGGCGGGGAACGCACGAGTATCGGGGTGTCATGGGGCGCGTCGATGTGATAACCAGTACGCTGGGCAAGGCTCTCGGCGGTGCTTCGGGCGGGTTTACGTCCGGTCGACAGGAGATCATCGATCTACTCCGCCAGCGAAGCCGACCCTACCTGTTCTCCAATACGCTCGCCCCTGCCATCGCGGCCACCAGCCTCGCCGTCCTGGACATACTCACCGAATCGACGGAACTTCGCGATCGCCTGGAGACCAACACCAGGTACTTCCGCACGGGCATGGTCGAGCGAGGCTTCGACATCCCCGAGGGCGACCATCCGATCGTTCCTATCATGCTCGGCGAGGCTGCCCTGGCAACGAAGATGGCCTCGATGCTGCTGGACGAAGGGATCTACGTTATCGGTTTCAGCTATCCGGTCGTGCCCAAGGGGCAGGCCCGCATTCGCGTGCAGATATCCGCGGGCCATACTTCCGCCGACATCGACCAGGCTATGAACGCCTTCGCAAGCGTACGGGACGTCTGCCGGGAATAAACGCCCAATGAACCGTTTTTTGCAGTATCCAGGCGTATCGCCCGGATATAGAATGTTGTGACATGATGCTGCGATCTGCACAAACAGTCGACGCCGAGGCAATCTGCTCGCTGATTAACTACTATGCCGAGCGAGGCCAGATGCTCCACAGAAACATGGAGAGCGCCTACAATTCGCTGCGAGAATTCCAGGTGGCCACCGGCGATGACGAACGGATCGTAGGATGCGTTGCGGTTGACATCTTCTGGGCGGATCTCGCTGAGGTAAAATCGCTCGCTGTCGCTCCCGATATGGTCGGACAGGGCATCGGTGGTCAGCTCCTGACCGCGGCAATTGAAGATGCTCGCCGGATGGGCGTGAAGAGGCTTTTCACGCTGACATACGAACAAGGCTTCTTCCAGCGACAGGGTTTTGCGATAATCGACCGCCAGGACCTGCCCGAGAAAGTCTGGCGGGAGTGCCTGGTATGCCCAAAAGCCGACGCGTGTGATGAAATCGCAATGATGCTGGTCCTGAAAGACCGATAGCGCTTATCGGGTCGTTACAGACGCCATTTAACACCCCTGCCGGATGCAGGCAATCGCAAGAATGGTACAGACCGAACCAATCATCAGAGTGGAGAACGTTCACAAGGCGTTCAATTCACACCCTGTGCTATGCGGGATCAACCTCGATATCTCGCCGCACGAAACTACCGTAGTCATCGGACCGTCGGGGTGCGGTAAGAGCGTTCTGCTGAGACACGTAGTCGGGCTGCTCAAGCCCGATCAGGGTAAAGTCTTCTTTCGCAAGTACGAAGTTTCCGCCATGTCCGAGCGCATGCTCGCGAGGGTCCGATCGAGAATCGGCTTCCTGTTTCAGGGCGGGGCGCTGTTCGATTCGATGACGGTCGAGCAGAACGTCTGCTTCCCGCTGGACGAACATTCCGTTGGAACGCGGTCGGAAAGAAAAGACAAATGCCGCACCGTCCTGTCGCTGGTTGGACTCGACGGGATCCAGGAGCAGTATCCCGAGGAATTATCCGGCGGTCAGAAGAAACGCGTGGCCCTGGCGCGAGCGATAGCCCTGGGCCCCGAAGTAATCCTCTACGATGAACCTACCACAGGCCTGGACCCGATTCGCGCGGACCTCATCAACGAACTGATAATCAAACTCCAACGTGCCCTGGGCACCACAGCAATCGTAGTCACGCACGACATGGCCTCGGCCCGAAAGGTTGGCGATCGAATCGTAATGCTCGACAAAGGGCACTTCATCGTCGACACGACCCCCGAGGAACTGGACGACATTGACGACGAAACGGTAATGCGATTCATAAACGGTCAGGCCAGTGAAGCCGAACTGGCGGAACTCCAAACAGAACAATTCGCCGCAACGGGCGGGGAGCGAGACGGATGACAGAACACGCAAAGAATCTTATGGTGGGCTTGACGGTCATCGTGGCGATGGTGCTGCTGGGATGGATGATAGTCCTGTTTACCGGCTTGCCGACGCTGCTGAGAAGCGGTTACAGCGTACACGTTCGCATGGAAGCCAGATCCCAAATGGATATCGGCGACAAGATACACCTTGCGGGCAAGGAAGTGGGCAGTGTCTCAGATATTTCCTTCACGGATCCCAATGACCCATACAAGGGCGTAACGATAACTGCCCTGATAGATTCAGACGTCACTCTTCCGTCCAACACGGTGCTATGGGTAACTAAACGGGCGTTTGGGCGGCCTTGGATCGAATTCTGGGCCGAAGGCGACATGCCCCGAGACCCCGATACCGGAAAGACACCGACTCTCTCCAAGGTCAAACCCGATACTATTGTCGGTCGTGCAAAGGAAGCCAGCCTCCTGCCCGACGAGTTGGCGCCGGCGTTGAAAGGCCTGGCGACGCTGGCGGATAACCTCAACAATCTGATATCGCCCAAACCGGGGCCCGCCGCGACGACCGGACCGTCGACGTCGCCCACCACGGCGCCGGTGAGCAAGGGCCTGGCCGGAACGTTGAACAATCTCAATGTCACGCTAGCGGGCCTGGCCAAGATCTTCGGAAATGTCGAGAACCAATCCAACATTAAGGTATCGCTGGCGAATCTCGCCAAGGCGGCGGACAAGGCCAACAAGGCAATGGACGCCATGAAGGAATTCGCCGACGAGACTCGCAAATCGTTCGTGAAGGCGGCCGGTTCGGCAGATACCGTAGGCAAGCGAGTGGACCAACTCGCCATCAAGCTTATCGAAGATGCCGAAAAGATTTCGACGCTGCTGGCGACGATCAACCGCATAGCCCTTAAGCTGGAAAAAGGCGAGGGCACGGCGGGCAAGCTGATTAGCGACCCGAAACTCTACAACAACCTCCTGGAGGCCACCAGCCAGACCAAGATCATGCTCAAGGAATTCTCGGATCTGGTCAAAACCTGGAAGGAGAGCGGCATCAAGATCAAGATGTGAGGCGCCTGGAGCGATCGAGCGGTGGGAGCGAATCGGGATTATCGGAGAAGTGCGCTTGCCCGACGGGCAGAGAATCGCTAACTTCTGTCCTGCCTCGCACGGTCCGGAAGGCAATACGGGAGCAAACCGATAGGCGAATTCGTTACCAAATTCCGTTGGTTGATAGTCGCCGCATGGCTTCTGGCGGTCGCCCTGGCGATCTGCCTGAAACCGGGAGAGGACTCCGCGCGGAAAGAGCCCACCTCCTTCCTACCGGCGGATACTCCGACGCGTGTTGCAGTAACGAAACTCACCGACCACTTCGGCCACACCGTCGGCCTCTCAGAAGCCGTAGTCGTTCTCGAACGCAGCGGTGGGCTGCTCACTGACGCCGACTACCATGCGATCAAAAAGCTGGCCCGGCGCATCGCCAAGCCATCGGACGAACTCATCGGCCCCGAAGACCTCGACGGCGTGAGTTTCAGAAGCCCCGGCGCTATTCCCGTCCCACCCCGGAGCAACCCGTACATCGCAACCGCAACTCCATCCGGACAGGCCGCACTGATCAAAATAAACATTCCCGCCAATTTCATCACGTCCCGATCGGCGCGGATTGTCAGGCACGTCCGGTCGATCCTCGCCTCGGAGAAGCCCGGCTTTCCCGATGGTCTGTCAGCCTCGGTAACCGGGTCCAGCGCATTCGGGCTGGATTATGCCCGTGCAGCCGAAAAGAGCCATCTCCACACTTTCGCCGTAACCATCGCCGCTGTGGTGCTGATCCTGCTTCTGATTTACCGAGCACCGCTTGCGGCGCTCGTACCATTGGGCGGGATATCGGCCGCGGCGATAATCGCACTTACCCTGCTGGAGGCGGGCAACAGATATCTGGGCATGAGTACGGGCCTGGCGGAAAGAATGTTCACCATCGTACTCCTGTACGGTGCGGGAACCGACTACACGCTGCTGCTGATAAGCCGCCAGCGCGAGTTTCTCTCCTCGGGCATGCCCCACCGCCAGGCAACCGGCGAGGCGCTGAATCACACGCTTCCGGCACTTCTGGCGTCGGCGGGCACGGACACCGCCGGGCTTATGATGCTGACATTCGCAAACTACGGTCTGTTCCGCAGCGCCGGGCCCGCCATCGCCGTTGCGCTTCTTGTGGCGCTGTCTGCGGTGGTCACGCTCGTGCCTGCGGTCGTTGTAATAATCGGCGCTCGGATCTACTGGCCTTCACATCCTGACCGGGCGAACCGTAAGCTCACCGGTGCAGGATCGACGCTGTGGCATCGCATTGCCTCGGTGGTTACGGCCCGTCCGGGAACCGTACTGGTGATCGCACTGGCGTTACTGGCGGTTCCGGCAGTAAGGGGAGCGAATCTGAGATGGGTCTACGACACGCTCGCAGACCTCGACGGTAGCTACGAATCCGCACAAGGGGCAAGGACGGTGCAGGACCATTGGCCTATCGGAGAGATCGCACCGGTAAACGTGCTGATAGAGGCGCCCACCCCGGTGGAACACGAGAAATGGCGGAAACTCTCGACCGAAGCAACCAGGATACTAAGCAACGTCCGCCTTGGTAGCGACAAAGCCGTTTACGATGTCCGCAGCCTTACCGAGCCTCTGGGCGGAGATGTTGACCCAACTACCGCAGCGTTCCTGAAGATGGCGATGACAACCAAGCCGCCGGATGCACCACGGTCCCAACCGAAACGCCGCGGTGTGTTCGATCTGCTGCAAGACGGGGCAAACTCCCTGGTCACGGGGCTGATACAGCACAGATTGCGGGACGCCAGAGACAGAACGTTCAAAGAGTACGTCAGCAGGGACCGCACGGCGATGCGGATTGAAATCATTCTGGATAAGCCCGCAATGACGCTGCAGGCAATGAGCATAGTCGACGAAATACGGAACGATCTGACCTCAACGTTGGTTCATGAGAATTTCGATGCCAATGTGCATATCGCCGGCGCCACGGCCCAGACTATGGATATCCGCACCGTAACCAGTCGGGACTTCTACATCATTGCGACCCTGGCGTTGGGAGTGATATTCCTGATCGTCTGGCTGCTGCTGAAAGATGTGATCCTTTCTGGCTTCATGGTGCTTTCCACGCTGCTGAGCTACTGGACTACTCTTGGGATAACATACTGGGTGTTCACGGGTCTTTTCGGCGCGGCGGGTCTTGACTGGAAAGTCGAGATATTCCTTTTTGTAGTCATGATGGCCGTCGGGCAGGACTACAATATCTTCCTCGCTGCCAGAGTCTCTCAGGAAGCTCGCCGCATGAAACCTCGACGGGCCTGCCACCGCGCGATCGTCTACACCGGACCAGTCATATCTTCGTGCGGGTTGATAATGGCCGCCACGCTCGGTAGCTTGATGGTGGGCGACATGGCGCTGCTGAAACAATTGGGCTTTGCGATGGCGCTGGGAATGCTGATAGATTCGTTCGTGGTCCGACCGCTGGTGCTCCCCGCCTTCATCGCATTGACCGGGCGAACCGGTCAGAGGGGTTCGTTGCACAGCTAACGCCATTGACGCCGAGGCCCCGCGACGATACTCTGGTCCAACAGGAAACAAGCCATGCGAACAGTCTTTTCAATCATAATCGTATCGATGCTGACAGCCACTTTCGGCTGCGACAGGTTCAATATGTCGCAACGTCCTAAGCCCCCTCCCGGGTCCCCGCCGGTCTCCACTACGCAACCGGCGACTGTCGTGAATGACAATCCGGCGCCCACGACCCGCCCGGCATCCGGTAAGGTGATGGCAGTCGTAAACGGACGTAAGATCACGATGGACCAACTCCACGCGATACTCGTCGATGGTTATGGACTGGCCATAGCCCAGCAGATACTCCGTACCGAGGTCGTCAGGCAGGCGGCGGCTTCAAAGGGTATTACCGTAAGCAATAAAGAGGTCGAGGAGGAGCACGAGAGAGCGATGAAAGCAACGTTCTCAATGGCCGACTCCGACGCCGTACGCCAGCAGATGCTCAATCAGTTGCTGATATCGCGTAACACCACATACAGCACGTGGCGTCTGATCATGCGGCGGAACGCTCTACTTCGCAAGATGATCGGCACGGATTTCGAGGTCCCCGACGAAGCCGTACGCGCCGCCTTCGACAAGCGCCACGGACGAATGGTGGTCGTCAGTCATATAGAGACCAGGTCGCTGGTGGCTGCAAAGCTGGTCAAATCTTTCGCCCCCAAACGGAATTTCGCAGCCCTGGCCAAAGAATACTCGGTTAACCCCAGCGGTAGGACCGGAGGCAAACTACCGCCAATCGGTCAGAACACTCAGCAGGTCTCCCCCGCCCTGAAACAGGTCGCCCTGGCGATGACGAAAATCGGCGAAATTTCCGATCCCGTCCAGGTCGCCAGCCGATTTCACATACTAAAACTCGAAGAGATAATCGAACCCAAGAAGTTCAAGTACGCCGACGAAAAGGACAAAATAGCCGCAGAACTCAAAGAGCAACTGATCAGCGAAGCGAGAAAACGCCTGCTGCATAAGCTCTCAGAAGCCGCCGACGTGGAATTCGTAAACCCCTCGCTGAAAACACAGGTCCAGCAGCGAAACGCCAAGAAACCATAATCCGACCAGGCCCGGTAGTTCATACGTCTCCGCGGCGGATCTGGACCGGGCTGGTCCTATTCGGTACCATTCAGTAATGCGTGGACCCATAATTCGACGCTTTGGAACCTTCAGCGGCGGGATCGATCTGCCCGACGACAAGGCCTCTACGCTCAATGTGCCTATCGAGGCATGGGAGCAGGTGCAGCATATCTCGCTGCCTCTACGCCGTGGCGCCGAACCACCGGCATCGCCTCTCGTCGAGATAGACCAGAAAGTCACCGCCGGGGAACCCCTCGCCACCGGGCAAGACGAAGCGCCCGACATCCTCGCACCGGCCGATGCGATTGTCACTGGCTTCTCCACCGTTGAAGTCGCCGGTCGCCACGCCACCCAAAAGTCGCCGGCGATCGATCTGAAAATTACTTCGCCGATCGAACTGCCCGCCGCCAACCCGGTCAAACCGCACTGGACCGACCTCGATGAGGCAGCTTTGTGGGATCGCCTGACCGAAAGCGCAATTTCGGTCCACCGCGGAGGTATGGTTCCGCTGGCTGACTGGGTTCTCCAGGCACGCTCGAAGGTCTGCGATCTGCTTGTCGCAAACGCAATGGAACAGCAGCCCCTGGTCACCGCGAATCACCGCCTCCTGGCCGAGTACGGCGGCGAGGTGGTCGAAGGACTGGCGATACTTGCCCGTGCTACCGGTATCTCCAACGCCGCCCTGGTGGTTCCGCGTCGTCGAACGGATGCCTATCGGGACCTCGCCGCCCCATCCGAAAAGTACGACATCACGCAAGTTGCTCTTTTACACAAATATCCCACCGAGGCAGATTCAATACTCGTCAAGGTACTCACCAGGTATCAGGTCCCGCCCGGTTGCACGCCCATGGACGTTGGGGTGGCGGTTATCGATCCGGCGACCTGCTTTGCGGTATATCGCTGGGTAGCCTGCGCCCAGAGGCTCGCCGGACGCGTAGTAACTGTCTCCGGCGCCGCCGAACACGACGACGGTAACTACTTCCTTCCATTCGGGACACACTGCCTGGATATCAACAACTCCGACGAGCATATTATCATACATGGCGGGCCTATGGTCGGAGCGATGTGTACCGAAGAGACGATCGTAACACCTGCCACCGATGCCATACTGTCGATAACACCCAGCCCCCACGCACCGTCCAGCCCATGCATACGATGCGGATGGTGTACCGACCACTGTCCCGCCCGCCTGAACGTGGCGGCATTGAACGATGACTTCGAATTGTCTATGGTCGAAGATGCGAGGCGATCGGACGTAACGGCATGCGTGGATTGCGGCATCTGCAGCTACATCTGCCCGGCGCGCCTTCCGCTGACGCAGCGGGTCCGGGAACTCAAGCTGGCGGTAATCCACGCCGCGGCGCCGGAAGCGGAGGGTAAGGAATAGCAATGCCCGCGTCTGAAGCAGACAACATGCCTTCAATCGGTCCGACGATCGAAGCGGCGGTGGTGTCCAGCGCGCCGTTCTACCGTGCGCCTGAAGCGGTCCGAACGATCTTCATGGTAACGTTCGCCGCCGCGTGCGGTCCACTGCTCGCGGGGGTCGTGCTGTTCGGGTGGCGAGCGCTGGTGGTGGCCGTAATCTCGATTGTGTCGTGCGCCCTGATCGAACGCGGTTATTACGTCGTGACGCGGACACCGGCTCTCCTGGGACGATCGCATGCGTACCTGACGGGACTGCTGCTGGCACTGACGCTGCCAGCGTTCGTACCGTGGTACATACCGCTGATCGCGGCGGCATTCGCCATAATCGTCGGTAAGGTGATATTCGGCGGTGTCGGACATTTCCTCTGGCAACCGGCGCTGGTGGGATGGCTGGCGGTGGCGGTTGTCTTTCCTTCCGTGATGAACCCGAAGTCAGGATACTGGTCGCTGCTGGCGAGGGAACAGATGGTGACCGGAGACGTCACAATCACCGGACCGCCCAGAGAGCTGCGAACATGGGCCCAAACGCCCGCACCCACCAACGCACATGCGTTCAGCACCAGACCGCCGTGGGCGGTACTCCTGGACCTCGCCGACAGCGAACAGCCTGCGTTCAGTGCACTGGCGTTGAGGGACATCCCCGAACTCGATGATCGTGGTAAGAACTCCAATACGACCCTGAATCCGCCGGACATGAAGCGAATCAAGCCATCGGTCATCATGAAAATGCCCCGCATAAACGAATTGCTTTATGGCGCGAGGGCCGGAGCAATCGGGGAAACCTGCATCATCGTCATCATTGTCGCGGGCCTGTACCTGGTCTACAGGCATTACGTCAAATGGCAACTACCGGTGGCGTTCATACTGTCGGCGGCCGTCGTGGTGGCAATCGCTCCGATCTACCTGGCGCGAGCCGGCGGACAGGTCCACAAGGTTTGGCTCCCGATAGTCTCCGAAGGATTCGACGTGGGGTTCGTCTACGTATGCTATCAGTTGCTCAGCGGCGAGTTGATGCTGGCGGCGTTCTTCCTCGCCACTGAAATGACCTGCCGCCCAACCACTACCGGCGGACAGATTCTCTTCGGAATCTGCTGCGGTATTCTCGCCATGTGCCTCCGGATGTTCCTGAAGGTTCAGTTCTCGTGTTTTATGGCAGTCCTGGCGATGAATACCTTCACGCCGACTATCGACGCGCTGTGGCGACCGAGGGTGCTCGGTCGAAAACCTCTGCTCATGCGCCTATTCGGTCGGCGAGAACATTAATCCAGGGACCACGCATTGCAGAATACCAACCTCATTGTCAACGAGATTATCCTGAGCATTCAGGGCGAGGGAACCCGCGCGGGGGTCCCTTGTGTACTGGTGCGCCTGGCTGGGTGTAATCTCGACTGCTCCTGGTGCGACACGCGCCACGCACGCACCGAAGGCGATGAAATGTCCGTCGACGAGATCCTCGCACATGTCGCTCGCCTCGGCTGCGGACTGGTGGAACTCACCGGCGGCGAACCGCTTCACCAGGACTCCGCCGCCGGTCTCCTGGAGGCCTTCTGCAACGCAGGATTCGAAACGCTCCTGGAAACCAACGGTTCGCTGGACATATCGCAGATCGACCGGCGGGTCGTGCGTATCGTAGATTTCAAGTGTCCCGCCAGCAGCGAGTCCGACCGGATACTCTGGGCCAACGTCAAACAACTTCGCCCCACCGACGAAGCAAAGTTCGTAATCGCCGACCGCGAGGACTATGACTTCGCCCGAGACGCGGTAGCAGAACATTCCATGGGCGACCGATGCACGGTTATCTTCTCCCCCGCGGTAGGGCGTCTCGATCCGGCCGATCTGGCGAAATGGATTCTCCAGGACAATTTACCCGTGCGGTTGGGCGTGCAACTGCATAAAATCATCTGGCCCGACAAGGACCGCGGAGTGTAAAGAAAATGCAGGCAGAACTGGTCAAGACATTCCGATTTGAAGCCGCCCACTCGCTGCCAAACGTTCCGGAGGGACACAAATGCAGCCGCCTGCACGGACACAGCTATCGCATTGACGTGCATATTACCGGTCGCCCCGACCCGGAAACCGGATGGGTGATCGATTTCGGAGACATCAAGCGAATAGTCGGGGCGGTTCTGGACGAACTGGACCACCGTAATCTCAACGACATCCCCGGTCTGGAGAACTCCACCAGCGAGATGCTCGGGCAATACCTCTGGAAGAGAATCGCACCGAACCTGCCGGGGCTTTCGGCAATAACGATATGGGAATCGGAGACATCCCGCTGCACCGTAACTGACGTATGACTAAGAAACCAGCCATTGTCACTACTCGGTCCCACGGGGCGCTGCTGCTTGCGATGCTGATTACAGCAGGCGGATGCGGCGGCGAGCCCGCGGACCAGGGAAAACCTCAGGTATTCGTGAGTATCGCCCCGCTGGCATACTTCACCGAACGAATCGCCGGCCGACACGTGACGGTGAACGTCTTGATCGCTCCGGGAGGAAACCCCCATACTTACACACCAACGCCCAAGCAGGTCGTCAGGCTCAGCCAGGCCGGCTTGCTGCTTTTCGCCGGGAGCGACTTCGCACAGATCGTTTCATCGAGGTTGGCACGGGGCAATACGCAACTGAGAGTCGTCAACCTTGCCGAAGGTCTCGACGCCCACGGACATCACGAAGACGGTGCGGACAGCCATGTCTGGATGTCACCGCGAATCGCCAGAACTCTCGCCGAGGGAATCTGTCGCGAACTATGCACGCTGGACCCGCTCCACGCCGACGAATACCGCAAGAATCTCCGCAAACTACAGGACGACCTGGACGCCCTCGACGCCAGGCTCACCAAGACCCTTGCCCCACTCAAGGGTAGAACGTTCTTCGTGTTCCATCCCGCACTTGGACACTTCGCAAAGGCATATGGGCTGAAACAGGAGGCCGTAGAGACAGAGGGCAAGTCTCCCGGACCGCGGCACAGAAACGAACTGATCGCCCGCGCAAAAACCGCCGGAGTGAAGGTCATCTTCGTCCAACCGCAGTTTTCACGCCAAGCCGCCGACGTAATCGCCGAGGAAATCGGCGGCGAGGTCGCAATCCTCGATCCGCTGTCCAGGGATTACATCAACAATCTCGAACACATTGCCGAAGAACTTCAAAAGGCCCTGCAACCATAGGAACGCAGAATGTCACAGTCAGATTCAGACTCAAAAACCCTCGCCGTGGACATCCGCGACCTTTGGTTCTCATATGACTCCCTGCCAGTGCTGGAAAACGTCAATCTGTCGATTGCGATCGGGCAGAAGGTCTGCATGGTCGGACCGAACGGCGGGGGAAAAACAACGCTGGTTAAGTTGATTCTCGGGCTCTTACGGCCCACGCGCGGAGTGGTGCGTGTGCTTGGCGGTCACCCGACCGCCAAGCGCAAGCTGATCGGATATGCTCCGCAGCATACCGCATTCGATCCTAAATTTCCCGTCAGCGTCACCGACGTCGTACTCATGGGGCGCATCGGACAGACGGGCCTGCTCGGGCCATATCGCCGCAGCGACCGCCTGGCCGCCGGTGAAGCCCTCCAGGCCGTCGGCCTGGTTGACCTGGCCAGACGGGCGTTCTCAGACCTCTCCGGCGGGCAGAGACAACGCGTACTGATCGCACGCGCCATCGTCTCACGCCCCGAACTGCTGCTGCTTGACGAACCGACAGCCAATCTGGACATAGGCGTCGAAGCCGAATTCCACCAACTCCTGGAACAACTCAGCGAGAAGCTCACCCTCGTGATGGTCTCGCACGACGTGGGATTCGTTTCGCAACTGGTTGACAAGGTCGTTTGCGTGCATGGATCGGTGGCAGTGCATCCCACCGCCGAACTTACCGGTGAGTTGATGAACGATCTGTACGGGCATGACGTAATGCTCGTCAGACACGATCACAACTGCCAGGCCCATTCCGACAACGCGGAACCACACGATGCTTGAATTCATAGGGAGATTGCAGTCCGAACTTACCGGGGCACCTCCCGTACTGCTGTGTACACTGGCCGTCGGCCTGCTGACAAGCATCGCCTGCGGCGTGGTTGGCACATACGTGGTTACGAGGCGTATCACATATCTCGCCGGCGGTATCGCTCACTGCGTGTTAGGCGGTATGGGCGCCGCGATCTACTGTCGCAAGGCCCTGGACTGGTCGCTTGTCGATCCAATATGGGGGCTCCAGTGGATCACTGCCCTCTCTGGTGCAGTCTTGGCGGCATTGCTGGCGGCGGGAATAATCGGCGTGGTGTCACTTCGATTCAAGCAACGGGAAGATACCGTCATCAGCGCCTTATGGGCCTCCGGTATGGCCATCGGCGTACTCTTCATCTCCGCCACACCGGGATACCAGCAGGACCTGATGGGTTACCTGTTCGGAGACATTCTGATCGTATCGCCCTCCAAATTGGCGCCAATCGCCATTCTCGACGCGGTAGTCATTATCGTATCGCTGCTGCTCTACAAGCAATTCGTTGCAATCTGCTTCGACGAAGAATTTGCTCGCACGCGGGGTGTGCGAGTCGAGTTCCATTACTTCACGCTGCTAGGTCTGACGGCGCTGACGGTGGTCCTGCTGGTCTCTGTGGTGGGTATCGTGATGGTCATCGCATTGCTGACGATACCGGTAGCTATCGCCGGACAATTCGCAAGGCGCATGTGGCAGGTGATGGTGCTGGCCGTATTGCTGTCGATGTCGCTGACTACCGCGGGACTTGCGATAAGCTACGGACCCGACCTTCCGTCCGGTCCGACGATCGTAGTCCTCACGGCTGGCCTGTATCTAACCGTACTCCTGGGCAAGACGATCCTGACCAGGACGCGACGCGCCGCTGCGACTACTTCGCCAAAGGAGCCCGAGGAACCTTCAACTCGAACATCTTGATGATGCTTGCCACAATCTTTCTGTGCTTGACCGGCGTTTGAAGATACCAATTGGCGAGATGGTCCTGAAAGCTGTCTGAAGCAGCCTTACCGGAGTTCAAATACCCTATCGCCGCCCAATCGCCGGGATTCGCCTCGAACAGGCTCAGCAGGCTGTTAGCTACGATCCTGTTCTTGGCGCGCATGCAGGGAGCTTTTCGCAGTACGGCGGAGTTCTCTTTATACCACACCGCCAGCGTCTTGCCCTTGGGGAGCTTGTCTTCCGCTTTCTGCAGATCGTCAACGTATTCCTGAATAGCCCTCGCGTAGCTCTTGCTCTGCGGGGGCGGAGGCGAGGTTTTCCACGTAACAGCCATCCGCCGCATCACGTAGATCGACGCCATCTCGCACAGCGACTCCTCGAACCACTTGTTGCCCGGCGGGGTCTTGTGCGAATAGTTCGCAAGGATGTGGCAGAATTCATGTGCGAACTGGTAGGCAAATTGGCACCAGAATCGCCCTTTCGGGGTCACCTTTATCAGGTACTCGCCTTTGGGACCCCTGCGATAGAGAGTTAGCGGATGGCGCCGGCTTCGCTGAACGATTATCGGATGCAGGCGCCGCTCGGGGAAATTCCTCCACAACTCGCCGGCGGCGGATTCCAGAACCCCGCGAATTTCGCCGGCGTTTGCATCTCCCCAGTCATTACCCATCACGCGGACAGTCAACTTGCGACTGGGCGCAGGCCGCGAAGCAGCAGCCGGCCTGGTTGTCGGTTCCACCTCGCGCGGAACGGTTCGGATCACAGCCGCCGGGCCCGGGGGCAAGGCGACCAGCAGCAACCACACTATGGACACAATGATCCTGTTCATAACCGAATGCCCTCAACTCTACACCTCCATCATAGCAATACCATAGAAACTGTCAATTGTACTGGACGCGTATACCCACATCCTTACAATGCAGAAACCGTAAACGCGATAACTGCGTTTGAAGTACTATCCATCACCCCGCCATGCAACGAAAGAGGAAACCATGAGTGACAACGGTATCGCCAGGATCAAGCCCGCAAAACTCGGTACATTGTTCGCACTTCTGACCATTCTTTATGCTTTTGCTCTGGGAGCAGCCTTCGGACTCTACGAAAAAGACGTTAAAGGTCACCTCAAGGCCGAAGCCGAAGCCGTAAAAGAGACCGTGTACAAGGGCGACCAGGCCAAGATGGATAAGATCACCGCAAAGTCGTGGGTCTACTGCAAGAGAGCACACATGCATGCCGCCGGGCTCGGCGCGATCGCACTGGCCCTTATAGTCTTCATGGCCGTTAGCAGGACGCCCTGTTTCATCAAGTTTGCAGGTTCGCTGTGTATCGGACTGGGAGCGTTGGGGTATTCGGTGTTCTGGACACTAGCCGCACTGACGTCGCCGGGACTCGGAAGTACCGGCGACGCAAAGGAAGCACTATTCTGGCTGGCCCAACCGAGCGCCGGACTGTGCGTAGTCGGAGTGCTGTTTGCGTTCCTGGCTTTCTTCGTCAGTATGTGCAGTCGCTGCGGTTGCGAAGACGAGAACTTCTGATCGCACGCCCCCCTACTTCGATTCGCTCCCGCGCACGTCGTAGACGTGCAGTGCAGTTCCGTTGCGCAGATACAGTCGCCCGCCGAACACCACCGGATGTCCGAGCGTTTCGGCGCGGCTGACCTTGGGAAGATTGAACTGGCTGACTATCTCGCATTTTTCCGAATCGCTCTTGACCAACCAGACCCGCCCGCGGTTGTTCATCCCGTACATCAGGCCGTCGGCAAATGTCAGTGAGATTTTCGACAGCGGGCGGAAGTTCCACGCAGTTTTTCCGGTCTTGGCGTTAACGCAGACCATTCCCAGCGGCGACATTCTGCATCCCGTGCCGTAGAGATACCCGTCGACGAGCAGCAGACCGCCGTGACAGTTGTCAAGTTGCCGATTGAACCAGATTTCTTCAACGCTGCGGTTGTCGGGGGCGATCTTCAGGATCCGCGCGCCGGTCTTGTGTCCGCTGGATACGCAGATCAGTCCGCCGGTAAACAGCGGCGAGGTCACGTTCTGATCGTGCTTGGTTATGTGCTTGTGGGACCACAGCAGTTTGCCCGTCTTTACATCCACACTGACAACCGACTTGGCCATCAGGTTAATCAACTGGCGCACAGAGTTGTGGGTGATGATGATCGGCGAGCAATACGCGGACATCTGGGGGATCTCGGTGTTGGCCCAGACAGTCTTTCCGGTGGTTTTTTCCAGCGCGACGATCCTGCCTTTCTCACCGCCCGGGCAGCAGTACAGGAACTTGCCTTCGACGATCACATTTTCCGCCATCGCCCATCGCCTCGGAGCGGCGCCGAACTCCTTCTGGAGTTCGACCGCCCACAACTCCTTACCGCTCTTGGCGTCAAACGACGCCAGACGTCCGTGCGGGTTCATCTGGTAAACAGCCCCCTCGCTGTAGGTCGGGGTCGTGCGCGCCCCTGGATACGGACCGCGCCAACTGGCGCCGTTGGGCGCTTCCCAAAGCAGCTTTCCGCTGAGGTCCAGCGCCAGGACCTTTTGCACCTTTCCGAAGTCGCCCGAGGTGAATATCATCTGGTCGACGATCGACACCGTCGCAAATCCCGTTCCGCATTTCTCGTACTGCCACAGCATCTTGGGCCCATCTTTGGGCCACTGCTTCAGCAGACCCTTGTCGGGCGAAACATTGGTGCGATCCGGTCCGTGGAATTGCGGCCAGGTCGCCTTGACGCCTGCCTTCTCGGCCCACGCCTGTGAAACCCACGCCAGAGACGCCAAGCACGCAGTCACTGCTACAATCCGGACCGTTCTCTTCTTCGTTGTCTGTGTCATGCTCTTATCCGCCGGTAGAGAGTAATGTGAATGCGGCATGTTGATCGAATCTGCGCCAGCGCGAAGCGACCGACGACATTGTTCTCGCAGTGTCGCCGGCCACTTGAATCGTGTCAGCACAACATTAGTGCGCAACCGTGTTTAAAGAGGCCTCGCCGTCAAAGCTTTCGCTGCTATGTCGCCCACGTAGCGTTCGCCTGCATCTTTTCGCGTCTTCTGCAGGTGCGTGTAGATCTTCTTGGCTTGGGGTATCTTGCCCGCGGCAATGAGTTTCTCGGCCAGTTCGAGGCATGCCCTGGCGGTCTGGACTCTCTCCCAGGCGTCTTTGGCGTCGGAGGCCTTGATGAGCAGGTCCACCGAGCCTGCGTCGCCGATTCTCGCCAGGCCCTGAAGGGCCGTAATGCGAATCTCGCGATCTGAGTTGGAAGCGGCTTTTTTCAGACCGTCTACCGACTTCACATCGGCCAAGACGCACAACGCCTGGACCACATCGAGCAGACATGAGCCCTTGGCTTTCGGCAAGGCCGCACGAAA